>JAAWCI010000049.1 GCA_022793145.1 Bacilli bacterium | reverse complement strand
TGTTTACTAAAAGCATTAGCAAGTGCAATCGATACTGCCTCATATATATAAGCCCCTTGTAGCCAAGCCGTCCCATTTTTATCCTCATTTTCAAACTTAATTCTTTCAATATAAGAAAAACGGTATGCCCAGAAAAGATCGGGGTCTTCTTCCCAGAACTCTTTTACAGACATACCATATGTAATTGCCATAGGAAGCAAATCATAAAACCAATCTGTCAAGTTCTTATACTGTTTTCCTACATTTCTGTTATCGTCGCTTTTTTCTTGATTGATTTCGTATCGACTAGGGCATTTATAAAAGCGAGATATTCATTTACCATAAACGAAGTAACTTCTGCTGGATTTCCTTTTTCTTTTCGATAAGTATCTTGTAACTTCAAAATTTCTTCTTCTGTAAAATTAGGATAATTTGCTAAAAAACCAACTGTCCATAATAAATCATAATTTGTAATTGGCGTTTTATTAGAATTTTCATATACATATCCTTTTGCCTCTAACCATTTAATCCCATTACGATTTAATAATAGCTCATAATCTTTATCACTTACATTTATTGTAATCTTTCTCATAAAAGCCCTTCTTTCTATGCTTCTACTGCCATTAAAGCGGTTACTTCTGTTGCAGTTTTATCAACTACCTGTGCACTTGGTACAGTATGCAAAGTACATTCAATAATACCACCTACTGATACTTCATTTCTCCAAGTTTGGCAAGTACCTCTATACATAGCACCTGTTCCATCTGGATATTTAATCATAATATCTTTTGCAACATTATCACAAATCTCTTTTACTGCAGCAAAATTTTCTGCTGAATAATTGTAAACAAAATCCATAGCACCTGTATCTGGTCTATCTGCAATATATACTTTTACAGGATCACTTGAAGTTGTTGTTTCAACTGTTCCTGCTGCTTGTCCACTTGCTGGAGCCCCTTTCACTGCTACTAATGGTAATTTTGGAAACTTCTCTTCTGTTGTTTCCTTAACAAATAATTCAATTCCTAAATCTAACATTTTAATCATCCTTTCTTCTAATCCCTTTTTAGAGTGCTTTTATTCTTTGTAGTCTTCAAATGGGTAGACAATATGATCTTTCATTTTTCCAGTTACTCTAATATTATTTTGATAAATACTTTCGCTCACATCTAATTCCAATCTTAAAGTTAATCGAAAGTTCGTTCTAAAATAATCAATTACTTTATTGGTAATTACAGTAATATCTTCATTTGAAAATATTTTAATATCAATCCCAAATATGTAAATTTCTTCTTCATAATTCAAACTGCTATATTGATTTTTAATTGGAAGCAGTTTTACTACCACTAATGGATAGCTATCTATTTTCTTTTTTGACACTAGGGCATTTGAATTAGATTCTACATACTCCTTTAAATTTGGAAAAATGGTTTGTTCAAATAAATCTGCTACTATCATTTTTAACACCTTCCTAAAAGTTATATGAATATTTTTAATTTGACTAACATAATAATTAATTCTTTACTTGGTTTATCCCCATTGGATTTTTAGTAATTAAAAATTTCATACTTTTTCTTAATTTGAGAAACATAACGTTTCAACAGCACTTTATGAACAAACAGATAAGGGATAAAATCCGCTTGTTCGATTACATTTATACATGGACTTTTGAATTCATACAATGGATAGAGTTCAAAACTCGAAAATATTTTCGAGTTTTCAGTCAATAACAGATTTATTTTTTATCATCATTATTTCCATTTAAAGATTTTTTTATATTTATAAAACAAGATTATTCATGATTATTTTTTACAATCATAATGGTTCTACTTTTTCCTTGTTTTGTAGAGACATATCCTTTTTTTTCTAAATTCATAACAATATTAAATATATTACTTACATTTTTCACATTTAATAAATCCGCTATTTCTTGATAAGTTGGCGAGTACCCTTTTTCTTCTATCAAATATTCAATTGCATTAAAAACCTGTTTTTGTTTGTTTGTTAACATCCTCTTTTCCACCTTTCCTGAAATTCACAAAACTTTACGATATCTTCTTCTAATGTCTGATAATACATAGTCTCATTATAATTACATAACTCCTCATATAACCATAATAAATAATCATCTATAAAATGAAATACTACTTGATGTCTTCTATAACTATGAGACATAAAACTAACAAAAGTAGATTGTTTATTCAAGCGCCCCATCTTTATCTTCCTTTCCTGTTTGAATATTACTATATAAAATAATATCTTCTTCTAATGTTTGATAATACTTTATCTTATTAGAATTTGAAAAACTTCTATATAACCAAAACAAATAATCATCAATAGAATCAAATCTTATTTGATACTTTCTAATTAAATACACAATAAAACTTGTATCATTTTTATCTATATACATACAAAAAACCTCCAAAAAAAAAAATAATAGTTACCTATTATTAAAAAAGAACTCCTATTTAGTAATAGGAGCACATTTATTAATGACCTAATAATGTATTTAGTTCATCATATTTCTTTATAGCAGAACCATCATGAGAAGTAAACTCTGTTCTAAATGAATTATAGTTTCCAGTTGGAGTTATTACAATATCATAAAAATCATAATATTCACTATATAACTCTTTAATTTTTGCTTTTATTTCTATCAGTTCACTATCATTCTCGTCTGGCAGACTTAATAACTTTTTATAATCACTTTCAATGGTAATTTTATTTTTATTAATAGTTTCAATTAAACTCCTGTTTTTGTTTAATGCACTTTGCACTGCATCATCAACACTTAAATACTTTTTATTATAAATATAATCTCTCCAATAAGAGGATATATCATTTCCAACTGTTTCAATATCTGCAAGTGAAATTAACATACTAAGATTAAATAAATAAGCATCTTCCTTATATTGCTTTACTGCCTCTTGTAAAGCTTCTTGCTTTCTGATTTCGTCATTTTTTATTTTTAAAATTACGCCTAATGCAATACCTGCTACTAACAATATAGAAACAACTACAGCAACAATAATAGCTACTTTCTTATTTTTTGATTTTTTTTCTACTGGCTTTTCTAATTTACTCCCACAAGATAAGCAAACGTCCTGCTCACTTTCTAATGGCTGTCCACAATTTTCACAAAACTTCTTTTTCATACAACTACTACTCCTTACTAAATACATTATAACACAATTCCTTTTTTCATTAACTAATTGCATATTTCTTGCATAAACTATGATCAATCTACGTCAACTAGTCCAAAGTGAAGGGCTATTTTCACATAACAACTTTTTTTAATCAAATGCACTGTTTTTGAAGACTTATGCAACAAATCACAAAGCTCATACTCTGTTTTTCGATCTTCTACACACCATTTAAAGACTTTCTTTTCTTCTTCTGTCATTGTCAATTTTAAATTTTTAAGTTTCTTATTAAATTGTTCAACTTCTGCTTTTAAACGTTCTCTTTTTAAAGTTGCAGCAAAAACTGGATCACTATGATGTGGCTTCATGCGTTCTAAATGTATCGTTCTTGATAACGTTTTTTCACCATATGCTTTCATCATAAGTTTTTTTGCATTATAATCATTAAACAATTGATATACCTCTCGGACAATATCTCTTAGGTTATATTTTTGTAAGTTCTCCTTTGGAAGTAATAATTTCATACCTCTCCCCCTGACTAATTGACACTTATTTTAACTGATTTCCAAAAAATGTCAAGTTTTTTTGCACAAATTCATGCGTTTTTGCACCTCCAGAAATAAAAAAATAGAAATGTTTCGTTAAAATTTCTATTTATATCAATTGTATCATGACAATCATTAAAATAATAGAGCTAAAATTCAGGCAATTTTTTAGTATTTTTTCAGTACTTTAAATTTTAGTTTTTCCTTTCTAAATAAAGAAATAAGTAAACAATGTATTGTCTAATATAAAAAAATTTTCTAAATTATCATTTTACTTTTCAAATCATCACAAAAAAAACATGTAAATTACTTCCCATGTTTTTCTTCATAGCAGTCTGTAATGATTTCACTTCCTGCTGTATTTTCTACATAACTAATGAGCCTTTCAAAATATTTCATTGCAACGTTATAATTTTGAAATACCTTTTCTAATAGCCCCTCTTTCTGGTCAATTGTTAAACCAACGATATAATTTTCTTGTTCTTCATCTATTGTTACAGAAAAACATAATCCATTTCTAATAAAATCTTTTCGGTTGATTGTATTTGCTTTTCTATGAATCCCTTTTATTCTTTTTAATTTCTTTTTTGTATTTACCCTTTTATTCTTTATTTTATGTAATAATGTATGATATAGTCCTTCCTCTAAAAAGTCTGGATCAAAATCATCTAATGTTACTATCATTTCTACTTCTTTTTCTTCTTTTATTTTTTTCCCTTTTATTCTTTTTCTTTTTCCATTTAATAAGTGAATGACATCATTAATTTTTAGTTCTACAAAACTAACGATTTCTTCTTTATCATAATTTTTAAAATTCAATAGTGAAAAATGATGGATGTCTAAATAATAAAAATATTGAAACTCTTTTATAATATAATCCTCTTTTATTCTTTTATCACAGATTCTTTTTTCTAAAAAAGTAAGATCTTCAAATAAGACGTTTAACCCCGTTTCTTCTTCTATTTCACGTACCCCACCTTTTAATGTTTCCCCAGACATTAAGTGGCCTCCTGCTGTAATTTCTAAATATTCTTTTTCATGCACTCCATTATGTTTTGGATTTTTAAGCTGGAAATATATTTTTTCTTTGCTTAATATCAAACAACCAATAACTTTGTGAAAAAGTCCTAGTTCATGCGCTTTCTTTTTTTCTGAATAACCAAGATATCTTTCTTTCTCATCATAGATATCTATATATTCTGCTTTTTTTGGTTCAAATCGACTTAAGAAACCATTCGCATCTTCTACCATATCCCCAAATTCTTTTATCATATCTAAATCATATTTCATAGCAATATTATAAGTAATTATAAATAATTTGAAAATTCGTTCTTTTGCAAAATCATGACTTGTACGATATCCACTTCTTTCTTTTTTAAATCGACAATTACTCATTTCCATAATCACTTCAGAAAGTTGTCCTAGAAGAATCGGAAATCCATTTATATCTTGGTAATCTTCTTTCTCAAAAGATTTCATCTCGTACATATCAATATTTAAAAGATCAGCTAAATTAATCAGTTGTAGTAATACATCTGATAACTCATCACCTAAATTATCAATTTTTCTATTTCTTTCATTCACATATGGATCACCATACAAAACATTATAAACATGACCCAATTGTACATAAAGTTCATTTAAGTAATCTTTTGCTTCCCATTTTTTTTCTTTTGTTTTATCAAAATCATGTACAAGTTTTATAGCACTTTCTAAATGATGATCTAAAAACTCAATCATATTATCTTCCTACCTTTAAAACAAGAGGAGTGGCTCCATTTAATGTAGAATTATAAGTGTTCGAAACAATATTATTTGTTTTAATATAAACTTTTACTCCTAAGACATAAGATAAATAAGAAGCATCGCAAATTTTTAGCTCAATATTCTTTAGTTCTAAACTTCCATACTTATCAAACACAAATTCAACATTTGTAATATCAAAGCCAAGTTTCTCTAATAATCTAGAACATCTTGCTTTTGTTAATTCTCGATTCATTTCTACATGATGTTTTCTACATCTTTCACGTTGTTCTTTACTACAATGATTATAATTTAAACATTCCTGTGTTCCATAATACTGAGGAGAAGGTCTATTTAACTTTGCATTTAGTCCACATGTATTCGTTTGAAATATTTGTTGGGTATGATTATAATTATTTTGAAAGTAATCCCAGGCTGTATCGGTCCAAACGCAGTTAGCTTTTAAGCACTGTTCTCGATTTGCTTTAATTGACTTCCAAAAATCAATTTTATCAATAAAGGTCTCAATCAGTGCAAGTCCTGTTGTAACAGATACATCTGTATATAGACTTACTTCATCTAATATTTTAGTGATTTGTTCAGGGCTTGAATTATCTGGCAAAAAAGGTCTAAAGTAGTGAATTACATCAATCCCATTTTCGGCAAGCTTTCTAAAGTTATCTAATAAGGCTTGTTCTGAAATGCTTGGTTCATATTCTTTTCCAAGACCAGAATAACTAATATAGAAAATAACATGTATACCTTTCCTTTTTAAATCAAGCACTTTTTCAATTACAATATTTGGAATTGCACATTTGGTAATAATAATCAATTCATTTTTTACTTGATGATTTTCTATTTCATTAAATAGTTCAAATAAATAATTAATATTATGAAGGTTTACAAAAACATCTGTATTTGGGAGTAAACAAACAGGTATCGCTTCATCATAATATTGAAATTTTAAAAGTTCTTCTACAGCTTCCTTTGGAGTTGCAATTGCTTTTGGAATACATTTGTTGTGCCCCGTTGCTTGTAATAAACAATATTCACAACCATTTGGACATCCTACTACAGAATTGATTGCTAACCAACTAGAATGCATTTCTACTACTGCCATATAAATCACCTCACTAAATTGCTTTTTATAATAACACACTATATTAGAAATGAAGTGATGCAATTTTACAATCGATTCTGCGTGAATGCAAAAAAACCATTGAGATAATGGCTTTTTCATAATATATTCATAATTCGTTATTTTATCAAATCAAATTCTTCTAGTAATTTTTTAGCTGCAGGGCAAAGATTTTTTTCGATATAGGCAACTGATATTGTTTTTGTAAGATCAATATCAACAATCAACAATTCTTCTGTAACGCAGCGTTTTGGAAGCAAAGCAAATCCTAAACCACTTTTCGCATATTCTAAAGCAAAATGATAATCATCTACTTCTAATGATATATTCTTATTGATCTCTTCTTTTTCTAATATTTTGTCAAATTCTGATCGTTCTTTTTTCGCACTAATTGGGAGAATTAATGGTAAATTATCTAAATCTTTTATAGATTCTATTTTCAAATTATAAAGTTTTTTAGAATAAGCAATACAAAATGGTTCTTTTCCTAATTCTTTCATTTCAATATTTTTTACCTTTTGAATGCTGTCAATTGGAGTATCTATAATAAAGTCCATATAAAATTGAGCAAGCTTATCATACAAGTCTTGGGTCGGTAATACTAATATTTTGATTACTACATTTGGATATTTCTTTTTAAATAGTTCAATCTTTCTATTCACAAAATTTGGGTCAACATCAGATGAAAATCCAATTGTAAGTCTCCCCGTGTTAAGAGATTTTCCTTGTCTGAAATTCTTTTCTGCTGCAAACATTAAGTTATACGCTTTCTCATAATCATCAAACAGTTTTTTCCCATCTTCTGTGAGTTCAAATGTTTTAGAATCATTATTCAGTAATTTTGTTTCATAAATGGATTCTAAAGCAGCAATATGTCTAGATACATTGGTTCTATCAATATCCAATTTATGAGCTGCATCATTTAAATCTTTTGATTGACCCACAATGACAAAAGTTCTCACCAAGTTTAGATTCATTACTGGAGTTTGATATTTTTCCATAATGTCCCCTCCCATTGATTTTATATTATACGAGAAACCTTAAAAAGTCAATGAATTTTCTTTACTTCAATAAAAATATAAAAGGTTATTTTTAGGTTTACACATATTAACATTCTATATTGCTATTACAATTTATAGTATGATTTTATATAATAAAAGGAAAGGTGAATATTATGAAAGACGAATTTTTACAATTTGCGCAAAAAAAAGAGGGGGAGACAACTTTACCTACTACTACAACTTTAATTGTGGAAGGGATACCTTCCCAAGTAGCATATAATTTGTTGATAAATAGTTTAGGATCTGGAAAACCAATATCACGAGAGGAAATAACGCATAAAACAAATAATTTATTATATGGAAAAAACATTACTTTTTCTTATTCTGAAGTTGAAAATCTTTTTAGTCCTTATGCTATGACTGAACAGGATCATATTACTATAGAGCCTAATCAAAATCAAGAGGAAATTCCAGAGAAACCAGAAATTCCAGAGATTCCATTTCCAGAAGAGCCTTCTGAAAGAGAGGATGATTATCGCATCCCAGAAGTAACTCCTCCAGCCGAGTCTTCTTGGTTACACGATTGTCATGAAACGGGTGGCCCATCACCAGAGGATCATGTTGAAGATTGCTCTTTTGAAGACTGCCCTCCAAGACATATCCGTTAATCAAAAGATTGAATTCGTTTCAATCTTTTTTGTTATATTTTATTTTCAAAAAAGAATGATTTCGAAGCTACATCAATATTTCCTTCATTATATAACATATACTAAAAAAATCCTGTAAATTTTTTATTTACAAGATTTTTTCATAATCATACTATCTAATAGAGATTACAAGCAACCTAGAGTATAATAAACACCTTAAAAGGTACATTATAAGCATATTTACAAAGACAATAATCCGATGCCTCGTTATTTACCCTTTAAATCAATTACCAAAACTTTTCATTTTTGGTTCTGTTTATACATTTAACTTACTTTCGTTTTGGTATGAGTTTAAAAATGTTTGGTATAAGCACCAAAATAAATGCACCAAACTTTGGTATAAAAAAAGTGTATTATACCACTAGGGATATGTTTCGCCTAATTACAATCGACTAGGGCAATATTGCCTTGTCTAGTCCTAAATAAGCCGACAAAAAAATATAGCAATTAAACTATATCTTTACATACCCATTGGTTTTTTTTGTGTTTTTTTTATTTCTTCCCATTCTTGATATAAAGCTTTTTTCCCAATTAAATCTTTAGCTTTTTGATATATTGATAGAAAATTCAAGCTTTCAACTGCTTGCACAATTTCTTCTGGCGTAAAGAATTTCATTGATGAATCGTATAAACCTTTACCAACTGTTTCTAAATCCCCATCATCCAAAAGTTGATGCATTTCCTCCCAAGCTGGATAAGTTTTTTTAACCTTTGCTTTAAAATCTTCAGAATATGCCATATTTTTTCCTCCTTTGATAATTAGATTATAGCATATTTTCTTATTTTATACAATCATTTACTATTGAAATGTAAAATTGCCATTTTTTACTTCCTTTCTACAGGTTTGATTTGGCTATATTAATTGTAGCGTACTTTTTTCATTTCTCAGTCATAAAGTTGAACACAACTTTTAGATATAATATTTATATTCATAATAGTTATCACAACCCATATCTATTGCCCACATTATTTTTTTAATATCTTTTTTGGGAACAGTATAAAGTATATCGTTATAATTGACAATGTACTCATTTTTAGTAGTATTTACATTAGCAAGAACACTTTATTAATAATATACCATATTTCATTTTAATCAAATCCTCTCTTTCTTAGGTTTTATAAGGTTTTTAGGCTTATTCATAGCTTAATATAGCTTGTGAATAGCCTTAGTTTAGCTTGATATAAGTTTAATTTTAGTTTTCCGAATTGTAGATTTTATTATATTCATCATAGTTGTCATATAATTTTTGAACAGTAGCATATATACTAGCAATGCGATTATCTAAACTACTTCTTGAATTATTATTTTATTGTTGTCGATTTACTACCTTAGCAAACTTTGTTAAGTCAGCTTGTGTAACTTTTCCCTCTGTATATTTGCTAATCATAACCTTTGCTATTTCTACTTTAATCTCACTTAATATTTTATAATTTACTGTATTGTTATCTATCATCTAAATCATCTCTCTTTAGTGGGGATGCCACTTTTTATAATAAATATTTTTTTTACAAAGTTCGTTGCAACTTGGCTTTATGATTACAGTTTAACAAGAAAAAACAAAGAAAAAAGGCACAGTATTTTTGACAAACTGTACCATTTTTTAAAATGAAAGTTCCTTTATTTTATTTTAAAAGGTTTATTTTATATTGTATATCTATTTTTCGAGTAAAAAGTTGAAAAATAAATATAAAATTTTTTATAAAAAAATGCAAAAAAAGAACAAGGTTTTTACTTGTTCATTAGTTCATTATAGATTTTTCTTTCTTCAACATTGTTCTTTCTAAAATCTAAAACAAATTGATTTTTTAAGTTATTAAGATGTTCCTCTAAAAGTTGTCTATCTTTTTTCTTAGTTTTTTTATTTTCTAACATTTGTTTAGTTAATAGAAGTTCAATAAAAGTGTTGTTCATATCTTCGGTTATATTAAACCTTAGATTTTGGAAATCTTTTTCCATTAATTATTTACTCCATTTCTCTTTTTTAATTTTATTAATGTATTTTCGCTCACTTTTTTTAGCATAGCTCTTTTTTATACCCTTTATTTATCGATAGATAACCCTTTTTTCAAGAGTGCCGAAAATGATGATTTTTTGTAATAATTCATGATACTTTGTGATAATTTTGTAAAATATAAAAAATCTTGCTACCTTTCGGTTTGCAAGATTTTACTAGCATAAATGGCGGAGTAGGAGAGATTTGAACTCTCGCGCCAGTTACCCGACCTACACCCTTAGCAGGGGCGCCTCTTCAGCCTCTTGAGTACTACTCCATCTGACATTTACCATTTTACCGAATTTGATTGGCAATGTCAATAGATTTGTTTTGTTTCTTATTCTTTTCTAAAAATATTATTTATATAATTTTCATATATTCTCCATTTTCTGCTTCAATCCATTCTTCAAAAGGATAAGCAATATCTCTAGTTGGTAATACAGGAAGCTTATGAAATCCTTGACAATAATAAAGCTTCGCTCTTCTTTGAATGGAATAACCTTTTGATAAAAGTTCTTCAAATCTTTTATGACAATCGCTTCTTGCTGTAATAATAATATTTTGCCCTAAACATTTAATCAAACTATAATTTCGATATCTAATTAAAAAATCTGTTACAATATCTCCAAATGTCATTGCTTTTTCTATGTATTCTTCTGTTACTGGAATTTGATATTTATATTTTTGTAAGAAAAATTAAATACATAATTCACTTTCTACTACAGCAGTAGCCATATAGTTTTCAGGATCATAAAAAGTCCATTGATAGTTTGGATATAATGCCAAAACATATTTTACTAACAAAGTCGCAATTTCTCTATTCTTTTTTATTTCTTGTCTTGTTAATAAATTTAAGAAATACCATTCATGAGGGATGGATATTTCATAGCCCATTTCAATATTAATTAGTTCATGATAAACAGACATATCACTTTCCTTATAATTTATATGATCCATACACTTTCTCCTCTAAATAAACTGTCTTTTATTATATCATAGAAAAAAGAAAAGCATCAGAAAATGATGCTTATCTAGCTTCTTCTAATTCTTGCTCATATAAATCTCTATATAAGTCTGAATGATGTAGCAAGTATTCATGAGTTCCTTCATCAACTACTTTTCCTTCATCAATGACAATAATACGGTCACTATCAATTACAGTACTAAGTCGATGAGCAATCATTAATATAGTATATTCTCCTTGCATATTTTTTATAGCTTTTCGAATGCTATTTTGCTTTTTATTATCAAGTGCACTAGTAGCTTCATCAAACAATATAATTTCTGTTTTTTTAAGAAGTGCTCTCGCTATTGCTAATCTCTGTCTTTCTCCTCCTGATAAAGTAAGCCCACCTTCTCCTACTACAGTATCATATCCGTTTTCTAAAGTCATAATGAAGTCATGTAAGCAAGCCATTTTACAAGCTTCTATCATTTCTTCATCTGTTACATCTTCTTTTACTATTTTTAAGTTTTCTCTTAATGAAAAATTGAAAATATAAGGATTTTGAGTAATAATCGAAATATTGTCTCGAATAGAATCTTTATCTAAAGTATTTATATCATGTCCATCTATTAATATTTTTCCCTTATGTACTGGATAAAGTCTGGTTAATAAACTAAAAATCGTTGACTTTCCTGCTCCACTTTTTCCTACAAAAGAAACAGTTTCGTTAGCAGATACAGAAAAATTTAAATTCTTTAAAATTGGTTTCCCATTAGCATAAGAAAAAGTTACATTTTTAAATTCAAAATCACCATTAATTTTTCCAATATGTTTTTCTCCAAAAATTTCCTTTTTAAAAACGTCATCATCCAACACTTGGAATACTCTTTCTGCAGAAACATTAAAGTTTTTATAATGTTCTAAAAATTGTGTCATATAACTAAGTAAGTTATATACTTGTGACTGATACATATAAAGAATTACAAAATTAGATATTGTTAAATTATGAATAGAAACAAGATAAATACCTAAAACATTAAATAAAAATGTTAATACATCCTGGAAGGAACCAGTAAGCCATTGATATCTTCTCATAATTCCACTCATTTTATATCGCTCTTGATTGGATGTCGATAATTTATCTCTTAATTTATTTAAAAATGTCGTACCTGCATTTAGTACTTTAATATCTCGCATTCCTCGAATCAATTCACTTGTAAGTCCTGTGTTTCGTTCATTAATTTTTCGAAGTTCTTTATCTAATGTAAAATACTTTTTCATTTTAATTCGATTCATCAAATATAGTATAATTAATCCGATTAAGAAATAAAAAAATACCCACTTATTAATGATAAATATTGCTGCCATAACTCCAATATTTGATAAAATATCAGTAATCGAATAATTCAATTGCGTGAAAATATTGGCAATATCACCAGTATCTTTGGTAAGTCTATCTATAAAGGTTCCAGTAGAATGATGATCAATCTCTTCTGTTTCCAACTTTAACATCTCTGTAGCCATTGTATATTGAATTTGTAGTAATGTTTCTCTAAAAAAGATTTGACTACAACGCTGAGAAAAAAAACGGCAAGTATTTCTTGTAATTTCTACTATGAGTATCAAGGCAGCAATTAAAAATAAAGAATTCCATTTCCCTGCTGTCAAATATAATAGTCCTTTGGCATCTAGCATAGGTGCAATCGCACTGATCAAACAAAGCCCTAAAGATAAAATAAAATATCCAATTAAAAGTTTCTTTTGTTTTCTAGCAAATTTCCATGCTTTCTTAAAATTATAAATGGATTCTTTGAATGCTTCTTTTTTCATCTATTCACCTCCAAGAAAAATAAAAAACGAAGGTATTCTTCGTTTTACTCAAATTTGGTGACCTGTACGAGATTTGAACTCGTGAATGCATGCGTGAAAGGCATGTGTGTTCAACCACTTCACCAACAGGCCAAGTCATAATTTATAAATGGTGGGCCTGAATGGACTTGAACCATCGACCTCACGCTTATCAGGCGTGCGCTCTAAC
>JAAWCI010000048.1 GCA_022793145.1 Bacilli bacterium | reverse complement strand
TTGGTTGATATATTTTTTACACTCATCATAAGTAATAAATGGCTCATTACATTCAAATTTTATGAATTGGACATCAACAGAATTTTTTTGGTGACAATATTCTTCTGGTTTTCCATAATAAATATATGGATTTGTCATGATTTCACCCATTGCATAAATACCCGCAGTCTCTAAATTTTTCTCTTTTCCAACATAAAAAAATACAATATCTCCTGGTTTCATTTCTTTGGTAGCAAGTACCGTTTCTATATGTCCTTCCTTCTTTACTTCTTCTAACATATTCCATATTTCTAAGTTTATCAGCGACAAAAAATAATTCATAGTATCCCTCACTCTTTACTACATTATAACATACTTATCAAGAAAAACTACCAAATGGTAGTATTAATTATTTTGTATTGATTTTAAATATAATGATTTATAATAAGTATTTGTTTTCAATAATTCCTCATGCTTTCCGCTTCCAACAATTTCTCCATCTCTTACTAAAATGATAGAATCAGCATATGCTACTGTAGAAAGTCGATGAGCAATCATAATAACGGTTACATCTTTGGATAAATTTTGGATAATTTCCATAATCTCATTTTGAGAAACATTATCTAATGAGCTTGTTGCTTCATCAAATATCATTACTTTTACATTTCTACATAAAGAACGGGCAATACAAAGTTTTTGCTTTTGTCCACCTGAAAGTTGACATCCGCCTTCTCCTATTATACTATCTAATCCTAGTGGCAATGATTCAATAAACTCTTTCAATTGGACTTTCTCACATACATTCCAGATGGTTTCATCTGTAATATCAGACTTTATCATTTTGAAATTATCTCGAATCGACAAATTAAATAAATAAGGAAATTGGTTTACAATTGTAATATTGTCTCGAATAAATTGTTTGTTTAATTCATCAATTTCATAATTTCCAAATAGAATAGAACCAGAATTTTTATAGTATAGATGTCCGATTAAGCTTGTAATTGTACTTTTTCCACTTCCACTTTCTCCTACAAAAGCGACTGTACTTTTTGGCTTAATTTCAAAGGACACTTGTTTTAAAACTGGAATTTCATCTATATAGGAAAAACTAACATTTTGAAATTTGATATCGCCCTCATAGTTTTTGATATTTTTTATTCCATAGCTATCTATGTCATAGTTTTTCGGATAAACTAGCGCGATTAATCTTTTGGCACACACTTCACATTCTGCAAGCTTATATCTAAAGTCCCCTATTTCATTTGCAAGACTAAAAGTATGGTCCTTATAAAGATAACAAGTATAAAAAATTGCTGTTGTGATATCTCCCTTTCCTATTAAATAAATATTCATTAAAATAAAAATGAAATCACTTATGTATGTTACAATATCGGTGAATTTTGAAAGTGTGATTCCAACATAATATTCATGATTATCTCTTTTGATATATTCTTTTTGTTCCCTTCCAATTAATGATAAAACATTCTCATCACAATTTAATGTTTTGATATCTTTGATTGCTCTAATTGTCTCTATAATTTTAGAGTTCACAATTTCCCGTTTGGCTTTTACTTTTGGTTTTAACTTCGATAAATAATGAATTCTAATTGTATAAACAAAAGATACAAACATAACAGAAATCAACACCAAAAATCCAATTCGAATATCCAAAACAAAAATATAAGCTAAGTAAGATATTCTCCTCATGATATTGACCATTTTTTCAGTTAGAGACTTAAAGCGCTCTGAAATATAATCGATATCAGAAGTCAATCTTGTTACGATAACTCCAGAGCTTAAATTATCATAATATTGCATTTTAATGTTTAAAGCAGATTCTATTATTTTTTGCTGTAAGTCAAAACGTACTCGATTTTCTAGATTTTTATAAAAGTACGTATTGATAATAGATAGTATACTATAGAAAAGTAAAACAAGTAAGTTGATTACTGCATACTGGAAAGCTTTTTCGTAATTTGCTTCCATCATATAAGAAATAATTTTCGAAATGAAAAGAGCACTAAAAAAGGAAATTACTGCCTTTATCACCAATATGATGAAAAAACCGAAATACAATTTTATATGAGCTTTGTAAAATTTTAATAATTGTTTGAGTGCAGAATGTTTTAGTTTAGCCATTCTACCGTTTTTCCTTTCACAATATATTCTTCACAAAGATTCATATATTCTTCTATTTCTGTTTCTTTTCCTCTTTTTTCTAGAAAGGCCAACACAATTCTAAAATAGTAATAAAGGAGTAACAATTTTGCTTGTCCTTCTATTCTTTTTGGAATAATTCCCTGATTCATATAACTCAAATATCCATTTACAAATCCATGATATGCCTTATTCGCATTGGGTCTAAAGCCATCATGAATGTTATATAAGAAGTTTAAAATGTCATAGCTATATGTAATCGTTTCATTATCAACAAATATCAAATTTTCTCCTTTGTCATATAAAATATTTCCAAATTTAATATCCCGATGAATTAAATTTAAAGGTTCTTCTTGAAATTCCTTTATATAAGTATCTATATATTTTATGGTTTCTTCTTTTGACCATTTGACATACTGACTATAATTATCATACTGATACACTTTATTTACATGGTCTAAAATGTCAGAATATAATTTTTTGTCATCTAAAATAGACATTTCTGCTAAGGTTTTTCCTTTTAGTCGTTTTAAATATTTCGCAACCAAAAGACCATATTTTTTTCCCTCTTCGAATGTGGTTAGTTCTTTTTCTGCATTCATCTCTTTATAGGGAATAAAATCAAATACAACATAATAACATTTATCTTTTTCACAAACTCCATAGTCTCTAACTGGACTCATTGGAATTTTTTCCTCTTCTAAGAGCTTATAATATTTCAAAATGCGCTCAAATCTTTTTTCCGACATTGTTATAATTTTTAAAAAGTAGTGTTTCTTTTTATTAGAACATTCAAATGTGAAATTATCTGGGCTATAAGAACCTTCGACAAGTGCGAAATCAAATTTTTTTAACTTTGGAAAGTTTTTTATATTGGAATTGCTTCTTAGTTTTTCACTGATAATAATAGTTCCATTTTTCATATAATGCTCTTTTACATATGTGATTAATCGAGTCATTTTTTTATAGTTTTGTTCTTTTAAATAATCAGTACAATAATTTACCATATTATAAATATAGTTATAATTGAACGCATAAAGTATATTCTTTGGGATATTTAAGTTATATAATCCATCCAAATAGCCTTGTGTAAAAGCAATATTCTTTTCGTTTTTATAGTCCCCTCTTGCATAAGACCAAAGGAGCGCCAATGATAGTTCTTTATAATCTGTATGTTCTATATCTGTTGCAATTATCTTTTTCTTATGTAATAAAAAGTTACTTGGTTTTACATCCGTATGACCGAATACGAATTTACTGTGTTTGATAAATGAAAAATTTTTTTCTAGGTATCGTATCATAAATTCTAAAAATTCAAGTTGTTCTGGTTGAATTTCTTTTTTATGATTTTCTATTTCTGTTTCTAAATCCTTAATTCTATTTTTTACATCATTTTTATGTTTTTCTAAAAATTTTTTTGAGACATGTTTATCTGGAAATTTTTTTCTCAAATTTCCATATTGCTTTCCTATTTTAAAACCGAATTCATAAATAAATTTTTTGTCATAATGATTTAATTTGTATTTGAGATTGTCTCCTTCACTATATTCTTCAATAATGTAATTATATTCTTCATTCATCTTTCCCATCTCTATAATTTTTGGATGATTAATTCCTACTTCTATCAATAAGTTTTCTAAATCAGTTTGTAATTTAAAGCGTCCTACTTTTAAAAAAATACTTTCTCTCATTTTTATAAAAGGAATATTTATAAGCTCCTGAATATCCTTCTTCGATAGGTGTAAATTCTTTTATCTCTTTCAAAAATGCAATATCATCAAACTTCATACTTCCACCTCAAAAAAATTATAGCATAGATTGTTTTAAAGTTTGCTATCACAAAATAGAATGTGATATAAGTAAAACTTATACTAAATTATGATTGATTTTTTTTCATCATTGCTACAATATCTTTTGCAATCTTATTAGAGTTTAAAAAGCTTGCTTCTACAATTCTTTTGGTTTCTGGTACATCTTCAAGTTCTACTGTGGATAGTTTTTCCTCTTCTATATATTCTTTTGAATAGACGCCAATACCAGCTCCACTTTTTATGAGCTCTAAAATGTTTCTATCACTTTCACAAATGATAATATGACTAAAAGATGTCATAACCCAAGAGCTATTATTTCTTCCTGTTCGTTTTTTTGTGATAACTGGAATATCTTTAATTGCGTCAATTTGAACTTTTTTATCAAACTGAAAATAATTTTTATGATACACAAAGGCATAATTTAATTCTTTTAATTTATGGGTTGCTACTTCTTTTAAAGGAAATCTTCCACTCGTTTTTAAAAGGGCCAAATCAATTTCTTCTTTTTGAAGTTTTTCTACAACATCTTTTTCTGTTGCTACAGAAATAATTTCAAAGTTTATTTTTGGATATTTTTCTATAATTTTTCTCATAATTGGTGCAATAAAGATGGTAAATAAGGTGCCACTTGTACTAATTTTAAAGGTTTTCAATGTTTCAAATTTATTCATTCTAAATATTTGAATGATAGCATTTTCAAAATATTCTTTTCCTATTTTGGCTTCTTCATAAAGTAATTTTCCTTCTAATGTTAAGATAATACCTCTTGTGTTTCGATTAAATAAAGTAACTCCCAAAGTTTGTTCTAAATTTTTCATTGATTGACTAAGAGCTGATTGTGATATTCCCAAAGAATATGCAGCTTTTCTAATATTTCCATGGCTTGCTACACTCACAAAATATTTAATAGAATCATAGTTAAAATTTTCTACATTCATTCTTTCCATTTTTACTTCACACTCCAATATGACTTTTTTTCTTATTATTGTATCATAAGAAATTATTTTTTGATATCGTTTCTTTTTGTTTTATATATCAAAAAAGCACTACTTAATGAGTACTTTTTACGATATG
>JAAWCI010000047.1 GCA_022793145.1 Bacilli bacterium | reverse complement strand
TATTTCCCACATCAAAGCATAAAAAAGGAACAAATTTAGGGATTAGGTGCCTAATATTTGCTCTTATTTAGACCTTTTTACCCACTTTGAATTTATTAAAAAGTTAAATTTTTCAAAATAGGTAGTTTGTCAACGCTCTGAGCAATTCAATTTTTTTGAATTACTTTTTTTGTACATTTTTCTGTAATAGCGTAGCAATCTCTAAACTATGTTCTTCTTTTTTTACCACTAAAGCATTTTTTACATTTAAATAAAGAAAAAAATTAATACTCCCACAAACAATACAAAAGATTGCTACTAGTGTTATATTTTTTCTTTGTTTATTATGATAAAACTGGAATTTATAAAAAGCTGTTACTTACTTCCTCATTATATTTTGTCTTTACCTTAATCATACAATATTCTCCAATATATTTATAAAAGTGGAGAGAAAATCCTCATCAATGATTCAATCATTTTTCGACCATATCTTCTCTTTTTCCATTCTTCTAATATAACACACTTGCTAACTAGTAAATCATCCTCAAAATCTTTTATTAATTTTTTTATACTTGGATCTTCATACAAGATAACAGTATCTTCAAAATGTAATCCAAAACTACGATAATCAAAATTCACAGTTCCTATACTAGCAACTTCATCATCAATAATCAAAACTTTACTATGCATAAATAAATTACTATATGTATATATTTTTACGCCAGCTTCTAATAATTCACTAAAATAAGCTTCTGTTGCACGATAAACCATTTTTTTCCCTTTATCATGCTTTCCTGGAACCAATATGCGAACGTCAATTCCTGACATTGCAGCTACACGAAGAGCCATGATTAATTCTGAGTTAGGAATCAAATAAGGAGTTGTTAACCAAATTCTTTTTTTAGCTAACATGATCATCTTAAAAAAGCAATCTTTAATTAGCTCCATTTTGGTATCAGGACCATCTGCTAATATTTGATATGCACTATGTTTATTTTTAATAGGATGATATTCTGTATATTCTGGATCTAATAGCAACTCACTTGTTGTATGATACCAATCCTTAATGAAAATTGCATTTAATTCTCTTGCTGCATTTCCCTCAACCATAATATGAGTATCTCTCCAAAAACCATAATATGAATCTTTGTGAACATATTCATCACCAATATTGATGCCCCCTGTAAAAGCGACCTTATTATCAATAACAACAATTTTTCGATGATTTCGATAATTGACGCTTGGTCTAAAAAGTCTAAAGTCAATCTTATTAAAACAAGCTGTTTTAATTCCCGCTTTATGTAATTCCTGAAGATAGTGATGTGACAAATCAACACAACCAAAATCATCATATAAAAGTTTTATAGAAACCCCCTCGGCAGCTTTTTCTTTTAAAATTTCCGTAATTTCGTTTAATAAATTGCCCTCTTTTAGTATGAAATATTCTAAATGAATAAATTGTTTGGCTCTCCTCAACTCTTCTTTTAAACAATCAAACTTCTCTGGACCATTGGTTAATACTTTAGATTTCGTATTTAAATGAAGTGGAAAATCACCTACATTTTGGATATAACGAACTAATTTATTCCATTCTCCTATCCTTTCCTCAAACTTTTTTGTATCTTCAATATCCTCTTGCAAAACTCTAGAAATCACCTTATCTACATCTACTTTAGGATCAAATTTTTTAAATCGATTATATTCAATTCCTAATATGATATAAAATAAAACTCCTACTATAGGTACAAACAATACCAATATCGCCCAAGCTATTTTAGATTCAATCTTTTTATTTCCAAACATAATTCCAAATGCTGTTAAAATAGAAATTCCATTTACAATCAAATAAAATATAACACTGCTAGAAACATATTTATTAATATTAAATAAAAACATTACTAGAAATAAAAATAATATAATTAAAACTTGACTTCTTTTCATACGTCACCTTCTGCCCATATTATAACACATTTTTTTCACAAAAGAAAAAAATCAAGATTTATGATCTTGATTCTGTACAATTACTATCTGCTATATAAGTTGGTACGTATTGTCTATTTTCAATTGTCACTTTCACTTTATGAGAAATTGGAATTTCATTTCCTGTCGATGGATCTTCTAAAGGACTCGCTAAATTCCCAGAGTTCACCACTTGTGATAAAGATACACAATAAACATTCCCCTCTACTTTTTCATACATATTAGGATTTTCATCCATATAGATTATAGTTGCATCTTCTATTAAAGTTTTTGTTACAGAACTAATTTCCTTTTTATTTTTCTTAAAACCATTTATAATTAATGGAAAAACAATTAACGACAATCCTACTATTACAATAACAACACCTAATAATTCTACTAATGTAAAGCCATTCTTTTTCATACGCTCACTCACTTTTCTACTATTAACATTATAAAAAAAAAGAAGTAATTAGTCAACTACTTCTACTCTAAGTAAATTTGTATGGTGAGCCTGTTTCGCTGGGAAACCACCAGTAATAATAATTGCATCACCTTTTTCTAATTCCATAAATTCTTTTGCAGCATCAACACTTCTTGAAAGAACTTCATCCGTAGAATCTAATACTGGTAATACACTTGTATATACTCCCCAGTTAAGGGCTAATCTACGTCCTGTTTTTTCGTCTGGTGCTAACGCTAAAATAAAGGCATCTGGTTTTAAATTACTGATAACACGAGCTGTATGGCCTGTAATTGTTGGAGCACAAATCAATCTTGATTCTAAGCGGCTTGCTGCTTCTACTACTCCACTTGCAATTGCTGCAGTAACTTCTTTTGTTTTTTCTTGTTCATAAATATAATCAAATTCTGCATATTGTTCTGTTGTTTCACAAATCTTAGCCATTGCTGCTACAGTCTCGATAGGATGTTTTCCAATTGTTGTTTCTCCTGAAAGCATAACTGCATCTGTTCCATCTAATACTGCATTTGCAATATCACTTGTTTCTGCTCTTTTTGGTCTTGCATTTTCCATCATAGTTTCTAGCATTTCTGTTGCAACAATACAAATTTTTCCCATGCTACGACAAGTTTGTATCATCCTTTTTTGAATAATTGGCAATAGTTCACTTGGAACTTCAGCACCCAAATCTCCACGTGCTACCATTACTCCATCTGATACTTCTAAAATTTCTTCTAAATTATCTAAACCTAATTGATTTTCAATTTTACAAATAATTTGTAAATCTTCTCTACCGTATTGTTTCAATAATTCCTTTACTTCTAAGACATTTTCTTTAGAAGATACGAATGAGATAGCCAAAAATTCTCCACCATGTTCACAAGCATATTTGATATCTTCTTTATCAGCTTCACTGATATATGGAATATCTAAAGTAACCCCAGGAACACTTAGGCTTTTTCTATTTCCAAGTTTTCCACCACTAATAATCTCACAAGTAACGCCATCTTCTTCAACACTCTTCACTTGAAGTTTCATTTTTGCGTTTTCTAGTAAGAACTCATCATTTGGCTTTAATGAATTTAAAGCATCTGGATGATTAACAGAAAATCTTTCGCTTGTTCCCAATACATTTTCTTTTACAATACGAATTTCATTTCCATTTACTAATTCAATTCCATCATTTTCCATCATTCCAGAACGGAATTCAGGACCTTTGGTATCCCAAAAAATTGCCACATTCATTCCTGTTCTTTTTCGAACTTCTCGAACAGAACTTGTTGCTTTTTCTCTTTCTTCTAATGTTGCATGAGAGAAATTAATTCTTGCTACATTCATCCCAGATAATACCATTTGTTCCATGACATCTACTTCATTACTTGCTGGTCCAATACTGCAAATTATTTTTGTTTTCTTTAATCTCTTTTCTATTTTCTTCATATAAATTAACACTTCCTTTTTATGCGAACGAATAACATTTTACTATGATTTTCATTATAAATCAATAGTTTTTCGTATGTTTCGTAGGAAAATTTTTCCTTATTATTTTATGATAAAATTTATTTTAGGTTCTGCCTTCCTTTCTGACATTTTAAACAATAGTAAGTTCCTCTTCCACCAACTTTTATTTTCACAATCTCATTACCACAATGAGGACATTTTTTTTGACCATGAACATATAATTCATTTTGAAATAGACCATGTACACCCTCACTTGATTCAAAAGTTCGGATGGTTGTCCCTCCCAATTCAATGGCATGCTCCAATACTTTTCTAGTATTGATAATAATTGCTTCTCGTTCTTTTTTGGTTAAGTTAGAACAAGGTTTTAATGGATGAATATAGGATAAAAATAAAATTTCATCTGCATAAATATTTCCAATTCCTGTAATAATACTTTGATCTAATAATGCTGTCTTAATCGGAAGTTTTTTCCCATTATATTTTTCTTTTAGATATTTTTCTGTTAATGCTTCATCCCAAGGCTCTAATCCTAGTTCATTTAGTGGCTTTCTATCAAATTCTTTTCCCTTTTCTATTAAGTGCATTTTCCCAAATTTTCTAGTGTCATGATAACGTAAACTTGTTCCATCTGAAAAGTGGAATTTGACAAGTTCATGTAACATTTTCGGTTCCTCATTTTCTCGAATATAATATTTTCCTTCCATTCTTAAATGACTCAGTAAATAATAATGATTAAGTTCAAACATAAGCCATTTCCCACGTCTATGAAGATTCACTATACTTTCATTCCTAATGTTTTCAGTAAACTCTTCTACTGTTGGATATTCTATAACATTATTATGATAAATGTAAACTTCTTCTATCATCTTTCCGATTATATTATTCTTTAACGTTTCCTTTACAGTTTCTACTTCTGGTAATTCTGGCATACCTCTTCACCTCTTTTATATTATAATAAAAAAAATAGATGATCACAATCTATTTTTTTTAACAAATATTTTTACATAAACTATTTTTCTTCAAACGCATACATTTTTACATTATTACGTTCAAACATAGTAACTGTTCTCACATCGCCAGACATAGTAAAATCTGCTACTTTTATTAAAGCTTTGTTATCACGTTCTTTAATATTATTGTCATAAATAGTATCAATATTTCCTTCTTCTGAAACAAAGAAATTCACTTCTTTTGGGGTTCTCCCTTCTGGTCCACCTAGCCATATTTTAATATCGTTCAAATTCTTTATAGAACCAAAATCAATCACAGCTCTTGTCCATTTACCTGCTCCTGCTACTGAAGAGTAATTAAATATTGTGCTAGTTGAGGAACCTTGGCTATTCGATGTATAGGTCTTTTTTCCATCATATAATTTCGTTTTAGGCCAAGCTGTACTTGTCCAATAATAAGGTACTTTATTTGTAGCTGAATCATAAACTTTTGGAATATCATACTTTAACTGATTTCCAGAAGAATCATAAAATTCTAATTCTGTAATTACAGTCCCATTACTTGCAAAATGGTCGTACACTTCCATAATCAAATATCGATTACTAATTTCCTTTTTCTGAAAATGGTAAGCTTTTGAAGTCTTATAAGCTGTAAAAGATGCATTATCCATTGCTTCTACATAAATATAATAAGTTCCTTCTTCTAAATCAGATAAATCATATTCCATCATATTTGTATATTGAATATCACTCCAAGGGACAGTTTCATATGCCAAATTTCCATTGTCTTTTACAAGCGCAAAACGATATTGTTTCATTCCAGAAGAATAATAAGGATCTGTAACATCTGCTTTGATTTCTAAAAAATTATAATTTCTAGTTACTAAAATATCATGAATAATTGGTTTTTTTGTGTCTTTTGGATAAATAAAATAATTTGTATCCAATGTTGGCTCTTTATAAACAGACGTAAATGTTCTATCATAGATACATGGCAATGAAGTATTCCTATTTTGAATGTATGTAGAAGTAAAAGATGCATCTGGCTCTAATGAATAACGATACATTTTCATTTGTTGAGGTTGTCTTCTATCATTACCACCAGTCCATAAATGAATTGTTTTAAGTTCCACTTCTTCACCAAAATCAACTAAAAATCTAGACCATTTATCTGTTTCATTAGAATTATATATAAATAAAGTGCTTGTTGTCCCACCTTCTGGATTTGATGTATAGGAATATTTTCCATCATTCAAATGTTCTTTTTGCCAATATAAAGTATTGTCCCAATAAAAGGGAACACCATTTGTAGTACTATCATAAACGGAACCTACTGTATAAGGGAGCTTATTATCAGAAGCGTCTAAGAATTCTAATTCATTAATTACAGCTCCATTTCCATCTAAATGCTCAAATACTTCTACTACAACATATCTAGTAATGATTGGTTCATAAGAAAAATCATAGATAATATTAGTATCTTTTTCATGATCTTGATTATCTTTTACTACTACTTCTATCTGATATTGTTGATGATTAGAAAGTTTTTCAAAAGAAAATAAATGTTCCTTTTCTTCCGAACTATAAGAATCTACCAATTGATTATCTTTTTTTATTTTGAATTCATAACCAATGATTTTTGAACTTTTAGAAATCGCAGAAGAAGTAACCAATAAACCTTCTCCCCATTTTATTTCTACAATTAAATCACCAATAATAATTGGATTATCTGTACAAGGAGATGATGATAGTACTAACTTATTATCTGAATATCCTTTTCTAGCACACCAAGTTCCATTATCAACTTCTACTTTTGTTTTCCCATTTTTATCAATCGCTATTTCCCCATATGCATTAATATTCCCAGTAAAAGAGACATTGGGAGTTACTTGATTATCATCAATTACATAAGAAATAGGCAACGTTCTTTCGTTTATGACTGCATCCAATTTAGCGCCCTCCATAATATGATATACACTATCCTGAAAGGCTTCTTTTTGAGCTTTCTTCACAATATTTAAAATAATTGGTACTGAAATTAAAGCAATTACTGCAAGTATAACAATGACTGCTAGGAGTTCTATTAATGTAAATCCCTTTTCTCTCATCTTCTACACCTTCTATTCTTTCATTATAACATAAAAAACTAAGACTTTTAAGTTTTAGTTTCCTTTTTTCATATTTTGAATACAATATAATAGGTGATACTATGAATCGTAATAATAATTGGTGGTGTGGAAGAGGAAAATGGTTTATTGCACATTTTATCTGTTGCATTATTCTTTTTTATCAATTACTTTTAACTTTATTCATTGTAACTCGTTTTAACCTATTTCTTATTTTCTTCTTTTGGATACTATCCGTTTTTTTCTTGTTTCATATAATATGGTGACAATAGACCTTCTGTTTTATAAAGTCGGTCTACTAAATTTCCTATGAGATTGCAATTTTGATATTCTGAATCTGTGAGTTCTAATTTATCTGGAAGAGCAATTAAAATAAAAAGTAATTTTCGCTCTTCTTCTTTTAATGGATAATTTTTTTCATACCTTCTCAATACCTCATAAAAATCAAATTCTAAAGAATGATGTAAATATAATTTATATAAATCAAAGATAGGCATATCAATTCTTGCTTTTCTCCAACTTGTTAAGTAAGAATTTTTATTACGAATAAAATGTGTTAAATCTAAATTGTTATGAATAACAACCAATCTTTCTTTTCTAAGTTCACTTACTAGATGATACCAATTATCTAGTTCTTTTTTCGCATACCCCAATGCTGCATAAATTTTAGAAATGTTTCTAGCAAGCAAATACTCACTTGGACTCATATAAATATGAGATTCAATAATATTCATACGATCATTATAATCACTATATAAATATTCTATATTATTAGAAATATCTTCAAATATTTTTTTATAATCAGCTTCATCAACTTCTTTATAATGCGTTGTTTTATTATGGAGCAAACTTACCAAATCTACCAAATCCAAAATCTTTTGTTCACTTGGTACATCAAAATCTTCCTCATATTCTGTGATTTCAAATTCATCATCATCTTCACTTAAAACTTTTGGATAATAACCAAAACTTCTTGTATCTAAATATCGATAAATATTATTTTCGCTTGATTTTTTTGGTTTAATTGCATAGCGTCCTTCCTCCGTATCTACAAAAGTAACTTGGCCTTCTTTTTGATACCGATGGGGTTTTAATGCATATTTTTTTAATACTTTATTCACTTTTTGCATGATAAATAGCTGGAATAATCAATTTATCTCCTAGTTTTACATCATTTAAATCATTATAAGATGCTAACTCTTCTTTTGTTATTTCATATCGAGTTAAAATATTTTCAATAGAGTCTCCTTCTCTAATAATATATACGCGATAAGTCATATAAGTTTCACTTTCATCCATGGTTCCAAATAAAGATGTTCTAGTTGTTTCTATTTTTTCTTCCTTTTCTTCTATTTTCACAACTGCTTCCTCTCTTTCTTCTTTTTCTAACTTCTCTTTTATTTCTTCTAATGTTTCCTCTTTGATCGGTGTAATTTGTTCGAAAACAGGTTCCTGTCTTTCTTCCACTGCTGGTTTTTCCTCCATCAATGGTTTTTCTTCTAGCTTATCTACTTTTACATCAATACTAACAGCTAATACATTTTCATTTACAATTTCATAATAAAAATCATCTATATCAACAGTGCTGTGATCTAATAAATAATGATCATCTATATGAATATCAAATGGCAGTTCATAAGAAAATGTCTCTGTATTTGTACTTGCATCAGTAATTTTATACTCTCCATTTAAAGAAAATGAACCTGCTATTAAATGTTCACCTTGCTTTTTTAATGAATGCTCTAATGAAATACTTGTAATTTCTGCTAAATTGGTTTTAAAAATAATTTCTTTTTTAAATGGAATTATCTTTTTCATAATATCACCCTTCCAGTTCATTACACTATATGAAAGAAAAATAAAAATAGACTAAAAAACTAGAAATTTTTAGTTTCTAATTTTAAATAGTTTTTATTTTTTATTAATTTGAGCAATTATATTTTTCTTTAGACTTTAATATTTCTGCTTCTGTTAATCCTGTCACTTTTCTAATCAATGATAAATCTAAGCCTTCTTGTAACATAGATAAAGCTGTTTTCATTAAAATGTACCCTTTGTCAAGAACAAATTTTCAATTTTAAGAAAAAGGGATTTTGTTTTTACCAGATTTCAATGGATATTCACCAGTTATCACATAGTTATAAAATTCTACTGGTGATAATTTAGCTAATCCCCATTGAT
>JAAWCI010000007.1 GCA_022793145.1 Bacilli bacterium | reverse complement strand
TCATAGACTTCATAGTAGCTTTTAATCATAATTCCATTGTTTGGTTCTCCTGAATACCAAGATTTTACCAAG
Organism: Bacilli bacterium; assembly: GCA_022793145.1. The sequence goes on along the minus strand of JAAWCI010000007.1, from coordinate 6,280 downwards.
TTTGTAATATCAATATGATTATATTCTTCTGGTCCCCAATTGGATAAATGTAATGATGTTCTAAACATACTATAAGCTTCTATTCTGGAGTCATAAGCATTCCACATCGTTTTATAAGTCGCTGTATTTTCATCCCATTCTTTGTTAATTTTATGAACGGCAAAGATATCTTGTTTCGCATATGGATCCCCCCATGCTAGCATGACTGCTTCAGCACCAATAATTTGGCTTCCTGTTCCAATTTTAGGCAAATGAAATTTGAATAATGCACGATATTTTTCTACTTTTCCATCATCCTTTTTATCTACTCCTAACCATAACTTTTTAGAGTGACCCCTTGGATAATCTTGATCGCCTTCAAAGATATAAGTATCATATGTTACTCCACCTTCATTATAGTTTGTTATAGTTGGATCAATGATAACTGGAAATGCAGCTTTTTCTAACCATTTTGTATCTAAATATAACGTTATATCATAATGATCATAATGTTTTTCTAATGTGTAATAAATATTATGGTTTTCTATATTGTTATCATCTATCATATAAGGAGCTTCTATTACAAAGATAATTTCATTGTCATTTTTAGCTTCTATTGTTTTACCTTTGATACTTAGTTCTAAATCTGTTTCAATTATAAATTCTAACTTTTTATATTTGTTTTCTTTTAAAAGAATTGCTTCTTTTACTTTATTAGATAACACTTTATAAGTAACATCCACCTTATCTAATAAGTTTTGATAACAAATTTCTGTATTCTTTACATTTGGACACACTTCCAATTCATTTCTAAAACTCATAGAAAGAGTATGTCCATCTTTTTCCATTTCTAATAATTTATTTTTATCATTTTCATGAAAAGAAGCTTTAAATTCATTGCTTTTATTTTGAAATTTATTTCCTTTTTTGATTAATGTATTATCAATTTCTTCATAAACTCCATTTTTCAAATAGTGGATATTTTCTCTATACATTTTCGCAATAATTGTTCCATCATCTTGTAAAAAATGTTTTTCGTTTTTTTTTCTTAAATTTTTTAGTTCTTTTTCCATTTCATCACTCCTTTTAAAACTTTAAGAGGAAAGAGAGCTAAGCTAAGCGACTCTCTTCCACATGTAAACTGCCAAATATGGAGGCATATTGTTATGAGGTTGTGAACCTCCTGTATCATTGTTAGTTGCGGTTGTATTGCCAGTATAATATTTATTAGATATTCCATTTCCAGAATGGGCATAATAGTACTCAGATTTTGGAACCCAAGGATTGTCAATATTCATCCAAGTATCAGGATGTTGTGTGTGACTGTGTGGGTTTTGAGTATGCGTATGCTTTGGCATTTCTTCTTTTGTTAATTTATGCTCTATTTCGCCTTTCATTTCTCCTACTTCATATAAATCTCCTGCCCCAATTAAGAATCTATTTTTTAGTAATTCCCAAGTTCCTCCAAAGAGAGTTACTGGATCTACCAAAGCTGTATTCATATAAATAGAACCAATTGGATAAATAGAATTAAAATCAACAGTTGTACTAGTAGTAGGATTATCAACTACTGTTGTAATACTATTTACGGATAAATTTCCTTCACTGTCTAAATGAAAGTTATTTTGTTTTGAAGTAATACAAGTTACTTCTAGCTGATTGAGCGATGCATTGATTCCATCTTGTGTTTCTGTAAAAACAGAATTGATTGTTTCATTCATTTTTTTACCTCTTTTCTAATGCTTCTCTTCTATAGAAGCCTGTTGTTCCCGTTTCATTTCCTACTTGATATGGGTAAGGCCTATCTTCCCAAATTTTTAATATTTTTCTATCCCAGCCAATTCCATAAGCTATATTTGAAGTCCCTAAACTAGAACCATTTCCTGTTTTTATAATTTTTACTTGGTCTCCTACTTTTAAAGGAAGCGGTTCTTTATTAGATGATGTTTCTAATACAACATCTTTTAAGTATTTGATTTTATAAGTACTTGGAATATGATTTTTACTTAGTTCTGTTTCATCAAAAAAGAATACTTCATCAATATTGATTTCATTAGGAAAACATGGGTTGCCATAAGAATTGTATTTCCAATCTTTCGCACTATATAATCCTTTTGCACATTCAATATGAGCATGAACACCACTTGCTTTTTTGTTTCCCTTATGACCAATTAATTCTCCTTGTTGTCTTTCCATTCCAACTGTTGCGGTAAATGAATTATCATGTGCTGTTACAAAAGTAAGATAATCAATAGAACCATCTGTAAAACGAACTTTGTTTATCGATTGCCACATAGCTTGTCCATAGTCTTTCCATATATGAATACATTTAATATGACAAGGTGCATAATATGGTTCATATGGATTTCTAATATCTTTAAAACCAATATCATTTGCCATTGTTCCTTGATGAGAATAGGCTCCATTTGCTGGTTGGCTAATTCCAACATATTCAAATGGACAAAGTAAATCTTCTACTCCATTCCTAATACTTGTCATTCCTTTTTTCATAAAATCCCTCCTTTTCTATTAAAGTCATTTAATCCGTTTGCTCCTAAACTAATACTAATAGAGCTTAGTATGTATAATGTAATATCAAAAAAGTGAAAGGTATTGAGCGCTAAATTAGTAATCGTCAATAAAATCAACGCGACGAAAAAACTTACATATTTTGTTTTTATTTTTTTTACATATTTTAATTCTTTAATAAATTCCACTACCATAAATACAATCGTGACAAAAGTCGCATATGTAGTTAGAATATCCCAGTTCATAAATTCTTGCATTTAATTACTTCCTTTCATCAATTTTTCCCATTTGTCATGAATATAACTATTTCCTTTTAAATCTTTTACATAATGGTCATAAACATCATAAGCTCTTTTAATAAGGGCCTCATCAAAATTCTCTCCACGTTCTACATCAGCTAGAAAACTCACCAAATAATTTTTGCACTGATTCCTATCTAAATTCTCAATGTTTTCTTCTAATGGTTTTAATTGCTTATTCAAAATCGTTTTTATTCCAAATAATAAAGTTCCTATAGAAGATATCAATGTAATAATGAATGCCAATAAATTTGATAATTCGTTTAATGTCATATTTTCCATATCTATGAAACCCGTTTCCAAACATAAACTACCAAATAAGGAGGCATATTGTTATGAGGAGCATTTCCTCCTGTATAGTTATTAGTTGCAGTTGTACTTCCAGTCCAATAATCCGCAGAATGCTCTGCATTTGCGTAATAATATCCTCCTGTTCTTGGTATTTGTGAAGAACCTACGTTCATCCAAGTATTTGGATGTTGCGAATGACCGTGAGGATTTTGACTATGGGTATGAGAAGGCATTTCATTAATGGATAAGGTGTGATTAACTTCTCCCCCTGTTGTTCCTGCAGCATAACTATTTCCTGCACTTAATAAAAAACGATCTTTAATTTGCTCCCAATTTCCACCAAATAATGTACTTGGATTGATATTATTAACACTCATATAGATAGAGCCAATTGGATATATATCCATATATTTTCCTTCTACTTTAATATCTCCATAAAGGTGAAGAGAACCTTTTGTTAAATCAGTATCTGGTTTTCCTCCAATTCCCATAATCTTCTTTTTCCTCATATGCCAAAGATATGGTTCTGCGCTATTTAAATCTAAGTTTAAACTTGTTGTTGATAATTGATCACTTACTTCAATTACAACCTCATACTCTTTTGTTACATCAAGATTTCCTAAACTATAATTATCTAAATAAAATTCTCCATTCTCACAGCTAATATTGGAAGTAATATCTACTTCTATAAAATCTGAATGACTATTCTTCTCTTTATATTTTAAATTAGCATGTGTAATAAAGTTTGCTCCCTGTTTTTCTGAGAAATCATAATAAATTCCTTTTAATTGTAAAAAAGTTGCTTCTTCTACACTATTTGTTCTAAATACCTTGCTTGTATTTCTATCAAAAGATATTTCTTGATAATCCCAAAGTATAATATTCTGATAAACATCTGAAGTAGGATATCGAAGATTTCGTGAATCAAATACAAAAAGGCTAACTTTACTATCTGAGATTTTTTCGAACAAAAGAGATTTTGGAAATATATCGCTATGATTTAATGCTTGTGTCTTTATACCACTTTGCGTTGTTACTTGTGCTACATATGAACCATCTTCAAGAAGAGCTCCTTTATTTGCGGTTCCCTTTTCTGTAAATATGATTTTTAAATCTGAATAATTCTTTATGAAAATATTCTTATTTTCTGTAAGAGCCAAAGTTTTAACATTAACATCTTCAAATTCTACAGAATCTATGTTAAATGTAGGAGAAAGTCCAACTAAAGATATACTTCCATATACATTCTCGTTAATATCAGTTCCAATAGTATTTACTTTATTGCTACTAGAATAAGTAATTAATTCAAATTTAAAGCGAGTTCTTTGCAATTTCTTCATACTCCTATAAATCGCTTGTAATTCTTCTACACTAAATACAATTTCTCCACCATTGAAGTTTTCTCTTGTTGTTATAAAAGACCATTGTGTAACATCATCCATTAATGAAATCTTAAGAACATTATAAAATTCATTATAATGCTTCACAATTGGCACCATAAAAGGAATTCCAATATTTTCATTTTCATCAAAAACAAAATTAGAAATTGTTCCTAGAGTACTTTTTCTTGCAATCGATTTAATATGTGTTGATGTTAAAGTTGCACTTAAAGAAGCATTATCTACATTTGTCCATAAAGTATTACAATAAGCAGAAATTGTAGTATTTGGAAATGTTCCATCTGAATTATGTTTGACTTCTTTTGTTGTACTTCCAATTAATACATTAGAATTAGGTTTAATAGAAGTAAAAGACCCAATCGCTCTTCCATCGATATAACAAGTTTGAGCACTTCCACTCCCATCTGCATATTTATCTCCACCAATATATCCATAAAGTGTAAGAATCGTTTTGTTGTTAACTATATCTTGTGTATAATCATAATAAACAGAGTAAAAGTAGTGACTTCCATATCGCCCACTAAAATTACTCGTTCCTAATAATGTCGCCATATTATCACCTCTAATTCACAATGACATTGTCATCATCTATGTTGATATAGGTAATTCCACAAATGTTTGCATTGCTTTTAATTCTTGCTTTTTCTACTAGCATATTGCTATTTCCATATTCTGCTTTCAAAACGTCATTTTGATAGAAATTTAAATTATTATAGTCTAAAGTTGTACTTTCTTTTGAATTGCCTAAATCATATAATTCTAAATCATTTCCAGATAGCTTATGTCCTAAACCTCTTGTTTCTACAGCATTTGGACTCCATTCTGTACTTGTTCCACTTTGAACAATCAAATCACTAATATAAAAATCATCATCATTTGTATAAATTTCTATTTTAGTAGCTCCCATCGGAGCTCTAAAAGTATAGGAAAAATTTTTTCTTGAAGTCATAGGAAGAGTTGTCTTTAAAATTTCAAAATAAGAATTGTCTGTTTTATAAATTCTAATTCCCGATTCTTTTTGATTTAAACCTTCTTTTTTATATTTCAATGAGATAGTGTAATCTTTTTGATTCATCATAGAAAACTCTTGAGACAAAATACCATTTTTCAATAACAATTCTGATTTGGTAATTGTATTTTGTTCTATATCAACATTTCCTGTAATTACTTTAAAATCGATTTCTTCACTTTTTTCCCATCTATCAGCTTCTTGATAAAATTGGGAGTTTAAAAGTAAATTGCTTCCACCTGTTTGACTAATTAAATTAGTCGTTTCTTCTTTATTCTGAACAATCGTATTTTGCATTTCTAAAATTGCTCCATTTGATATATCAACTTCTTTTACAATTGCTTCTATTTTTTGATTTTGCTTATCTACTATAATTTGTGTATTTTTTAATGCTTCTTTTAAAGTAACATTTTGTTTTGTTTTAATTTCTTGTTCTGTTTCTAATGGACTTTCTATGGTACTTGTAAAAGCACCATTAAATGTAAATTGATGTTTTAAAACATAAGTTTCTAGAAATCCATTATCTGTTTCTATCTTTATTTTTGAACCCATTTTTAAAAATGGTTTTCCATAATAAGTTGTTAACTTCATATCTACATAAGTAAGTCCATTTAATCGTTCAAAGATTTTATCAATTGCCTTTTTTCTTAATTCTGCATCATACAAAATATAGTCCTCGCTAATCACAATAGAACGCTCTATTTCTACATTTTCTGCTTTTTTTGTAACGTTTTCATCATCCACTTCGCGATTTTTTAAAACCACCGTATTGA
>JAAWCI010000098.1 GCA_022793145.1 Bacilli bacterium | reverse complement strand
TCTCTTAGGAAATCCGCTCATTCCACCATATTGTCTTAAATTTTTAAATTCGTCTTTTCTACCTGTTAATAATTTATAAGGATAACATTGATGACCAACATCAAAAACAATTTTATCTTTATCAAAATCAAATGTTTTTAAAAGAGAAAGTGTCAATTCTACTATCCCCAAATTAGAACCTAAATGTCCTCCTGTTTTTGAAACATTTTCAAGTAAAAAAGTACGCACATCTTCTGACAAAATAGTTAAATCTTCTAGCGTTAATTTTTTTATATCAAAAGGGTGTTCTATATTATCCAATATTCTGTACATTCTTTCACTTCCTTACTTTTTTCACTTATTTCATTATAGCACAATCCACTTATTTTTATGACGTTTTGATGAAATATAAATAATCCTATAAAATCTTTACCAATTTATATTTGTGTCTAATTCGCCCTTTTCTATATCTCTTTGATATGATAAGACAACAAGTTCCATTCTTCATCAAAATCAAAAAAGGCATTTATTTTTTTTCCTTCTAAAATATAAGGTAACCAATATATATCATCTGGAAACATTTCATTGTAAGGAAGGTTATCAAGTGAAAACCATTTTGGAATCATTTCCTCACTTTCTTTAGGAATCCCTATCCACTCTGTTGCTACATACAAGTGAAACTTTACATTTGCTCTTTCCCCTTTTACATATTCTAAAAATTCAATGACTCCCATTTTTTCATATTTTGTTGGAGTTATCATAATTTCCTCTTCTGTTTCCCTTATCATTGCTTCTTCTGGAGTTTCTCCTTCTTCTAATTTTCCACCTACTCCATTATATTTTCCTTCTCCAAAACCTCTTTTCTTTTTTGCCAATAAAATTTCATTATCTTTTATCAGCAACAATAATGTAGTTTCCAATATTTTCATACTTCACTTCCTTTTACATAATACTATATCATCTTATAAAATAAAAAGATAGATCTCTCTATCTTAGAATTGTACTTTTGGTACTTCTTTATCTGCTTCTGTCGCTTCAAAAAATGCTTCTGGCTTAAAATGAAATAATCCTGCAACAATATTTGATGGAAACATTTCTAATTTATTTTTATATTTTAATACAGCATCGTTATAAAATTGTCTTGCATAAGATATTTTATCTTCGGTTTCTTTTAAATTATTTTGCAAATCTAAAAAATTTGTATTTGCTTTTAAATCAGGATATGATTCAGTTAAAGCAAACAAGCGATTAAGTGCTCCTGTTAGTTCTCCATTTGCTTTCATTTCATCTTCTGGTGTTGTCGCTGAAACAGCTTTATTTCTAGCAGTAATAACAGCTTCTAAAGTCTCTTTTTCATGACTTGCATATCCTTTTACTGTTTCTACCAAGTTTGGGATTAAATCTGCTCTTCTTTTTAAAAGTACATCAATTTGAGCCCATTGATCTTTTACTAAATTCCTTAAATGTACTAACTTATTATAAGTTCCTGCTACATAAAGTAAAATAAGTACTACAATTACCGCAATTACAATCAAAACAATTGTTCCTGTACCCATATTTTTTCCTCCTTCATTCTATTTCTATTATATAACAAAGTAAAAAAAAAAACTATCTTTTTTGTATAAATTTAGAAAAAGGAGCACAAAACATATTAGAGAGGATGATAGGAAATGAAAATTGATATTAGAAAAAGCATTCGTGAAAATTTTAAAGATGCAAGCACAGACGAAATTAAAGCTTCTATTACTTCTGCACTAGAAGACAAAGAAGAAATTACTCTTCCAGGTCTAGGAGTATTTTTAGAAGTTTTATGGGAAAATAGTGAAGATAGTGAAAAAGAATATATTCTTTCTACGATTCAAAAAGGCATTTAAAAACATCTAAAGAAAAACTCTTTAAATGTTTTTTTATATCCAAACTCCAAAGGCAATCGCCATCATACTTAATATTGCTCCAATCACCCAAAATCCCTTTACAATATCCTGTTCTTTATACCCTAATTTTTCAAAGTGATGATGAAGTGGTGCCATTAAAAATATCTTTTTATG
>JAAWCI010000046.1 GCA_022793145.1 Bacilli bacterium | reverse complement strand
TATTTCCCACATCAAAGCATAAAAAAGGAACAAATTTAGGGATTAGGTGCCTAATATTTGCTCTTATTTAGACCTTTTTACCCACTTTGAATTTATTAAAAAGTTAAATTTTTCAAAATAGGTAGTTTGTCAACGCTCTGAAATCAAGAGTTTTTCTCTTGATTTATCTTTTCTGCTAATTCATGAATCTTTTTCAAGCGATGATGTAATCCAGATTTTGTAATTGATTTCCCTGTTTCAAGACTAATTATTTCACTTAATTCTTGCAAAGAAGCCTCTGGATACTTTTTTCGATACCTAGCTACTTCTTTCACCTTTTCATCTAGTAATTCAAAAACATCAGCATTCTCTAATACTTCCACTTCTTTTACTTGGATAGACGCCGCCATAATCATTTTATCCACATTTGCCTGTTCACAATTATTGAGCCTATTTGTCATATTTTTATGATCTCTATAAATTCGAATGTCTTCATAGTATAAAACTGCATTTGAAGCCTGGATAATTCTTAAGAAATCACCAATCTTTTCTGCTTCTTTCAAATATACCATATATTTATTTTCCCTTTTAATATATTTTGCATTCAAATAAAATTCATTTAAAATACTGCAAATAAACATTGCATATTCTTCACTATCTACTAAAAATTCCAGATGATACCTTGATTTTTTTGGATCATTAATACTTCCTATAGAAAGAAATAGTCCTCTTAAATACGCTCTTTTCAAATCATTATCTGCGATAATATAATCTTTTGGAACTTCCAAATAAATTTCTTTTTCTAATAAACTTAAATCATTTAAAATTAGCTTTCTTTTATAAGTAGATTCTAACATATAAATTAAATTTTTATTATAATTATACCCTTTACGAACTGTAATTTTTGGAGTTACAGCATAAATATCTTTCAAAAGTCCAAAAATCCTTCTAGCAACACTAGAATTTTCTGTGCTAACTCGAATAAAGTTATTTTTATAATTTCCAATATTTCGTATTATTGCGGATAATTCTGCTATATTTTCTGTTTCAATTGCTTCTAATTTGCTTACTTCATTTTTTACTATACTTGTAAACGACATTATACATTCATCAAATATGCGAAAATATGAAATGCCAAGCGATTCACATTATGTCGCAAATATCCCTCATTAATACTAGTAAAATCTTGCGCTATTATTTCGAGTCCTAATTTTTCCAATTCTTCTTCATCGAATAAAACGGGATCTTTCTGTTCCATTGTTTCATATTTTCTACACAATTTTTCTTCTATTTCCCCATTATTAGCAATTAAAACATCTACTTGTCTCTTTTTTAAATATTGATTCAATAATTTAACATGATCACTTGCTTTAAAATCATCTGTTTCACCAGGTTGAGTCATCATGTTACAAACATACATGATTTTGGCTTTTGTTTTTGCCAAAGTATCTACCATATCTTCACAAATCAAGTTTGGAATAATACTAGTAAATAAGCTTCCCATACTAAGTATAATTAAATCTGCTTCCTTTACAGCCTTTAACGCTTTTGGACATACTTTTGGCTCTTTTAAATAATAAACTTCTTTTATGACCTGATCTGATTCTGTAATATAATGTTCTCCTTCTATCACACTTCCATCTGACATTTTGCCAACTAAAGTAACATTTTCTTCCGTTAAAGGTAAAACTTTCCCTTTTAAATTTAAGACTTTTCCAATTGATTCAATTCCATCTGACATATTTCCAGCTACATTTTGCATAGCTGTCAAAAGAAGATTTCCTAATGCATGACCATTTAAATCACTCGTCGTATCAAAACGATAATTTAAAAGTTGCTGAAATAAAGGTTCTGTTTCTGAAAGAGCAACCAATACTTGTCTAATATCCCCTACTGCAGGAGTATTAAACTCTTCTCTAAGCCTCCCTGTGCTTCTTCCATCATCACATACTGAAACGATCGCTGTAATATCAACAGGATATTGTTTTAACCCGCGTAATAAGGTTGACATACCTGTTCCTCCACCTAAAACGACAATTTTCTTATTCATTTTACCATCCCCATACTATTATACTATAATTTAGGAAAGAATAAAACAAATAGAAAAAGAAGCTTTACTTTATATTTGCTTCTTTCTTTATTATAGTCCGCCTCCTACAGAGGCCTCCTACTATTAATGCATTATTATATAGAAATGTTTTTTATTTGTAAATGTTTTTGGAAAAATTTGTCAAAAAACTTTTTCTTTCTTTTCCTCATCCTCTGCTTTCATTCTCAATAGTTCACGTTGAATACTAGACAGATATTCTATTGCTTGAATTGGAGTGATCGTATTAAGGTCCAAAGACTCCAATGCCAATAAGCAATCAAGCTGGGATGCAAAAGCTGGATCCATTTTTTTATCTTCTTTTAAATCAATCACTTCTACTTCTTTTCCATTTTCTTTCAATCTTCTCAGATATTTCGTTTTCGCACTTTCAGGAAAACCACATTTCATAACTCTGTCATTAAGAGGAACACATTTTAGTTTTGTCATATTGCTCATTGTAATTGCATCCTCACCAATAAAAATATAAAATAGACCTGCTTTTATCAAATACATTTTATTTGGATCTTCTCTTTTTAGTTCTAAATATCTTGTATATAGCTTACTCAAAATATCACCTACTTAAAAAAGCAGTACTCATAAAAAAGTACTGCTTGCTATCTATTACTAATTTTAGTATATAGTTTTTTTTCACTGCTGTCAACGTTCTATCAGCTTTGCAATAATTTTTTTTGCTTTTAATATTTTGCAATATCTTATATAATTGTTTTCCTTGGAATCATACTTTCTAACTCTCACTACATTGGTAAATACCATATAGCTAATTTTTCTTTTCTCTAAGTCTTTCAAGTTATTCCAAAATTTTATATCTTTTAATAATTCCTTATCTTGGTCACAAGAAAAATAGCGATTATTTTCATTAAATAATACCAAATAATCTTTATGCTTTCTTTTAATAAAATCATATCTTGTTTTTAAACTCATTATATACCTCCTGAAAGTAAAACGTATTTTACTTTCTATATATACCTTCTTCTGGATAAAATCCAAGGATAAATGATGTCCTTTAAAATTCTCTATTATAACCTTAATCATAACATCTCATTACATGCTTAAAGGGCTGGGCGCACCCCATTGTTAGTGTTGTTCGCGTTGTTCCAGCTGACATTCCCGCTCGTATTCACATTCCACACGTTATTCGAGTTGCCGCTATTAGGAGCCTCAATTTAATTTTTATACATTTACCCTTTTTTCATTAAAGGATTGGGCGCACCCCAGGAGTAGTGTTGTTCGCGTTGGTGTTCGTGACATTCCCGCTCGTATTCACATTCCACACGTTATTCGTGTTGCTGCTATTAGGGTGCTGTTTTTGTATTACATTTACCCGTTATTTTAAATTTGTATTGTTGAAAAATCCATAAACATATATTCTTATTACATTCAAGCTCTTCCATTATTCTGTCATAAATATTATTTAAGCATATATTCTATATTTTAATTTTCAAAAATTTAAAGGATTGGGCGCACCCCATTACTGTTGTTCGCGTTGTTCCAGTCGACATTCCCGTTCGTATGCACAATCCACACGTTATTCGTGTTGCCGCTATTAGGAGTGTAACGTCCTTTATTTTACTTACATTTAACCTTTATTCAAATCTATTTCATATTTCATCTTACAAGAAAAAAATTTCATTTCTATGTATATTATTTTATAAACTCAATTAAGAATAAACATTATCCTTTAAAATTTCTATTACAACTTTAACCATCATATTTAATTACTTCATTAAAGGGCTGGGCGCACCCCAGGAGTAGTCCAGTTCGCGTTGTTGTTGTTGACATTCCCGCTCGTATGCACATACCACACGTTATCCGAGTTGCCACTATTAGGAGTGTAACGTCCTTTTGCTCACATCTACCCTATATAGTTAAAATCTGTTTTTATTTATCATTATACACTTATTAAAAATAAGACGTATCTTATTTTATATATATACCATTTTCTGGATAAAATCCAAGGATAAATGATGTCCTTTAAAATTCTCTATTATAACCTTAATCATAACATCTCATTACATGCT
>JAAWCI010000083.1 GCA_022793145.1 Bacilli bacterium | reverse complement strand
GAACGATGGAAAGAAAGCAACTGCTATTAGGACAGTCATTGTATTAGATATGACACCAGTAATTACAATGACAGAACCAGATGGAAACTATGTAAGAAGACAAGAAGTATTAATCACAGTATCAGGAATAAAACCAAATGTAGTAAATGAATTTACATATGAAATCAATGGAAAAGAAGAGATTGTAAAAGGACTAAGTAAAACAGTTATCTTAACAGAAACAGGAGAAGTAACAATAAGAGTAACAGTAAGAGATAATAATGGACATACAAATACAGTAAGTAAGACATATAGAATAGATGGGGAAGGACCACAGATTATATTTGAACCAGAAGTAGTAGAACTAGAGAGTAATGAAGCATTAAGTTATGATGTATTAACAGGAGTAAGAGTGGTAGATAATATAGATGGAACAATAGATAATGCTAGAATAGTAATAGGTGGAGATACCTTGTTATCAATACCAGGTACTTATCGAGTTACTTATACAGTATCAGATCGATTAGGAAATGAGACAACAAGAGAAAGAAGATATATAGTAAGAGATTTAACGAAACCAGAGATCGTAATAACACCAAATGGAACAAGTAGATTTGTAAAGAGTGAGACAGTAAAAATAGAAGCAAGAGATAATATAAAAGTAGAGAGAATCAGTTATGTAATTATAAAAGATGGAGTAAGAGGAGCAAGTACACCAATCAACAATGGAGGAAGTATCACATTAAATAGTACAGGAAACTATCAAATAGAAGTAACAGCAGTAGATAATAGTGGAAATACAGAAGTAAAAACAAGTGGAACGTATAAGATAGATACAACTCCTCCAGTAATTACATTTAATAATGTGACATTAAAGATAACTGAAGTAGCAGGATATAATTTAATGACAGGAGTAACAACAAGTGATAATTCAGGAGTGACACCAACATTAAGTTATACAGGAAATCTAAGTAGTATATTAGGAAATCAAACAATCACTTATACAGTAACAGATGAAGCAGGAAATACAGCAACAAAAATAAGAACATTTACAATAGTAGAAGCAGATGGACCAATATTAAACTTTAGTAATGCAAGTACAAATAATAGTTGGACCAAAGGTCAGACAATAACAGTAACAGCAACAGACAATAGTAATTTAAGTAGTTTTACATATGAATTGATAAAGAATAATGTATCACAAGGAGTAAGAGCAGTAACAGTAAATGGGAAAAGTGCATCAGCAAATATTGCATTAAATACAGATGGAGTATATTCAATCAGATTAAAAGGAGCAGATCAGCATGGAAATAGTAGTGAATTAAATAGTGGGATATACAATATCGATGTGACAGCCCCAACAGCGCCAACAACAATGGAATTTGTATATGGAGATTGTACAAGATATACACAAGGAACATGGAGTAATCAAACAGTATATGCATTAACAACATGTAACCCATTAGTAGGACCAAGTGGAAGTACAGACTCAACAAGTGGAGTAGCAAAATATCAAATATCATCAGATAATAGGACATGGTATGATTATGTATATGATGCAGGAAATGGAATGTATGCGATGATAGCAGAAGGAACACATACAAGATACTTTAGAGCAGTAGATCAAGCAGGAAATGTGAGTGGATCAATATCAAGAACAGCAAATGTAGATAAAACAGGACCAGCATTAAATAATTGGTGGTGGGGAGAAACCAATACTGATGTAGCAAGACTATATATACAAACAAGTGATGCAAGAGGAATAAGTGGAATCCAATGTCATGCATCAACAGCAACAGGAGGATATGGAAATTGGGTTCAAATGGGAGTAACATGGGATGCAGGAGCAAATGCATATAGATGTGATGTAACACCAGGAACATTTAATCATTATAATCAGACATATAAGGTACATGTATATGCTCAAGATGGAGTAGGAAATGGAGCAGGGCCATGGGAAACAACAGTAGCAATACCAAACAATGGAATAAGTGGAAGTGATCTAGCAAGTAAAGATAATTTACCATATTTAGCAGATATGTATAGATATAGAGGAGATAATCCAAATAACTGGGTATGCTTTGGGTCATCAAGTATAACAAGTCCAGGAAGTTGTGATGATAACCATAAATGGAGAATCATAGGGATAGATAGAAGCGGAAGAATGAAGATCATGACAAACTATTACTATAGTACAGAATTAAGATGGGATGAAGGAGGAGGAAAATATGGAAGTAACAACTGGGGAAGACCAGCGAATTTAAAAACAGAATTAAATGGATCATTATTCTATAACAAGGACACATATATAGATGCGATCCATAGAGGATATATCATAAATGCGACATGGTATACAGGGGGGCAAGCACCAACTAACACATATACATTACAATCATTTGTAAATGGAGAAGGAAGCAATAGTACAACAGGATATGTAGGATTAATGAGTGTGGTAGATTTTGGATATGCAGGAAGCGGATGTAGATTATCAACCAGTATGAATGAAGCAGGAAATGCATGTATGAGTAATAACTGGATAGGATATTCGAATTATCAGTGGTCAATCACTCCTGATGTCAGCGATTTTTCGGGGAGTCTGGTGTGGGTTGTGTGGCCGTCAAGAAGAAATATTGATACTAACTCCGCGGTCCACCATGGCTATGGTGTGCGCCCAGTTGTATATCTAGACTCCAGTATAAAAATAAAAAGCGGAACAGGAACAGCAACAGATCCATATATATTAACTAAATAGTTACAATTTATAAAAAATGAATAAAATTATATTTCATATTTAGGGCAATACTAATTTTCTTCACTACAGGTATTGCCCTACTTATTAATATAGAATGTAATTAAATAGTTACTTGAAAACATACTTGAAAAAATAACAATAATTCTATATAATTTATATATAGGATAAGGTGGTATGAATGAAAAGATTACTTGGTATGTTGGTAATATTATGTATGTTTTATTTTATAATTCAAGTGGGATTTAAATATTTTGGATCTGGTCACACAGTAAATTATGAAATCAAAGGAAATAATTATTTAGTAGAAGTTCGTGAAAAAGCAACATTAAATACAAAAGGTGAAAATGATAGTTATTATTTTACTTTTAAAGTAAATAATAGGGTATTTCCTTTTTTAACTTATCAAACATTTGGTAGAAATGATCGAGTTGTTAAAAATGTTGAATATTTTAAAAATGACAATTATGAATGCATTTATCCAATCTTTAAAAAAGAAGAACAAGTTACTGATATCTTATGTTATAGTGGAGATATCTTATATAACTATCATGATTTACAAAATAAATCTGGTGAATTGCAAAAATTCGCAAAAGATATGGAAGAATATGGATATGATTTTACACATTGGGTAGACGATATAGGAAAAGAAATAAGCGATGAAAATGGTCCCCTTGTTATTTATCCAAAGAATATAGCAGATAATCATTATGTTGGTATTGATAACTATACTGGTATTTATTTAATTAATAACTATTTAAAGGATAAGAATTTATATAATATCAAAATTTTCTCAAATGATTCTTATGAAAAAATAATTGATGCTAGAGCTTCTAGGTATTATATAACGGCCGATTATGGAAGCACTTATGATTTCAATGTTTTTCATGTTGTAGATTTGGTTTATAATACACAAAAAACAATAAAATATCATTCTAGTATTTCTTTTAATTCTTACATTCAAGGAAGTATAGATGATGATGTTTATTTATTTGATAGAAACTCTAAAAAACAATATAGAATAAATCCTAAGACAGAAACAATAGTAGAAGTAGGCAATGAACAGACTGGTATTAAATATTATAATTTAGGAAAATGGGAAAATAGAAAAGCAGTAGAAGCTGTCAATTCAACATTATATTTTAATCTATATACTGTTGAATCAGAAGAATATGAAAGAGTAGATAAAGTTGGTAATGAGCTATCTGGATATTATTACTATTACAAAAAGAATGGAAATGAATATCAGGTGTATCGTTCTACGATCAAAGATAAAGATATAAAAATGTACTTGTTTACAACAACAAACGTGAATGAAATTAATTATTTAAGAGATTATATTTACTATAAAGAAGGAGATTATTTAAGATATTATCAGGATATGACAGGTATTAGAACAATTGCTTATAATAAAGAGTTTGAATTTAACAATTCTTTACATTATTATACTTATTACTCAACAAAATAGGTAACATATAAAAATGTTACCTCAGACTGTTGACAAAGTGGTATATTCAAAAAGAATATGCTACTTTTTTTATCTTGATTCTTATAATTTTTTCTATTTTTACTAAAATGAGTGAAATAATGCCATTATCTGAAAACTTTTTCCATCTCCAAATTGCCATTT
>JAAWCI010000045.1 GCA_022793145.1 Bacilli bacterium | reverse complement strand
GAAATTGATAAAGAAAGAGGCAAAATAAAACTAGATAGAGTCTTATTTTCAGCGATGAATTATCCAGCTGAATATGGATATATTGATGAAACATTAGAACTAGATGGAGACCCATTAGATATCTTAGTAATTAGTTCAGAAGCAACATTTCCAGGATGTATTGTTCCAGCTAGAATTATTGGAAATCTAAAAATTATTGATAATGGACAAGAAGATAATAAAATTATTTCTGTTTGTGCAGTAGATCCAAGATATAAAGAAGTAGAAGAATTAGGCGATTTATCAGAATTTACATTGGCAGAAATCAGAAACTTTTTTGAAAACTACAAATCATTACAAGGAATTAAAGTTGTTTGTAAAGAATATGAAGGAATAGAAGAAGCTTTAAAAGTAATAGAAACTTGCAGAAAAAGATATCAAGAAAATTGTATGAAATAACTATAAAAAATAAGAATAAGCTTTATAATGATTTTAGAAAACATTATAGAACTTATTTTTTTTATTGAAAAAAAGTATATTTTGAAAAAAAGCGAAAAAAGTTCTTCATCACTATTGACATAGACATTATAGTAGTGATAAAGCATACTATAGAAATAAAGCAGGGGCTAACTAGCTTGCTAGCTTGTTTATGACGATTAGGCAGTTCTACTCATGGAAGAAACTTCAAAAATACAAATAGAAGGAGGTAGTAAGTTAATGAATAAAATAAAGGAATATACGAAAGAAACTTTTGAAGAAATTAAACATATTGAAGGAAACGGTGAAGAGTATTGGCTTGCTAGAGAATTACAAAAAGCATTAGAATATAAAGATTTGAGAAATTTTGAAAAAGTAATTGAAAAAGCAAAAATATCTTGCCAAAATTCTGAAATATCTGATATTGACCATTTTGTTGTTCATAACAAAATGGTTAGTATTGGTTCAGGAGCGAAAAGGAAACAAAAAGATTATAAGCTTTCAAGATATGCATGTTATTTAATTGTTCAAAATGCTGACCCAAATAAAGAAGTAGTTGCATTAGGTCAAACCTATTTTGCGGTACAAACAAGAAAACAGGAATTAACGGAAAAAGAATATAGCATGTTAACTGAAGACGAAAAAAGATTTTATCAAAGAAACCTAACTAAAAAAGGAAATTATTCACTCAATCAAGCAGCGAAAAAAGCAGGCGTTAAAAATTTTGATAGATTTCATAATGCTGGGTATAAAGGTTTATATAATGGTGAGACAGCTAACGATATTGCTAAAAGAAAAGGTTTAAGATATAGGGAAGACATTTTAGATAATATGGGAAGTGAAGAGTTGGCAGCTAACCTTTTTCGCATTACACAAACTGAGTCTAAATTAAAACGAGAAAATATTGCGAGTGAAAAAGCAGCTAATAAATCTCATTATAACATTGGAAAAAATATTAGAGAAGTAATTGAAAAAAATGGTGGAACTATGCCAGAAGAATTACCGACTCCTGAAAAGAGTTTAAAGGAATTAGAGAAGGAAAACAATCTTTTAAAAGTTGTATTGGCAAAATAATTATATTTAAAAAACATTTTTTAAATGAAGAAGAAAAGAAGTAGATACAATATCCGCTTCTTTAATCATATAACTCTTGCTTTAAAAGCTCTAAATTTTTATTCATAATGGAGATATAATCCTCTCCATTATTTTTTTCGTCCTCTGTAATATTGGATAACATATGGAATCTTAAAACTTCAACATTTCCTTCTTTTACTAAAGCTTCTACCGTTTTAGAATTTTCTTCCTGTTCTTTTGCAAAGATATATTTTATTTGACCACTTTGAATCATTGATTTTACATCGGCTAAAGTCTTTTCTGTTAAATTTTCATTTTCCTCTAATGAATAAACTGTAAATCCATATTTTTCTAAGAATTTAAAAACATCATTTGCTACTACAATAGTCTTTTTAGAACTGTTTTCATACATTGTACTAATTTCAGCATCCAAAGCAGAAATTTCTACTTTTAATGTTTGATAATTCTCTTCAATTTCATTTTTTAAATAATGATTACTAATATACTCATTAAACCCATTTTTTATATTTCCTGCTAACATCAAGAAGTTAGAAGGATCTAACCATAACTCTTCTTCTTCATAAGTTTTTTCCATACTAGAAGTAGTGTCAATAATCTTTAATTTTCTATTATGATGAAATAATTTTTCCACATAATCTTTTTCAGAAGAAAGCCCATTAAAAATAAACATTCTTCCTTTGCTGTAATCTTTAATTTGTTTATCTGTTAACTTATAATCCATTGGATTTACTCCAGTTGGATAAATACTATAGATTGTACTATGTTCTCCATAAAGACGTTCTGTAATATAACTAACAGGATAAACTGTTGTATAAATGGTAACATCCTCTAAATCATCACGTTTAAAGCAACCTGTTGAAAGCAATGCTCCAAATAATACCATTAACAATAAAAATTTTTTCATTTTTTTCTTCCTTTCAGGTACAGGATCATATCCACTAGTTCCAAATGGATTACATCTTAAGATTCTTTTCAAAGCTAAAAAAGAACCTTTAATAGAACCATATTCTGTAATTGCTTCAATCGCATAATTAGAACAAGTAGGAATATGTCTACATAATCCATGGAAGTTTCCAGGAATTTTTTGATAACCCCTTATCAACCATATCAATATCTTTTTCATCTCATTTATTATACTAAAATTTACACCAAATGTAAAATATTTCTTTTTTGATTGATAAAAGTTTGTTATAATATTAAAAGGTGATAAGATGAAAATACTAGAAGAACTGGGAATAAAAACGGACCATGAGTCCTTGTACGAAAGAGCATTTACACATACCTCCTATGCAAATGAGCATGGACTACAAAGTTATGAAAGATTAGAATATTTAGGAGACGCAGTATTAGAACTTTTTATGAGTGACTATTTATTTCGCAATACCGAATATGATGAAGGTATGATGACGAAACTTCGAGCTCATTATGTTTGTGAAGAAGCGCTTTATGAATATTCTTTAAAACTAAAACTAAATGAAGAACTTTTACTAGGAAAAGGGGAAGAAGAAAACGGAGGAAAATATAGAAAGGCAATTGTAGCAGATATCTTTGAAGCCTTTATAGGCGCCCTTTATTTAGACCAAGGAAATAAAACGGTAACAGAATTCTTAAATACACATGTAATACCAATGATAGAAACCCACAAATTAGACTTTATCAATGACTACAAATCAGTACTTCAAGAACTTGTACAGACAGACAAAAGGAGTTTAGAATATAGTGTCATCAATGAAGAAGGGCCAGCTCACAATAAAATTTTTACAGTAGAAGTCCGAATTGATTCTATTCGGTATGGAGTAGGAAGTGCCCACAGTAAAAAAGAAGCAGAGCAAGAAGCAGCGAAAGATGCCCTAAAAAAGGCCCAGAATGGAGAAAGACATGTTAACAATTAAACGAGAACAAATGTGGGTAGATGCAGATATCTCTTATCAAGTGATTATAAATGGAGTCAATATGTGTACATTAGATAATGGTCAAATAAAAAATTTAGATTTAAAAAAAGGAGATTACAAAATCCAAATTCGAAGTTCTAGATTTCAAAGTATAGAAATACCATTTAGTATTACTGATGGAAGTCATGTAGAATTTGTTTGTAAATCAAACTATAAAAATACAAAAATGTCTATTTTCATACATCGAGTTCTAAAAAAGAACGTAGGAATTCATTTAGAACTCAAACAGGACATCTATCTTTAAGTTGAAAAAGAAAGAAAATTAAGATAAAATATTACTGAAAAAGGAGGAACCAGTATGGGAAGAGCATATGAGGTAAGAAAAGCAAGTATTCAAAAAACAGGAGCAGCCAAAGCAAAATTATATTCTATGTATGCAAGAGAAATATATCAAGCAGCAAAAACAGGTGGAACAGAACCTGCTAGTAATGCAGTTTTGAAGCGCTTATTAGAAAGAGCAAAAAAAGAACAAGTACCTTCAGACATTATTAAAAGAGCAATTGATAAAGTAAGTAGTGGAGCAGATGAATCTTATGATGAAGTAAGATATGAACTATTTGGCCCAAATGGATCAACACTTATCGTAGAATGCTTAACAGACAACGTGAATCGTTCTATTAGTAGTATCAGAGCAGCTTTAAATAAATGTAATAGTAAAGTGGGAAGCATGGGAAGTGCAGCTTATATGTATGATCATGTATGTGTCATTAGTTTCAAAGGATTAGAGGAAGAAGCAGCTTTAGAAGCATTATTAAATGAAGGGGTAGAAATAGAAGATATTGAAACAGAAGAAGATAGTGTTGTCGTATATGGAACACCAACCGATTTATATGCGATGAAAGAAGCAATTTTAAAAGTCCTTCCAGAAGTACAATTTGATTTGGATGAAATCACATTCATCCCAAAAGATAAAATTACATTAGCTGGAGATGATCTTATGTATTTTAATCGATTGCTTACAATGTTAGACGAAATAGAAGATGTTCAACATGTCTATCATAATGTCGAATTATAAGAAAAAGAATGATTTTTTAATCATTCTTTCAGATTGTTGACAAAGTGGTATATTCAAAATGAATATGCTACTTTTTTTGTCTTGATTCTTATAATTTTTTCTATTTTTGCTAAAATAAGTGAAATAATGCCATTATTTGAAGACTTTTTCCATCTCCAATTAGCCATTT
>JAAWCI010000044.1 GCA_022793145.1 Bacilli bacterium | reverse complement strand
CCTTGAAGACCTTGAGGTCCGGTAGGACCAGTAGCTCCAGTGGCACCAGTAGGACCAGTAGAACCAAGAAGTCCTTGGATACCTTGAAGACCTTGAGGTCCGGTAGGACCAGTAGCTCCAGTGGCACCAGTAGGACCAGTGGCACCAGTAGGGCCTGTTGGACCAGTTGAAGGCCCAGTAGGACCAGTAGGGCCTGTTGGACCTATTAAATTATTAAAGCAGCAACAATTTGGTTTAAATTGACTATCATGTTGAATTTTTTCCATTGCTTTTTGACAATTTTGTTGGTTACAATAATCCATGTGATTATCCTCCTTTCTTTATATTTTATGTAGTTTTAAATATTTTGAATGAGCATCTATCATAGTAAAACAATCCTATGTATAAATTATCATTAGAAATTTTGTGATAAAATTTGAAAAATAAATGTTATAATGAAAATAGGTGATACTATGGCATTTTATTCATATATTTTTAGTGCGAATTATAAAGGGTTTAAAGAAAAATTAAAAAAAATTGCAAAGAAAGAACATAGAAGCTATCCCTATCTTTTATGTGACACATATTATAGTATTTTAAAATATGGAATGGCTTTAACAGATTATCTTAATTATGAGTTTTATAAAAAAAATAAGCAAGAAAGAAAAGAATATGTAGGAGTTAGAAAACAGAACGAATTTTATGAAACGGTGAGCCCAAGCAAATACAAAAAAAGATATACAATAAAGCCAGACTTTTTAGAGGATTTTTCTAAATATACCAAAAGAGATTTTATAGTTCCAGAAAGATGTACATTAGAGGAACTAAAACAATTTTTAAAAAAGCATCAAACATTTATGAGTAAGCCTTATGATGGATTAGGAGGAGCAGCAGTTTTAAAAGTAAATAGTAGTGATATAAAAGAGATAGAAGTATATTATGAAGAATGTAAAAATAACAGAATCTTTTTGGAAGAAGTAGTATCACAACATAAAGACTTAAATGGTTTGTGTGATAAATCTTGTAATACTTTGCGTGTTATGACCTTTAATAATCATGGCACTCCTGAAATATTATGGGCTGGACTTCGAATAGGAAATGGAATTAATAGTGTGGATAATTTTCATGCTGGAGGCATGGGAACTGGAATAGACTTAGATACTGGAAGATTAACGCAACCAGCACTTGATAAAGATTTAAATCAGTATACACATCATCCTAAAACGAATATTGAAATAACTGGTTTTCAGCTTCCTTATTTTGAAGAAGTAAAAAAAGTAGTAAAAGAAGCAGCATTAGAAAGTGATAAAATATTGGTTGTGGGCTGGGATGTTGCAATTACTGATAAAGGTCCAATTATTATTGAAGGAAATCGAAGACCAGGATTTGATTTGGTACAAGTAGTAAGTGGAAGAGGCCGAATAGATATTATGAGACATGTACTTGAAGAATTAAATAAACAGTAAAAAAAGACTAACGTGATAGTCTTTTTTCTAAATATAAAATACAATAATACATAACAGCAGCGACTAAACATAAAATGAAGATTCCAGCAATTACTAAATTTAAATTAAACACTTGTGAACCATACATAATTAAATATCCAATACCTTCTTTAGAAACTAGAAATTCTCCCATGATCACTCCAATTAAAGACATACTAATATTAATTTTCAAAGTACTGATAAAATCCTTAAAACTATTTGGGAAAACAAGCTTTGTATAAATCTGCCATTTATTTGCATGTAATGACTGCATTAATTTAATTTTATTTTTATCTGTATTGATAAAGCTTTGATAAATATTAATAACTGTTATAATAAGAGAAATTAAAAGAGCCATAAAGATAATAGAACGAATACCAGCACCACACCAAATGATGATAATTGGTCCAAGTGCAACTTTTGGCAAACTATTTAGAATAGTTAAATATGGGTCTGTTACTTTGGAAACAAATGGGAACCACCACAAGATTGTTGCGATAATTAAACCCAAGAAAGTACCCAAACCAAAACTAATTAAAGTTTCATATATAGTCACCCAAATATGTTGGTACAAATCGCCAGTTTTATGTAAACCGATAATTGTGGAAAACATTTGTTTAGGACTTGAAAAAATGAATGTATTAATCACATGAAAATCAGCTAAACATTGCCAAAGAATAAAGAAGAATATCAAAATAGAAATCTGGGTAAAGCGAACATAGAACTGATTTCTCTTTCGCTTTTTAATAAATAGACGATGTTCTTCACTAAACATGGAAATCAATTTCCTTCCATATTGCATCATAATATTCTGAAAACTCTTTGGCTTTTCTATTTTCTATTGGCGTAGAACGATTTGATAAATTAATATCAAATATTTTTTTAATTTTACTAGGACGTTCTGATAGTACAATTACTTTACTAGCAAGACTAATAGCTTCCGCTAAATCATGTGTGACAATAATAGCACTTTTTTTCTCTTGTTTAATAATTCTATAAACATCATCAGAAACAGCTAATCTAGACTGATAATCAAGGGCTGAAAAAGGTTCATCAAGAAGCAGAATATCTGGATCTGTAGCAAGTGTTCTAATGAGCGCAACACGTTGTCTCATCCCACCAGATAGTTCATCTGGGTAACTATTAATAAAATCTTTTAGTCCATATGTAGATAATAATTCAATCACTTTCTGTTTTTTTTCTTCGGTTAACTCATGATTAATTTCCAACCCTAATAAGCAATTGCTTAAAATGGTACGAAATGGAAATAAACTATCTTGCTGTAGCATATATCCAATTTTATAATTATCCTTAATTATAATTTCTCCATCAGATTTGTTTTCTAATCCACATAAAATTGATAAAATAGTTGATTTTCCACATCCACTAGGACCTACAATGGCAATAAAATCTCCATCTGACAAGGAATAAGAAAAGTTTTCCACAGCTAAAATTTCAGAATCTTTTGTATGATAACTTTTCTTTAAATTTTTTATTTCTAAAATATTATTCATAATTAGAAAACTCAGTTGTAACAAGCTTGTCGTATGGAGCTTTTTTTGATAATTCGCCAGCACTTTCTACGATTTCTTCAATATGTTTGTAATCTTGTTCTGCAATTTCAGTTGTTTGGAACCAAGAATCATTTTCACGATAACGTTTTACAATCTTTACCAAATCGTTCATAGAAGTATCTGGAAAATAAGATGTAATCGCTTTTGCGACTTCTTCATCACTATGAGTATGAACATAGTCTAATCCTTTTTGAATTGCTTTTGCAAATCCTTTTACTTCTTTTTCATGTTCATCGATATAACTTTTTTTTGCATTATATGATGTATAAGGAACAACCCCTCCAAGTTCCCCTACAGAGGCAACAACATAACCATATCCTTGCTGTTCAATTTGTAATGCTTGAGGTTCAAATAAAGTTACGAAATCTCCATTTCCACCTATAAAAGTTCCAGCCATAGAAGCAAATGCAACACTTGTATCAATATCTAAATCTTTTTTAGGATCTATTCCATTTTGTTTTAATGCCCATTCAAAAGTCATTTCTGGCATACCGCCTTTTCTTCCACCAATAACGGTTTTCCCTTTTAAATCATTTAATGTAAAATTGTCATATTTTTCTCTTGATACTAAAAAACTTCCATCCCTTTTAGTTAAAGCAGCAAAATTAACTAAATAATCTTTTTCTCCTTGATTGTAAACATAAATAGTTGCTTCACTACCACAAAATCCAATTTGAACATCTCCAGATAATACTGCTGCAGTAACTTTATCTGCTCCAGGAACAAGAAGTATTTCAACATCTAATCCTTCTTCCTCAAAATATCCTAAAGAGTGAGCTACATATTGTGGCGCATAGAAAATACTATGAGTAACTTCTGCAACTTTTATTTTTGTAAGATTACTTTTCTTATTATTTAGGAAAAATAAGCTACATAATCCTGCAATAATAAAAAGTGCGATTAACGGTAAAACAAATTTTTTCAAACAAATTCCCCTTTCTTTTCATTTTTAATATATTCTAAAATAGGATTATGTGTTATTAAGAATGCCTAATAATATTTTAGAAATTTTGTGAAATCCTTTGTGAAGAACTATTTTTGTGTTATGATTATAGTGGTGAAAGCATATGGATATAGAAACTTTAAATGAAAAGCAGAAAGAAGCAGTAACAACAACAGAAGGACCACTTTTGGTATTAGCGGGAGCAGGAAGCGGAAAAACAAAGGTATTAACAACTCGAGTTGCGTATTTAGTGCAACAAATGGGAGTTGCACCTTATCACATTTTAGCAATTACTTTTACCAATAAAGCTGCAAAAGAGATGAAGGAAAGAGTTCTTAATATATTAGGGCCAGTGGCATATCAAATTCAGATATCTACATTTCACTCTCTTGGTTTATTAATTATGCGAGAAAATTATGAAAAATTGGGTTATGAAAACAATTTTACTATTATTGATAGTGATGATTCACTTACTGTAATAAAAAAAATATTAAAAGATTTAAATTTAGATCCAAAAGAATATAATCCACGTGCGATTAGAAGTAAAATTAGTGGCGCAAAAAATGAATTGATGACAGTAGCAGAATATGCGAAATTTGCAAATACTGATTTTGAAGAAAAAGTATTAGAAGTATATGATCGATATCAACAAAAATTAAAAATTAATAATTCTCTTGATTTTGATGATTTGTTGATGTTACCAATTGAGTTATTTCGTACTTATCCAGACGTGCTAAAAAAATATCAGGAACGATTTCAATATATTCTTGTAGATGAGTACCAGGATACAAATGAAGCACAATATATTTTAATAAAAATGATGGGTGCAAAATATAAGAATGTCTGTGTTGTTGGCGATAATGATCAGAGTATTTATAGTTTTAGAGGGGCAAATTACAAGAACATTTTAAATTTTGAAAAAGACTATCCAGAAGCGAATGTAATTTTGCTAGAAGAAAACTATCGTTCTACAGGAAATATTTTAAAAGCAGCGAATGATGTCATAAAAAATAATAAAGATAGAAAAGAAAAAAATTTATGGACACAAAATGAAGAAGGAGTAAAAATTCATTATCATCGCAGTTTTGATGAAAAAGAAGAAGCATATTATGTAATGCAGCAAATTGAAAAATTGAGAGATAAGGGAATAATGGAAAATCAAATTGCAGTTTTATATAGAACCAATGCTCAGTCTAGAAATATGGAAGAAGCATTATTAAGACAAGGCATTCCTTATAAAGTGGTTGGCAGTTTTTATTTCTATAACCGAAAAGAAATCAAAGATTTAATTTGTTATTTAAAATTATTATATAACCAGCATGATGATATTAGTTTGCTTCGAGTGATTAATGTTCCAAAAAGAGGAATTGGATTAAAAACATTAGAATCATTGACTGAAAAAGCAGAAAAGGAGCATGTGAGTTTATATCATGCAATTGAAACAGGAAAAGAATTACAATTTAAAACATTAATAGAGCGATTAAGAGAAAAAAGTGAAAACTGCTCTTTAACAGAATTGGTAGAGCTCGTACTAAGTGAGACAGGAATGCGCCAAGATTTAATTAATGAAGATAGTATTGAAGCTGAAGTTAGATTAGAAAATTTAGAAGAATTCAAATCGATTACAAAAGGATTTGAAGAGCGAAATGGAATTGTCTCATTAGAAGAATTTTTGATGGAAATCAGCCTGGTATCAGATATAGAGGAACATAAAGAAAATAATAATGTGGTAACTTTAATGACTGTTCATAGCGCCAAAGGACTAGAATTTAATTATGTATTTTTAATTGGGATGGAAGAATCTTTATTTCCTCACAACAATTCATTATTAGATCGTTATGGGATAGAAGAGGAAAGAAGGCTATGCTATGTTGCAATAACCAGAGCAAAAAAGGAACTCTATTTGGTAAACGCCAAAAGAAGAACTTTATATGGTATGGATAGCGTCAATCCTCCTAGTCGATTTATTGAAGAAATAGATGAAGATTTATTGATGAAAGATCAAGGCGTAGTAGATGATAGTACTACATGTTCTAAATTGGAAGATATGATAATTGATGAAAGTATAGAATATGGAGTAGGAGATAAAGTTCATCATAGTGTATTTGGAACAGGCGTAATATTAGGAATAGAAACAAAAATACTAACAGTTGCATTTCCTCATCCTCACGGAATAAAAAAAGTTCTAAAAGGACATAAAAGTTTAGAAAAGGTATAGGTGATATTATGATATTAAATATTTTAGACACTTTACAAGAATGGATAGAACCCTTTCGCGACTTTGTATTTAGACATCATAACAATCCATTTTTCTGGGTAGTAATTATATTAATTGCTCTAGCCGCATTCTTTTTAGGTTATTCTGCACTTCATAAGGACAACCAAATATGAAAAGGGTAAGAAAAGCAATTATTCCTGTTGCAGGAATGGGAACAAGATTTTTACCAGCTACGAAAGCATTAGCCAAAGAAATGCTTCCAATTGTTGATAAGCCAACGATAGAGTATATTGTAGAAGAAGCAGTAAAGAGTGGAATAGAAGAGATTTTATTTATAACAAGTCCATATAAAAAAAATATTGAAGACCACTTTGATAGAAGCTTTGAATTAGAAAAGAGACTAGAAAAAAGCAATAAATTAGAACAGCTAGAAATGATAAAGAATATTTCAAATTTAGCTTCGTTTTATTATATTCGTCAAGGAGAACCATTAGGAACAGGGCATGCTGTTAGATTGGCAAAGAATTTTATTGGGGATGAACCTTTTGCTATTTTATATGGGGATGATATTGTTGTATCAGAAATTCCTTGCTTAAAACAAATGATGCAAATATATGAAAAGAATGATTGTAACGTTCTATGTGCAGAAGAATTAGACAACTATTTGATCCCACAAAAGGGAATTATAGAATATGAAGATATTGAGAGTGGAAAAGTAAAAGGATTGGTGGAAAAGCCAAAGTTAGAAGAAGCGCCAAGCAAGCATGGTACTTTAGGAAGATATATTCTAAAGCCAGAAATATTTGAAGAACTTGAAAAAATAGGTATGACAAATGGTGAATATTTATTAACAGATGCTTTGCTTGCTTTGATGAAGAAACAGGATTTCTATGCATGTAAATTAGAAGGAACATATTATGATGTTGGAAATCAAATTGGTTATATAAAAGCAAATGTAGAATTTGCGTTAGCCAGAAAAGATTTATCAGAAGCAATGCGTGAATATTTAGGCAAATTAAAAATATAAAATAAAAACAGTCTATTCAAATAAAGACTGTTTTTTATAGTTGAGTTTTATCTTTTTCAGATTTTATATGTTCTCTAGCCCTTTGATTGCTAAGACCTAAAATATAATCAGTGGAAGTTCCATAGATTTGTGAAAGACGAATTAAAATTTCTGTAGGAATATCATTATCTCCCTTTTCGTAATGAGAATAACCTCGTTGCGAAATCCCTAACATAGAAGCCAATTCTGTTTGTGTAAAATCATGATCTTCTCTTAGGTCTTTAAGTCTTTTAAATTGCATAAACCTCACACCTTACTAATAAGACATTATTATTGTAGCGTATAATGAATTGTAACCTTTTGGTTTAGACCGAAATAGTCTCCTATATGCTTATTTTATACAAAAAACTGCAAAATCTATGCGTTAATGCTTATATTTTATAAGATACCTAGTCTAATTAATATTTAAAATAAGTATAACATATTCTACTACAAATTTCTAATCTCTGCTTATTATTAATTTACGAACTATAATATCCCATGATATAATAAGTATGGTGATTATCATGATACAAGATCATATAGATGAATTAGTAGAATTATTAAATCGAGCAAGCTATGAATATCATACTTTAGATAGGCCTACAATAACAGATCAAGAGTATGATAGTTATTTAAGAGAATTAATAAATTTGGAAGAAAAATATCCAGAATTTAAAAGAGCAGATTCTCCAACAGTTCGAGTTGGCGGAGAAGTAATTGAAGGTTTTAATAAAGTAATTCATGAAGTACCAATGTTATCACTTAGTAACGTATTCAACGAAAGTGAAATTATTGCCTTTGATGAAAGAGTCAAAAAGGAAATTTCTAATCCAAAATATGTTTGTGAACTGAAAATTGATGGACTATCAGTTTCTCTATTATATAAACAAGGAAAATTAGTTCGTGGAGCAACAAGAGGAGATGGAGTAACTGGAGAAGATATTACACATAATGTAAAAACGATTAAAAATATCCCTTTATCTCTTCCTGAACCTATAGATATCGAAATACGTGGAGAAATTTACATGCCAAAAGCCTCTTTTTTTTCACTGAATGAAGAACGAAAAAGAAATGGTATGGATTTATTTGCAAACCCTAGAAATGCAGCAGCAGGTAGCGTGAGACAATTAGATTCCAAAATAGCAGCCAGTAGGAACTTATCAAGTTTTCTTTATCATTTCCCAAATGCAGAACAACATGGACTACATAGTCATTATGAGTCTTTAGAATTTATGAAAAAATTAGGATTTAATGTAAATCCTAATATTAGAAGGGTAGATGGGATAGAGGAATTACTGTTATTTATTGAGGAGTGGACAAAAAATAGGGAGACATTACCTTACGAAATTGATGGAATTGTAATTAAGTTAGACGATTTAAATGCACAAAGAAAACTGGGATTCACAGCAAAATATCCAAGATGGGCAACTGCGTATAAATTTCCAGCAATGGAAGTATATACAAAGTTACGTGATATTAAATTTAGTGTAGGAAGAACAGGTCAAGTAACACCAAATGCAATATTAGAACCAGTAATATTAGCAGGATCTACCATTTCAAAAACAACTCTACATAATGAAGAATATGTTACTTTGAGGGATATTCGTATTGGAGATATAGTATCTATTAAAAAAGCAGGAGATGTTATTCCAGAAGTGGTAGGAGTATTAGAGGAACGTAGAACAGGGAATGAAATTCCATTTGAAATGATAAAAAATTGTCCAATATGTGGTAGTGTTCTTACAAAAAAAGAAACAGAAGCAGCGTATTATTGTAAAAATCCACACTGTGATGCAAAAAAAATAGAAGGATTAATTCATTATGCCAGCAGAGATGCGATGAATATAGAGGGATTTGGAGATAATATTGTAGAGGATTTTTATAATATGGGATATTTAAAAAGTATTTCAGATTATTATACACTATACCAGTATAAGGAAGAATTGATGGAACTAGAAGGATTTGGAAGCAAAAGCATTCAAAACTTATTGGATAGTATTGAAGAAAGTAAATCCAATTCTTTAGAACGGCTTTTATTTGCTTTAGGAATTCGCTATGTTGGAAAAAAGACTGGAAAGATTTTAGCTGATTATTTTAAATCGATGGATCAGTTAGAAGTAGCAAGCTATGAAGAATTGCTAGAAGTGCATGATATTGGTGAAACAATAGCAGAAAGTATTGTAAACTATTTCGTAGATCCACAAAACAAAGAACTTATTAATACACTTCGAAAAATTGGTGTTAATATGTGTTATGAGGAAAAGGAAATTCATGAAAATGTTCAGTTTGTTGGAAAAACTTTTGTATTAACGGGGACCTTAGAAAATATAAAAAGAGAAGAAGCCAAAGAAAAAATAGAACTATTGGGGGGAAAAACCTCAAGCACAGTAAGCTCTAAAACCGATGTAGTTGTAGTTGGTGTAAACCCAGGAAGCAAGTTTGACAAGGCAAGAGAACTTGGAATTACAATATGGACTGAACAAGAATTCTTAGAAAATATGTAATATAATATTAAAATAAGGATATAGATAAAGATCTATATCTCAGATTGTTGACAAAGTGGTATATTCAAAATGAATATGCTACTTTTTTTGTCTTGATTCTTATAATTTTTTCTATTTTTGCTAAAATAAGTGAAATAATGCCATTATTTGAAGACTTTTTCCATCTCCAATTAGCCATTT
>JAAWCI010000097.1 GCA_022793145.1 Bacilli bacterium | reverse complement strand
ATTTTTCTTCTATAAGAAGACTGCATTTTAATATCAGAAAGCAAGCTAATTTGCTCATCACTCAAATATTGCCATCTTTTATCTTCTAAAGTTTTTTCCATAAAACATCACACTATTTATTATACCATAGAAAAACAAGTATTTAACACTTGTTTCCCAAAACATAAATTTTCTTAGGTTTATTCTTTCGGTTAAAACAACGATAATTTTCTATTGCTTGATTAACATATTCATAAATAATCTGTCCATAATTTGCTTGGACAAACTCATTTTGTAGTACACGAATGAGTGATTCTACTTTTAAGTTTAAATCAATTGCTGTTTTTTCTAAGTCAAAATTATTCATAAAAAACTGTCTAACCGCTAATATAATATACTGATATTTCTTCTGTAACTCATTTCCAAAAAGTAATTTTTCAACAAACAAATATTGCTCTAAATCCGCATATGCTTCTTTTGTTAATAATCTTTCAAAATTTGACATATTAGCTATTAAATAGGTTTCCATTATATTTAATGGTTCTTTTGGATTAGAATATTGAATATTCTCATATATCGTTAAAAAGTTTACTAATACTGTTAAAATCTGAAAATCATATGACTCAACAAATACGAATTCTGGCTTTACAATTGAGATCATTTTGCCATTTTTGATTAAATATTTATTTGCATTTGGAAGTTGAAGAAGTGGAGCTACTTCTGTTTTGTGATTTTGAAGTGCAACATATTCTTCTGCACTAAGTAATTTCTTAGATTTATTTCCAATAATATCTGCAATTAATTTTTCATTTCTCAAGTCAAATATTTCACTCATATCTCCATAAGAATATCTACCAGACATATAAGTTTCTATAATTGCTCTTTCATATTCATCTAACAATAGTTCATCATTTTCATCCGTTGTAATTTGAAAAGCCATTTTCTGAAAGGAGTTTAAAACAGGTTCAGGAAAAAAATCCCCACTTTTTGAAACATCTAGCAGATAAGATTCTATATTTTTTTTAGACATACCAGTGTAAGCTATAAGCCCTTGTATATCATTTATTTGTTCTATTAACATTGCCTTACATAATGACAAATAACGTTTTTCAATAATTCCCTGAGGCTCTAACATTGCAATCAGAC
Organism: Bacilli bacterium; assembly: GCA_022793145.1. The sequence continues at coordinate 769 of JAAWCI010000097.1, read as the reverse complement.
TTCTTATAGACTGTTGCTGAATATTACTTATTGCTGCTTTTCTCTTAATTTCACTTGTATGTGAATCTTTTACTTGACAAAATTCTAAATATAATTGTTCACTTTCTAAAATTTCTGGTAATTTTGGATCTGAAAAATAACGACTCAATGTCCTATCTGAAAAACCAGTAATTTCAGAAGTTTTTTGGTAGTTCCCTCTTTGCTCTATAAAAGCTTTTACAGCTCTTTTAATTTTAGAGTTTTTATTTTCTGGTTGCAATCTATTTTTGTTCATATGAAATAATATTCGATACTCAAAAGATAATAAGCCTTCTAATAAATTATCATTTAAGTATCTTGAGATAGTTTCCTTTGATAAACCAAGTTTTTCAGAAATCTTGGAAAATGGCATCCCACATAAAAATAATAAACAACATTTTAATTGAGATATTTGACTATTATCTAATTCACAAAAAGCATTCCACTTCATTTTTTCTATTGCTATATCTAAATTCCCTACAAATTCTAATTCAATCGTTGTTCCTTCTATCCCTTTAGGCACTTTTTCCAATGTCATTTTCTTTCCCATTACAGATTCCCCCTTTTTTCGGCTATATTCTAACATAAAAAAAGGAATAATTCAAATTGATTATTCCTCCCCCATACTAAGTACTGACAAGAACGCTTCTTGTGGAATCTCTACACTTCCCACCATCTTCATTCTCTTCTTTCCTTCTTTTTGTTTTTCTAAAAGTTTTCTTTTTCTACTGACATCTCCACCATAACATTT
>JAAWCI010000043.1 GCA_022793145.1 Bacilli bacterium | reverse complement strand
CCAAATAACTTTGTAACATTTAATGGAGAGGCATATAGAATAATAGGAGTATTTAATGGTCAAATGAAGATCATATATTGGGGAAATTATACAACAGAAGGGCAATTCTATAAGAATACAACAATGGCATGGAATTCAGTAGATAAAAATGATTGGAGTCAAGCATCATTGATGACAGAGTTCAATACAACATATTGGAATACAATAAATGCCACATCACAGGCAATGGTAGATCAGAGTCATGTATGGAAATTAGGAGGATGGAGTACATCATCTATAACAAGAGCCCAGATGTATCAGTATGAAAATGGAACAACAATATATTCAGGAAGACCAACAACATGGACTGGAAAGATTGCATTGATGTACCCAAGCGATTATGCGTATGCGTCAAGTGGAGGAAGTACATGTGATACTACTAATTTATATAACTGGGATGGAAGTGCAGCAAAAGCAGAATGTGCAGAGAAGAGTTGGCTATTTAACAGTTCTCAGTGGCAATGGACGCTGACTCCGCGTAGCAGCACCTCGGGCAATGCGTTCTTTGTGGGTGCGGCCGGGAATGTCTACAGCAACTACAGCTACGACACCGTGACTTTCGCGAGTGGTGTGCGCCCAGTATTATTCTTAACATCAGATGTTAAAATAAAAAGTGGAACAGGAACTAAAACAGATCCATATATATTAACAAAATGATAGAAGATGAATAATGTCTAACCACATAGTAAGATAGACATGTTCTAAAAAATCTATCAATCTTATATATGTGTTTAGAAGCAGCCCTCGATATTTAACTTCATTTCTATTTCTATTCTAATATTGGGGGCTACTTATATATATTTATAAAAGAAAATTTTTATAAAATTAAAAATTTTCTTTTTTTACAAATTTTATAAAAAATTTAAAAGATGTTATACTAACTATAGTAGGTGAATTTATGAAAAAAATATTGGCAATAACATTTTTGATAGGAATAATTTTAGGTGTTGGATTTTTATTTTTAACAAAGAAAGAAGTTATAAAACCAGAGAAACTGAATATAGCTTATTTGGGATCTCTTGAAATAAAAGTAAAAGCTTATGATGAAAAATATAAGGAAGTGAATGAATTTTATCGTGGTACTAAAGTAGAACTTTATGACCAAACTATCATTGGTGAAATAACAAAACAAGAATATAAAAAAGTGAAGATTGAAGGATCGACATTTTTATTTAAATCAGAAAATATAGTAGATACTTATAATAAAGTAATCTATGAAGAAGAATTATTTGTTAGAACCAATACAACAGTTTATAAAGAGGACAAAAGCAGTGAAATATTAGGATTAATTAAAAAGGGTGAACCTGTTAAAATTATTGGATTTAATACATTAGAAAATGGATTTGCACCCAAATACAAAATCATGTATAATGGGTCAGAGGGATTTGTTTACAGCAAGTACCTCGTTAGTACAAAAGAAGAAGCTATGAAAAACTATGATGAAAATAATAGTTATCAGGTTCATTTGAAACGTACAAATACACAAGGTGGAGGAGATGCAGGAAGTTTAGATTTTTATCCTTATGAAAAGGCAAAATTTGAAGAAAACAAAATGCCAGAAAAAGTTAGAAGTTTATATTTAAATGCAGGTGTTATAAAAGATGTAGATAAATATATTGAAATTGCAAAGAATACCAATATCAATGCATTTGTTGTGGATATCAAAGACAATACAGCTCCAGCTTATAAAAGTAAAGTTATGGAAAAATATTCAAAAACTAATTTTAATCATGCGATTAATAGTTTTGATGACTATAAAAATGCAATTCAAAAATTAAAAGAGAATGGATTCTATGTAATTGGCAGAATTACAGTATTTAAAGATAGTTATTATGTAACAGATCACCCAGAAGCAGCGATAGCGGATAGTGCTGGGAATCCATATAAACATAATGGCTCTTATTGGCCAAGTGCTTACAATAGAGATGTATGGGAATTTAATGTTGAATTGGCAAAAGAAGCAGTTGTAGAGATGGGATTTCATGAAATCCAGTTTGATTATGTTCGTTTCCCAGATCGTACATATGCATTAGAAAAAAATGGAGAAATGAATTTAAAAAATACATATAACGAAACAAAAGCACAGGCAATTCAAACATTTCTAATGTATGCTTGTGATCAAATTCACGAAGTTAGAGCTTATGTATCAGCAGATGTATTTGGAGAAAGTGCTCATAATTATGTAACTGGGTATGGACAATATTGGGGAGCTATTTCTAATGTTGTTGATGTAATCAGTGCAATGCCGTATCCAGATCATTTCGGAGCTTATGAATATGGAATTAAAGATATTGTATGGACAGTTCCATATAAGCTTTTATATGCATGGGGAAATGGATATGCAAATGTAAGACAACAGGAAATTCCTACTCCAGCAGTAGTGAGAACTTGGATTCAAGCATATAATACAGTAAGAGAACCGTATATTGTTTATGATAGTACAAAAATAAAAGAACAAATTGATGCATTAGAAGATGCTGGATTAACTGGTGGTTTTATGACTTGGAATGCAGCATCAAGTTTATCAAAGTATAATGAAATAGCACCAGCATTTGAAAAGGAGTAATAAATGAAAAAATATAAAATGAATCATTATGAATATGAATTATTAAAAGATTATAAAGATGGCTTCTTATTAGATGAAGTAATAAATAAAGACACAGAATATTTTGATCCCTATGACTATATTGTAGGTGATTGGTCATATGGAAAATTACGATTAAAAGGATTTTGTGATAAAGAAAATAAATTATATAGAAAGGGAAATGACATAGAAAAAGTAGAACAATATTTGAAAGATTATTGTTCCTATGAATGTCGCTATTTCATTTTAAAAAAGTGCAAATAAATGAAAACTTTAGAACAAATAAATGAACGATTTTTACAAGTAGCTTCCATGATTAATGAATATGCTCAGTACATGGAGGAGCAGGAAAGATTTCTTAATAGTTCGTTAAATGCTGTTGATTTAGAAAAATTATCTAAATTGAAAGAATATTTAAAACAACATAAAAATTCTATTGAACAAAAGCAGGAATGGATAAAAGTAGAATGGAAGAAAATTAGTCAAAGTAGAACATTTCATTATGAATTGTTAGGAAAAGTTATTGCAACTATATTAACAGAGCAAGAAAGTACTCCATATTTTTATGCAACTAGGTTGGTAAAGCACGGATTTCAGATAGATGAGATAAACCGTCCATTTTATAAAGTTGTCTCTTTTGTAACTACAAATAGGAAAGATTTAGAAGCACCACTTTTGGATCAGCTATCGGGGACAATGTATCCATTTCATATAAATAATTCTCCTGTTATGAAGCCACTTCCAAGAGAATTAGCAACTAAATTGCAATTAGAAGATACAATAAGAGTAGAATTAGAGAATAGAAATGCAATGGATTTATACGTTGTAACAGGAAATGATATTCCAAGTTCAAGTAAATTTCCAAAAACAGAAAATCAATCTATACTATCTAGCTTTCCTTTTCATTATGTCAGTATGGTTTTAGAAAAGATAATAGAAACCCGCTATCATAAAAATGGGGTGGAATTAACAGAAGAAGAAATGCAGAGAGTTATTAGTGAATTTTGCAAGTCTTATAAACGAATAACAGCAGATATAAAATAGCAGGGTTAGAAAACCTTGTTTTTCTTTTATTATTTTTAAAATACATAGGAATTTTAATAAAAAAATGTTATAATGTTATAGTTAGGAGGATTGAATGTGGAACATAATGAATTAAAAAGTACTTATGAAAATTATCAAATAAAAATTAATGAATTAGGGAGGTTACTTTGACCCTTCTACAAAAAAGAAACGTATACAAGAATTAGAGCAAACCATGTTACAATCTAATTTTTGGGATGACAAAAGATACAGTGAAACGATTATTGGTGAGCTGAATAATTTAAAAAGTTCTGTAGAAAGCTTGGAAACTTTACAGTCGGAAATCGATCTTTCTTTAGAAATGTGTGAATTAAATGATAAAGATGTAGAAAAAGAATTAGAGCTTTCTATTGTAAGCATTGATGAAAGATTAAAAAAATTAGAGATAGAAACATTATTTAACGGTCCATATGATGAAGGAAATTCTATTGTAGAAATTCATAGTGGAGCAGGAGGAACAGAAGCTTGTGATTGGGCAGAAATGCTTTTCCGTATGTATGCGAGATGGTGCGATAAGAAAAATTTTACTTATGAAATTATTTATGAACAACCTGGAGAGGAAGTAGGAATTAAAAGCATTTCGTTTTTGGTAAAAGGAATTCATTCATTTGGTTATTTAAAAAATGAGCGTGGAGTTCATAGATTGGTAAGAATCTCTCCATTTGATTCTAATGCTAGAAGACATACTTCATTTGCTTCGGTAGAAGTAACCCCATTTTTAGAACAAAGCAATATTGACATTGAAATCAAAGAGACTGATATTAGAATTGATGTTTATAGAAGCAGTGGAAACGGTGGACAAGGTGTAAATACTACTGATAGTGCAGTTAGAATTACCCATTTTCCAAGCAAAATTGTTGTTACTTGCCAAAATGAGAGAAGTCAGATTCAAAATAAAGAAAAGGCAATGGAAATATTAAAGAATAAGCTTTATCAACAAGAACAAGAAAAAAGAGAACAAGAAATGAAAAGCTTAAAAGGGGAACAAATGGATATCAATTTTGGTTCTCAAATTAGAAGTTATGTCATGCATCCATATTCAATGGTAAAAGATCATAGAACCAATATTGAAACAAGTAATGTTGGAAAAGTATTAGATGGTGATATCGATTTCTTTATGGAGGAGAATTTAAAGAGGTGCTAGAATATGTTTTTTAGAAGAAAAGAAAGTATTATTGATCCAAATATTATAAAATCTATTTATGCGAAAGATAAATTAGTAAGATATGCAGAATTTTTATTAGGATTATTTTTAGTATCCTTGGCTTTTAATGTATTTCTATTACCTAGTCAAGTTGTATATGGGGTAAGTGGAGTTGCTGTTATTTTGAATAAGCTCTATCATTTGGATCCATCTTTTGTTATTCTGATTGGTTCTATATTTTTGCTTTTATTAAGTTTGATATTTTTAGGAAAAGAAAAAACTGCCAATACGGTAATTGGTTCTTTGTTATATCCAGTCTTTGTAAAATTGACAGAGCCTATGGCAACTTTGATTGATTTGGGATCGACAGAACCAGTAGTTATTGCATTATTTGGAGCAGCAATTAGTGGATTTGGATTAGGAATGATATTTAAAGCAGGATTCACAACGGGTGGAACAGATATTTTGAATCAAATTGTATCAAAATATTTTAAAATGTCCATCGGAAATGCAATGTTTTTTACAGATGGCATTATAGTTGGTATTAGTTTCTTTGTATTTGGTTTTCAAAAATTTATGTATTCTGTTATTTCAATTTATTTAATTAGCGTTATGACGGATAAAGTAATATTAGGAATTAGTCAGTCCAAAGCATTTTATATCATTACAGATTATGAGACAGAAGTAAAAAAATTTATTTTAAATTATCTAAGCCATGGAGTTACCATCTTAGATGGAAGAGGAGGGTACACTGGAGACCGTCAAAAAGTAATTATGTGTATTATTCCAACAAAAGAATATTTTGTAGCCAAAGAAGGAATTAAGAAAATTGATCCTAATGCATTTTTTTTAGTGACTGATGCATATGAAGTAGCAGGTGGAGAATAAGAGGTGGAAAAATGGATTTAATTAGAATGAAAGATGTAAATAAGCGATATAAAAATGGCGTGACTGCCATTTATGATCTTGACTTAAGAATCGAAAAAGGTGATTTTGTTTTTATCATTGGCTCTACTGGATGTGGGAAATCCACTTTAATTAAAATGCTTTATCGTGAAGAAAAACCAACCAGTGGGAAAATAATTGTAGGTGGAATTGATGTAGCAAAGTTAAGAAATGGAAAAGTATACAAACTGCGTAGAAAATTGGGAGTTGTTTTTCAAGACTTTAAGCTTCTTAATCGCTCAACCGTTTATGAAAATGTGGCATTTGCATTAGAAGTTTTTGGAACTCCAAAGAAAGAGATTCACACTAAAGTTCTTAAAGCTTTAGAATTAGTTGGTTTAAAACACAAAGCCAAAAATTATCCTACTGAATTATCAGGTGGAGAGCAACAACGTGTAGCAATTGCAAGAGCGATTATCAATGGGCCAAAGCTTCTTATCTGTGATGAACCAACAGGAAATTTGGATGAGAATACAAGTATGGAAATTATGTCAGTATTAGATGCAATCAATCAAATGGGAACAACCATTATTATGGTAACACATGATACAGAAATTGTAGACAAAATGAAAAAAAGAGTTATTTTATTAGATTCAGGGCGCATATTAAAAGATTATGAGAAAGGAACATATAAACATGAGGGGATTTAGAATTTTAAGTAGAAATATTAGAGATGCTTTTAAAAGTGTCTTTAGAAATTTTTCTCTTTCATTGGCGTCTATTTCTTGTATTACAATTACATTAATTGTGGTTGCTTTAGCTATGATTTTATCTGATAATGTAAATAACTTTGCGACATTAGTTGAAAAAGATGTTACAATTGTAGTATTTTTGGATCGTGATATAACAAAAGAACAGATTGAAGATGTAAGAGATAGTATTGATGTTTTAGATAATATTGCTTCTATTGAATTTCAAGATAAAATGTCTATTTCAAAAGAAATGATGGAATCTTCTGATGTTTTTAAAAATATTTTAGGAAATTATGACGAAGAAGAAAATCCGATTCAAGATACATATCAAGTGAAAGTAAAAGATATTGATCTTATAAAAAAGACAGCCAATCAAATAAAAGAGATCGACCATGTTAGTGTTGTTAAATATGGAGAAGGAATGGTAGAACAATTAGTAACAGTATTTGATGTTGTAAAGAAAATTAGTATTGGCATGGTTATAGCACTTATCATTGTAACTGCTTTCTTAATTGCAAATACAATTAAGATTACAATTTTCTCAAGAAAAAGAGAAATTGAAATTATGCGACTTGTAGGAGCCAGTAACTTAAATATCAAAATACCATTTTTATTTGAAGGATTGTTTTTAGGAATGTTTGGAGCAATTATCCCAATATTAGCTACTATTTATGGATATACAGCACTTTATAACAATTTTAATGGACAATTATTTTCACCTTTTATCAAACTGATTAAACCAGAGCCATTTATTTATGTTGTATCAATGGTTCTATTGGTAATTGGTATTTTAGTGGGAATGTTTGGAAGCTGGAGAGCAGTTAGAAAACATTTAAAAATATAAGGAAGTATCTACTTCTTTTTTTATTCTAAAATATAATATTCATTATAAAAGAATTGAGTAAATATTTTTAGTAAGATAAAAAAAGAATGAATTTGTTAACTCATTCATGTTTTAATAATTTACTGAACTTATCTGGAATAGGAGTCTCTAAACTGATTATTTTCTTTGAAAAAGGATGAATAAATTCTAATATATGAGAGTGTAAACCTAATCTACCTATTGGATTTTTAGTAGCATGATATTTTGTATCACCAATGATAGGATGGCCTGCTTCGCTCATATGAACTCTGATTTGATTTTTTCTTCCAGTTTCTAAGAAAACTTCTAATAAACTATATTCTTTATTTTTTTCAATTGTTTGATAACGAGTAATTGCCAATTTACCATCCATTCCTTTGGTAGAATGAACCATTTTGTTGTTTTCTTCTTTTAAGAAACTTCGAATTGTTCCAAAGTCAGTTTTCATAGGTCCTTCAACAATTGCCATATATCCTCTTTTTAATGTAATATCGTTCCAATGCTTTTGTAGCATGATTTTCATTTTTTCATTTTTTGCGAATAATAATATTCCAGAAGTATCACGGTCTAAACGATGTACAATAAATACTTTTTGTCCTTTTTTCTGTAAGTAATTTCGTACAATTTTATAAGCTGTTTTTTCTTTTTCTTGTTCTGTTGAAATTGTGAGAACACCAGCTGGTTTTTCGATTGCTATCAAGCTTTCATCTTCATATAAAATTTTATATGGAAAAGAATTTAATTTTCTAAGCTGTATTTTGATATGATCATTTTTATTTAATAGAAAATCGAATTTTGTTTGTTTTTTTGAATTGACAAAAACTTGACCATTTTTAAGCAAGGACTTGATATTATTTTTTGACTTTCCTTGTACATTTTGATAAAGAAAGTTTAATAATTGTTCTTCTTTTGTGACATTAAATTCCATAATTTCTAATTTCTTCATAGCTATCCCTCTATTATATTGTAACATAAATTTTAAAATATTTGGAAACTTTTCTTAAAAATGTTATACTAATAATAGGTGATACTTATGGAAAGTGGATTAAAACGTTTATTAATTATAATAGGAATAATTATTGTGGCAACAACTATATTTTCAGTGACAAGAAGTTATAATGCAAAGAAAAAGTACAAGCGGCGAATTGAAGAATTGAAGGTTGCTTTAGAAAAATGGGGAGCAGAATATCAAGACTTTTTGCCGAAGGAAAAAGGAGATGTAATTATAGTTCCTCTTCGTACTTTAAAGCAAGCTGGTTATATTAATTCAAAATTTATAAATCCAAGAGAGAGAATGAATTTTTCCAATCAATTATTGATGCAGATAGAAAAAAAAGAAAAAGGATATGAGTATACTGTATTTGATCAAGATGAAAATATGATTAAAGATTATGACGAAGTAAAAAAACAAGCTCCAATGATTGTGATGAGAGGGAAAGCAATAGAACATGCTGAATTGAATCGACCTTATGAAGATCCTGGATATGAAGCAATTACAATAGAAGGAAATTTACCAGATGAAAGTAAAATAAAAATTACAACAGAAGGAAAAACAGTATCACGCATAGATACTTCAAAAGCAAGAACATATCAATTAACTTATCATACTTCTTATGCAGAAGAGGTAAGCACAATTACTCGAATTGTAGTTGTATCTGATAAAGAGAAACCAGTAATTCAAACGGACCGTTTAACAATAAAACCAGAAGAAACAAAAAATATGAACTTAATGAATGGAGTTATGATTAGCGACAATTCTAATGAAGATTTAAAAGTAGAGATAGAAGGATCTTTGTCATCTATTCCAGGAAGATATGTACTTACTTATCGTGCTATTGATCCCTCTGGAAATGTAGCTGAGAAAAAAAGAGTGGTTAGAGTAGAAGAATAGTGAAGAATATAAAAGAAGAAATGTTGATTTAATGAGATAAAATGAATGATAATAAAAGAAAGAGACGTAAGAAATGCTTTTGAAAATTAGAGCCAAAAAAGCATTTACTTATTGACTATCTTATAGAAAATGGAATGGGTGAAGCAGAAGAGACTTTTTCTAAAAATTTTAAAAAGTTTATAATTCATTATTTGTATGGTTTTGTTATGGCTTGTTCTATTTTAGTTACGACTATATCAGTATTTGTAAATATAAAATAGTCAAATACCTTTTCTATAGAAAAAGTAACAGAAAAGCCAGAGGCAATCGTACAGAATAATCCATCTACTAATAATGAAGATTTCTTTCAAGTAGCACTTTCTTATGTAGATATGGTACAAAGTAGAAATTTAGAGGAAGCAAATTCTTATTTATTAGAAAATAATTATCCAGATATTTTAAAAGAATTTAGTCGTTATAAAATTGAATTATTTGGGCCATTAGAAAATAGACTAAGACATATGATTTTTGAATATGGTTCAGTATTATTTAAAATAACAATGGAAGGAGATTATCATATTAATAAGAATCTAGTAAAGAGTTCTAAAAAGGATAGTAAGTATTTCTATCAAATTTATGATGTTCATATGAATTATTGTTCTTTTAATTCTTGTAAAGTAGAAAATGGAAATGAAGTGAATGATTATACAACACCGTTTTCTGTAGGAGTAATAGAAGTAAATAATAAATATTATGTATTTAGAGAAGCTTTAGTAATTCCAAGATATAAAGATAATTTAATATTAGATATGATGATTGCTAATAATGGTGATACATCTCTAATCAATTTTGATAGAGTAGAAGAACGTTATAGAAGTTGTAGTGAAGATCATGCCAGATGAGTATTGTTTAAAGGCAGCAGCACATTAAAGGTGACGGGAATAGTAGAAAAATCTACATTTATATAGTAGAAGGCGCTTCCCTGGAGATGGGTATAAATGGGGAGGAAGATTTGTTTCAAGTAATATAGAAATATGAGGTTTATTAGTCTAAATAAGTCGAAAAAAGTTGAAATATGAAGTATTTGTGATATACTTATAACAAGTAGAGTGAATGTCGCAGTATTCTTTCTAAGAAAATATTTTTTTAAAAGTCTAGTTCATCTATATTAAAAAGAAATGGAGGTGAAAAAATGAAAAAGAAAAATAAAGGATTGTTGATGGCTACGGTTGCATTGCTAGGAATTGTATCAATTGGAACAGCGTATGCAGGACAAGCAGCATTCCATTTACAAATCCCAAAAGCACAAGGATATGTCCAAACTGGTGATGGCACTGGAAATGGATATGTAACTACTCCAACAGCTAATCATGCAATGGTTTACCTTGAGGCATTTACTGGAATTAAGGCTGTAACATTTTATGCTGGAGCTTATTCAAGCGATGGTAAAACTGTTACTTGGGGAACAACAGGAAGCTATATTTACAGAGAAGATTTTGAAAAAGGTGATCAAGATGAAGTATCTGTTCCTTATGGATATACATATGGAAATGGTCAAAAGATGGGCTTAAGAGCTCGTAATCATAATTGGTCATTAAATAAAGGTGCAGTTACTGGAGTAGTAGATTACTAGATTGGAATTAAGTAAACAAACGCCAATTTTTATTGGTGTTTGTTTACTTATAAAATATTAGAAAGTTGCAGGTGAATTAATGAAGGAATTTATATATAGTTTGAAGTGCTTAATTCAAAAAAAAGAATTTTATTTTGCAATAATTGGAATCTTGTTGATTAATTTAATTCATGTATTTCTGGTTATACATTATAATTTGAATACATTGTTTGAAACCGGTTATAGAGCAGAGTATTTATATATTTTATATAATCCATCTGTTAATTTAAATATGATAATTATAATAGTTTTTCCTATCCTTTGTTCAACAATTTTTTCTGATATAAATTTTATAGAAAAAAGGCAAAAAACAAATATGTTTTTATATACTAGATTAAATCAAAAAAAATTAATATTTTCGAGATTTATAATAATAATATTTACAGTATTTTTAATTAATTTTTTATCATTTTTATTAAACTACATTTCTTTGTATTTTATATATGGAAGTGGGAATGCCCTTTCTTATTTTCAAAATTCAGCATTTTATATGGTTAGTAAAAAATTTTTATTTATGGATTCTTTGCGATTATCAAACTTACCTTTATTCTTAATTTGTGTAATTGCACATGTATCATTTATATTAAGTCTCTTATCTGGATTAGCTTATTCAATCTCGTTCTTTGTAAAACAAAAAATAATAATTTATGTTTTTCCATTTTTTATTATGTTATTTACAGAATTTGTATGTCCATTATTAAATCTTAGTCAATATTCAATTGTTGGTCAATTGCAACCGTTATCAGTATTTAAAGTGAATGATTCAATAATATTATATTTCATCTTATTATTAGTAAGTATTATTTTATTAAGATTTAGCCAGCAAAAGAAGGATTTATTATGATTTATATAATTAAGAATAAACAAGTTTATTTTCTTATTTTGTTAAGTATTATAGTAGGTTTGTTTATGGCAAATGGTACTAGAAGTAACTTTTTAGAGATATATATGGGAAGATTAGGTATTATATCTATAAGATATTTTTTAATTATTTTATCTATTATAATAGAATATGTTATATATAAAACTATGAGTAACTCATGCATTATATCTAGACATGAATCAAAACAAATATTTTTGAAGAAAAGTATAAAATTAGAACTCCTATTGAGTATCATTATATTTTCTATTTTTAATTTAGTGGTAATGCTTTTTTCATTGCCTACATCAATTCACTATATTATTGATATAGTTATCATTACTATAAATATTATGATAATATATATAACAATTTCTTTAACAATAAAAGTGATTGATATTTTTGCTAAGAATCATTATGTATCATCAATTATTTTTGTTTTTCTGTATACTGCTTTTGATTTTATTTTGGAATATTTTAATTTCTTCTTTTTTAATAATAAACTTTTTGATTTAGAAACTATATATAAAGTCTTTTATATATATAAGAACAGTATAATTTATTTATTATTTATTTTAATGTTAGACTTAATTATGTTTACAGTATTAAATTTAAAGATAAGAAGAAAGGATTTTATATTGAAAAATGATGAGGAAATATGATAAAAAAAAGTTATTACTATATATTTTTATAATATTAATTAGTTGTATATTAAAAAAACCTTATTTATCAGAAATTATAGATGATTATTTCCGCATACCTCTTAATATATTAGCTTTTAGTTCAACAAATAGTTATATAAATTTTGTATGGATGATTCCAATAATTTCAGGTACTTTTCTATTGACAAGTTCTTTATATTATAAATTGATAAATTTTGATACTAGGTTTAAAAATAGAAATAGATATTTATTTGAATGTTTAAAAGAAAACTTGGGTCAAAGTATATTGTTTACAATGATTACTATTTTTATACAATGGTTTATTTTTATGTATACTTTTAAATTTAACATCCCAATAAACGAAATAACTTTTTTGATTATTATAAAATATATGTTAGAAACTTATCTTTTATCTATTAGTATTTTAGCCTTTTCAATATTTAATAATAATTTTATTTATTCATATGCCATTGTTATTTCGATCATTATAATATTAATG
>JAAWCI010000096.1 GCA_022793145.1 Bacilli bacterium | reverse complement strand
CCATAGCTTACTCTTTCAATTAATCCTTCATCTAAAAATTTTTGAATTAATGGTTTACTCATACCTAATGTTAAAAATTCTGCTGTAGTAATATATCCATGATTACTATTTAAAAATTCAATTACTTTTTCTTTATTACTCATATTTTCACCACTTTACTCTTGTACCCACATTATAGCATTTTGCGGAACAAGAGTAAATAACTATATATTAATTTGTTAAAAAAATATTTTCTAAAGGGTTTGGGAATTCTCCCACAATAGAAAACTTGGCGGGAGTAGGTTTTCAGTGCTGGCTAGGACAATACTTTTAATATTTATTAAATACTAAGAAAATTGAAACTTCATTTTTAAAAATAAATTTAATAAAAAACTCTACTTAACTACCTAAAAATTAAATAGAGTTTAATAAATTTTTAACAATATGAATCAATTATTTCATTTAATTTTTTATATGCTTTTGTATAATCTTCATCAGTTGTTGGATTTCCATCAGGTATCGCTTCAAATCTATATGCATAGGTTAATTTTCCATCATATATGTCATATAAATCATTATAAATAAAATTACTTAAATCAGTATAAATTTGTATTTTTCTAATAATAGGATATTCCTTTTTTAAAGACAGCATTACCTTATCATACTCTTTTTCAGCGATTTCCCATAATTTTTCTTCTCTTAACGAGGGATCAATTTTTTCAAAATCAAACCATAAATCATTAAACCCATCTGTTTTGTAGAAATATTCTAAAAATTCTATTATTGATTCATATACCCTTTTTACCGACATCAATTCAATATCTGACATTTTCTTCATTTTTGCATCTCCACCCTTCTTACACAATAGTACATCCTTTTCATACCAAAAATAATTTGCTATATCGTTAACAAGATTTAAATCATTAGGACTATAAGTTTTATAACGCCAACTATGAACCGCATCTTTCAATACATTAATAGCATTTGCTAATTGTTCCTCCATATCTTTAACCATTAATCTATTCCTATTACATTTTCTATTAAACATATCATTAAAAATATCATGATCAAAAAAGTAAAAAGATTCTTTGTATTTATAAGTTTTATTCATAGATTCTCCTTTCATGCTACTATGATAAAATAAATGAACGAAAAAATAAAGTTTGACTAAATCAAACTCTCAGACTGTTGACAAAGTGGTATATTCAAAAAGAATATGCTACTTTTTTTGTCTTGATTCTTATAATTTTTTCTATTTTTGCTAAAATAAGTGAAATAATGCCATTATTTGAAGACTTTTTCCATCTCCAATTAGCCATTT
>JAAWCI010000095.1 GCA_022793145.1 Bacilli bacterium | reverse complement strand
GGTAATACTATACCTTATTATGACGAAGACTTGAGTGGCTATGCCACTAAGTCTCGTTTTTATAAATAGATACTCTTATACTGTGCAATGCCATAGTATTTTTTTAATATTTAAAATTAATACTTTAAAAAATTTCTAAATTTTTACTACTAACTTACTACTTTTGAAAGTGAAAACATAAGAAATTATAACAATTTATAAGAACATCCTTCAAAACCAAAAATGCAGTAAACGCTCGTAAATACAGGTTATAACGCTATTTAAGAACTTATAAAAACATACTCACAAAAATGCAATATTTTTTTTAATAAGATTTTGATTATTTTTATTCTATAATACAGTTGAGGAATGAATTATCTACTTGACAGTAGTGATATTAACTATTATAATGGAGATACAAAAATGCCGTTATGATGAAAGAAAATATATTTACAATATTTTTTTTATATAGATTATAAATTATGTTATAATGTATATATAGAAAGACTAGTGATGATATGAAAAGAAAAGGATTTACATTAATAGAATTATTAGCAGTTATTGTAATACTTGCAATAATAGCACTTATAGCTACACCAATTATCTTAAATATTTTAGGACGTGTTAGAAAAAGTGCATTCTTAGATAGCTCTTATGGAATATTAGAAAGTGGAAATTTATATTACGCTAGTATGGTATTAAATGATAATATAGAAGAAAAAACTTTTTTATTTGACGGAGAAACAAGATCACAATTAGAATATTCTGGAGAAATACCAAAAGGTGGAATGCTACAAATTAGTGTAAAAGGAGAAATAACATTAGCAATTCATAATAATGAATGGTGTGCTATAAAAGGAAAAAATGATCAAAATATTAGAATGATTCCATATGAAGAAGGAAAATGTATCATTCCAGATAATGCGAAAGATCCAGTCATAACATTAAATGGGAAAAGTGTTATCAAATTGAAACAAGGTAATACATATCAAGAACTTGGAGCAACTGCTAAAACGATAGATGGTGGGAATTTAAGTTATGAAACGAGTATTGAATTAGGGGGAGTAAAAGTAGATGCTATTGATACTTCTGTAGCTGGAAAAACCTATTTGATTACTTATCAAGCTAGTAATAATGGAAAAACAGTTCAAGTAACTAGAACTGTTCATATTGTAGATAGTGTTGGCCCAAAAATTACTTTTGATCCTGAGACTGTAACATTAAAATTAAATCAAGTTGCTACTTATAACTTTTATGAAGGAGTAACGATAACAGATGAAAATGATGGGGAGATAGAAGTAAATGAGAATACAGTAAAAATAATAGGTGAATTAAAACTAGAAGTTGGAACCTATGAAATTACATATGAAGCAAGTGATTCAGAAGGAAATACAACAATTGCCAAAAGAACATTTATTTTGGAAGGAGCCGAAGGACCAATATTAAATTATAGTAGTATGAGTACTGATGATATTTGGCTTTCTGAGACAACATTGACAGTTGTAGCAACGGATACTTTTAATATAACAGGCTTCTCTTATGAACTTGTTAGAGATGGAGTAAGCTTAGGAGAAACAACTGTAGAAGTAAGTGGGAAAAGTGTTTCTACTGAAATTAAGCTAACAGAAACAGGAATCTATCAAATTAAATTAAAAGGAATAAATGAATATGGTGGAGAATCAAATTCCATAAGTGGAGACTATCAAATTGATAGTTCAACTCCTACTTTAACAACTTCTATTGGATATAATTTATATCCAGCAGAAACTTATGAACTAAAAAATATGATACAATCTGGACATATCTTTACTACAACATCTAAAGACCCAATTATGGATTTTACTAATATTGGAAAATATGAGCAAATGAATGGAGTAGCAATCCATTTTGCAGAACCAATTACCAAAAGTATGAGTATACAAGTATTTTATGGTTATCCTCATTCTGAACAAGCTTCTATTTCAAAAAGAATTAGTGAAGGAGCGACATCTGTACAATTTGATATTCCAAAAAAAGATTATAGTCGTCTTCGATTGGATATTGGGTCAGAAGCAGGACTTACTTATAAAATAGATAGAATAGAAGCACTTAGTACTTCTCCATCAACGACTAGAAATAATGTTTCTTTATTTGTAAATGGAAATGCTAGAAGTGGAATTGATAGTTATAGTTTTGATGGAGGAATTACTTGGCAAAAGGAAAATTTTCAATATTTTAGTGAAAATGGGGATGCAAAAGTGATGGTAAAGAGCAATACTGGATTCATCAGTGAAATGGTACCAGCCTCAGTATCTGTGATTGACAAATCAATATATGCAGCAAGTATTTTAAATCATAGTTCAACATTACATGGAGTAACACGTTCTGGAAACACATTTATCACTACAAATGGAGACCCACAAATGGTATATTCAAGTACAAGTAGTTATAAGAGATTAAAAAAAGCAAGAATTTATTTTGCAGAGCCAGTTACTAAAAATATATACATACAAATATTTTATGCACCAT
>JAAWCI010000042.1 GCA_022793145.1 Bacilli bacterium | reverse complement strand
GATTTTGAAAAGACTAGGAAAAAATTAAATAAAATTATAGTAAATGTATTACAAGCAATCATAATAAAAATAATTCCTGTAATCATGAAAAAAGTAGAAAATTTTAATAATTTTTGATAGTCTTGTTCTTTTACTTTTTTTGCAAACAAAATTCCACAAATACAAGTTACCAAGCTAAATAACGCTGTAAAGATTCCTAATTCAAAACTATTACTAAACACTTTAATAATATAAACAGTAACAATACTATTAAAAGCTCCATTATAAATAAAGCCTTCAAAAATAGACAATAAATAAGACTTCTGAACGCAGGTTTTTCTTTCTACTAGTTTTCTATACCCTCTTAAATCTGTTTTATCTGCTCTTGGAATATGAGAATCTTTAAAAATAAGAGAACATGCAATTTGAAACATTACTAAAATAAGCACGACAATTACTGCTCTTCCAAATCCTTCAGCACTAATCAAGGAACCGAAAAAAATGGGAATCAGCATTCCTAAAATCGCATTCCAGGCAGTATAAGAGCCAATAAATTTAGCTCTTTCTTCATTACTGATTCCTGTCGATTCAAAATTGTTATAAATAGAATAATAAAATCCTTCTTCTAGTCCATAGACTAATCCAATCAGCCATACATAAGAAATAATCTTTTCTTTTAATATAGCAAGCAATAAAAAATAAACAAAATTTAATAAAATACCAATACGAAGCAAATAAATCCTTCTTTTTGTTTTGCAAATATTTCTAACAAAGAAAATCGTTAAAAAAATGGTAAGATAAACAACAATATAATAAATTCCAAGAGGCAAAATATTTTGATTATTAAGTTCTAAAAAATATAAAACCAAAAAGTTACTTGTAAATATACCAATAATGCTTTTTAAAAGCCTCAAACTAAATAACGACTGATAATTCTTTGACATACTTCCACTACTTTCCTTATTATCTTTATTTTATCATATACTGTTTTTTTAGTAAATAAATTGCATTCACAAAAAGAAATTGATCATCATTTTCCCACTTGTTTATTAAATTATTTTGTACATAAAAAAACAACTATTGTTGTTTTATAATTGAGGTTCTAATGATAAATCAAGATCCCCTACTACCTCATCAATTCGCTTTACTTTTCTTTCAACATAATCTGGATGATGAGCTTTGGCATCACAATATTGCATTTTTACCAATTTTTGTATTAACTCTTTCGGCATATCATTTGCTGCTTTTTTTGCACTTTCATCATGGCAAGCAATTAAAAATCCAATTCTGGCAACTTCACTAGAAGAATATCCCAGTCTTTCTAATATTGGCACAGAAATATGAAAGGATTCATATGGATGACCACGAAAATGTCTCACCTCTCCATCCTGATAACAAGTTGTTTTTCCAATATCGTGCAACAACAAGGCAAGTCTTATTTCCAAATCTACCTCACTAAAAGAAAGAGCCAATAAAGTATGCCCCCAAACATCTAAATGATGATGAGGATGATTATGAGGAAACTTTACCATAGTTTTCAACTCAGGAACTAAAGAAAATAAAGCTTCTTGATTTTCTTGGATAGAAGTTAGAATATCAGGTTTTAATAAAATATTTTCTATTTCTTTCATCGTTTTAACACCTTCATTTTCTCTTTCATAAAGTCACAAGCTTCTTCGATATAATTTCCATTTTCTAAATCTATTCCAACAAGCTTCAAAGAATCTATTACATTTAATCGATTTCCTGCTTTCAAAAATTCAAGATAATTTTTCCTCATATTATTTTTATCATCAATTAAATCTGCTGCAATTTTATGAGCAATTGATATTCCAACACCATATTGCCATACATAATAAGATGGATAAAGATAAAAATGTGGAATTTTTCCAAAACTCATACCTACTAAGTCATCACATTCAAATGCTTCTCCATAATATGTAGTTGCCAAGGAACAATATAAAGATTGTAAATCCTTTGTTTGGATCGATTTCTGATTTTGTAATTTCTTATGAACTTCTTGTTCGAATTCTGTTAACATTGTTTGTGAAAATAAAGAAGTACAAAAACTAGATAACATCTGCTCTACTAAATAATAAGTTTCTTCCTTGCTTTCACTTTTTCCAATTAGATAATGATACAACAATATTTCATGTACTTTAGAAGCAATTTCAGCCAGGAAAAGAGAATATTCAAAGTATTCAAATTTATTTTCTTTTGCTAAAGAAGTATGAACCATATGTCCAGTTTCATGAGCAAGAATTCGCAAAGAATTCATATCTCCATGATACTGTAACATGGTATAAGGAACCCCACTATAAGTAATACAACTAAAGGAATCTTTTCTTTTTATTTTTGATGGTTCTAAATCCATCCATCCATTAAAAAATCCTTCTTCTAGCAACTTTATATATTCTTCTCCTAGTATACCAAAACTTTCTTTTAAAATTTCTAGTGCTTCTTCTAAAGAAAACTTTTTTATATCATTAGAAAAAGCAGTTTCTGACATATCATATAGATGAAATTCTTGCAATCCTAATGTATCTTTTTTATATTGCATAAATTGATGTTCTATCTCCAAATGATCTCTTACAGTTGTAATCAAACTAGAAACGATAGAATCTGGCAATGCATCTTCATATAATCTAGCTTCTAAATGAGTCATGAATCCTTTTTGATTAGCAATTCTCTCTTCTGTTAATATCTTATTTTGATAAATAGTTGCTAAAGCATTAGAAATGCTTTTATAAGCATTCATAGTTATTTCAAAAGCACGTTTTCGATCTTCTACATTTTTAGAATGAGAAAGACTAGAAAGCATTGTTTCTGTTACAATCTCTCCTGTTTCTGGGTTTTTAAATACCATATCTCCCCTTATTAAAGAACGATAAATATCTTGAAGTATTTCTAACTGTTTTTGGAGTACCACATAAGCTTCTTCATTTTGTACTTGATGTTCACTCATTCGATAAATAAGTTCTATATATCTTTTAAAATAAGGAAATTTTGAGACAAATTCATTTACCAATTCTGAATTTTCTAAAATAATTTTTTTGAATAAAACAGTCGCCTTTTCTGTTTCTTCATAATAAGAAAGAGCTTTATGAAACATTGCTTTTGCTTCTTCATCTTGACTATTTAAATCTAGAAATCTTTTTGGATAACAATATATCTGCTCAATCAACTGATCCATTTCAATTTTTGTTTCCATGAAATCTTTCATATCATTTACAGTTTCCATTTTTGAAACATAATTTTTAAGATCTTCTATTTTTTGCGCTAATTTGGTTCCTAACTCTTGCCACTTTTCTTTACTTTCACATAAATAACTCAAATTCCATTTTTTTACAATCATCATATCAAAATTTAGAAATTCTATTTTGAATTCTTTCTATTCCTAATAATTTTAAAATTTCATATAAATCTGGAGTTTGTGATTTAGAAGTAAGTGCAACACGAATCACTGTACTAATATCTGCTACATTTCCTTTATAAGCATCTGGAGCCGCTTTATATTCCTTCATATCAGGACAATATCCCAATTCTTTTGACAATTCTTTTATTTTGTTGAACCATGTTTCCTTATCATCTTCTGCATTATAGTATTTGGTAAAATAAGTAGATAAAATAGTATGAATTTCCGATTCCTCATTTACTTTTCCAAATTCATAATTGATATCCCCTATAAAATATTCATCATACATATACCAAACTTCATTTTTTACCTCTTTAAACGTTGCATAATCCTTTCTTGGTTTTTTCTGCTCTCTTTCAATATTAAAAATAGAGGTAGAATAATCTGGATATTTTTCCAAAATAGAAGCAAATTCTGGGTCAAATTCTTTGGCATAAATAAGAGTTCTATTATATACTTCTGTTGCTTTTAATTTGCTAATGTAATTTTTTGAAATATTATTTAGTTTTTCTAAATCAAATAAAGCACCACTTGCGCTTACTTTTTTAAAATCAAAAGTAAATTCATTGATAGAGGAACTTGGGTTAGCATCAAACCAAGCTTCAAAATTAGAATTAGCAATTGTCATTAAGTATAATAAAACTGCTTCTTCTGGAATTCCCGCTTCATGATAGAAACTCACTGCTAACTCTGGATCCTTTCTTTTACTTAGTTTTCTTTTTCCACCCGTTTCCTCATCTATTTTCATAAGTGGAGAAAGATGAGCATATTTTGGAGCTTTAAAACCAAATACTTCAAATAATTGTACATGAACTGGTAAAGAGGATACCCATTCATCTCCTCTTATTACATGTGTAGTACCCATTAAATAATCATCTACTAAATGAGCAAAATGGTAAGTTGGAAGTCCATCTTTTTTAATAATAATCAAATCTATGTCATTTTCTGGAAATTCTATTTTTCCTCGAATCAAATCATTGACAACAACTTTTTTGTCAAAATTTCCAGGGGACTTTAAACGAATGATATAAGGTTCTCCGTTGTTGATCTTTTCTGCAACCATTTCATTTGGCAAATCTCTATATTTTGCATATTTTCCATAACATCCAAGTCTCTCTTTTGATGCTTCTTGTACTTCACGCATTTCTTCTAATTCTTCTTTTGTTAAGAAACATGGATATGCAAGCCCTTCTTCTATTAAATATTT
>JAAWCI010000041.1 GCA_022793145.1 Bacilli bacterium | reverse complement strand
CATATATTCGGTGACGATATATTTACTTCTATAATGGGGAACCCCTCGTCTGGTAACGGAAGAGTTTGAAGTAAGGGAAATCCTACTTGACCTTAAGACGTAAAGTTTACTATATAAATAGCCATTTTTTTGTATATTTTTAAGAGGTGTATAATGGGAAAATATATTGATGAATTAAATAAAAATAAGAAACTAAAAAAAGAAAAAAAATTAGTTGATTATAGGTGGATCTTGAAAATATCGATTATAGCTTTTACTTTATCTATTGTATTTTCGCTACTTTCAGAAACAGTTATGCCAAAGGTGAATCTTTGGATAGGAATTATTATATTAATTCTGTTTATTGGAATCGGAATTATGTTTGATATGGTAGGAGTAGCAGTAACAGCAGCAGCAGAAACCCCATTTCATTCTATGGCAGCAAGAAAAGTAAGAGGAGCTAAAGTAGCTGTAAAATTTAAAAAGAACGCCGCTCAAGTGTCTTCCTTTTGTAATGATGTAATAGGAGATATTTGTGGCATTGTATCAGGATCGACAGGAGCTATTTTAGCAATCACGATTTCTTCTTCCTTGCGAGTTGATGCTCTATTAGTAAGTTTACTTGTAACTGCTTTGATAGCAGCCCTAACAATAGGAGGAAAAGCAATGGGAAAAGGTTTTGCTGTCAGTAAAAGTAATATCATTTTATATGAATTTTCTAAAATAGTATCATTATTTTATAATCCCAAAAAATAAGTAGGAAACTATTAAAGTTGTAAGATAAATGTTGACAATTATTGCTAAATTTAGATATAATAATAATTAGAAATAGTAATCATTACTACTTAGGAAGTGATATTTTGAAATATTCTGATAGAAGAGAATGTATATTTGAAAGAATAAAAAATTCTTATGATCATCCAACTGCTGAAATGATTTATGAAGACGTAAGGAAAAGTATTCCAAATATTAGTTTAGGAACTGTTTATCGCAATTTAAATCAATTAGTAGAGGAAGGGTATATCAGAAAAATTACAAACCTTGATGAAAACGCTCGTTATGATAAAAATGATATGCATGCTCATATGAAATGTCTAAATTGTGGACTGATTTTAGATTTAGAAAAAACAATGATACCAAATATTTCAGAGTACGTAGAAGAAAAAAGTGGTAATAAGATACTATCTCAAGAATTATTGCTTACAGGAATCTGTAAAGAATGTAGAAAGAAGGAAAAAGTATGAATTTAAAAGGAACGAAAACAGAACAAAATTTAATGGCAGCATTTGCTGGTGAAAGTCAAGCTAGAAACAAATATACTTATTATGCATCAAAAGCTAAAAAAGAAGGATACGAACAAATTGCAGCAATTTTTGAAGAAACTGCTAAAAACGAAAAAGAACATGCTAAAATGTGGTTCAAATTATTACATGAAGATCAAGTTCCATCAACAATTGAAAATTTAGAAGATGCAGCGAATGGAGAAAATTATGAATGGACAGAAATGTATGCAGAATTCGCTAAAATAGCTCGTGAAGAAGGATTGGAAAAAATCGCATTCCTTTTTGAAGGAGTAGCTAAAATTGAAAAAGAACATGAAGAAAGATATAAAGCATTACTAGCTAATATCAAAGAAGGAAAAGTGTTTGAAAAAGAAACAAAAACAATGTGGGTATGTCGTAACTGCGGGCACGTTCACTTTGGAGAAAAAGCTCCAGAGGTTTGTCCAATTTGTGCTCATCCACAAGCATATTTTGAATTAAGAGCTACAAACTATTAATAAAGAGCATCAAAAGATGCTTTTTTTACACTTCAAATGTAAAACATGTTAAAAAATATTTTTTTTCACTTTTATTAATGATATAATAATGATAAGAAAGATAAAGCACATAGAGGTGATTTTATGAGTCAAATAATAGACGGAAAAGAAATAAGTAAGCAAATTAAAGAAGAACTTGCTTCTAAAGTAAAAACATGTATGATTAAGCCAAGTTTAGCAGTAATACAAATTGGGGAAGATCCAGCTAGTAATGCTTATATCAAAGGAAAAGCAAAAGCAGCAAATGAAATAGGAATGAACTTTAGACTATTTCAATATGCTTTTGATACAAGTGAAAGAGAAATTGTAAATAAAATTGTAGAACTGAATAATGATGAATATATTGATGGAATTATTGTTCAATTACCACTTCCAAGTGGAATGAGTACAAAAAAAATTATTAATGCAATTGATGTATCAAAAGACGTGGATGGATTAACAGATAAAAGTATAGCTAGGTTTTATAATAACAGAAAATGCTTTGTTCCATGTACACCACAAGCAGTTATGGAATTATTAAAACGAAAAGAAATTGAAGTAGCAGGAAAACATGTAGTTGTAGTAGGAAGAAGCAATTTAGTAGGAAAACCATTGGTACAACTTTTTTTAAAAAAAGATGCAACAGTTACAGTTTGTCATTCTAAAACAGAAAATTTAAAAGAGCTTACAAAATTAGCTGATGTTTTGATTGTGGCTGTTGGGAAAAAACATTTGATTACTGCTGATATGGTAAAAGAAGGAGTAATCATTATCGATGTAGGAATTACAAGAGAAGATGGGAAACTATATGGAGATGTTGACTTTGATAAGGTGGAAAAAAAGGCATCTTATATTACACCTGTACCAGGTGGAGTTGGCCCAATGACAGTTACTATGTTATTAAGAAATGTAATAGAATGTTATAATAATAAGAACACCAGTAAATAATAATACTGGTGATTTTTTATGAAAACAATTTTAATAACAGGTGCAAGAAGCGGAATTATGCATCAAGTAATAGAACAATTACTAAATAAAGACTATCATATTTATGCATCTGTTCATACAGAAAAAGAGTTAGAGCGGATTCAAAAAAAGTACCAGGAGGAATTACATGTAACTTGTTTAAAACTAGACATTAAAAATAAAAATGATTACAAACAATTGGATTTATTAGATATTGATATTTATATAGCAAATGCAGCAAATGGAATGGGTGGAAGTATTATGAACATGGATATAAATAGAGTTAGAGAAAACTATGAAACAAATGTGTTCGCAAATTTAGAACTTCTACAATATATTTTAAAAAAAATGATAGAAAGGAAAAAAGGGAAGATCATTTTGATGGCATCTCTAGCTGGAATTTTACCAGTACCTTTCTTAGGAAGCTATTGTTCCACAAAAGCAAGTCTTATTAAATGGGCAGAATGTTTGAAACTAGAACTTTTAGAAACAAAACTTCCCATTACTGTTACTTTAATAGAACCTGGACTATACAGGACTGGTTTTAATCGAATTATGTTAGAAAACAAATATCCTGAAGTGGAAATGGAAAGTTATTTTAATAAGATTATAGAATTGCTTCATATGCAAGATCAAATGTTATTGAGGTTTTCTAGAAAGAATTTAACATCAATTAGTAATAAAATATGTGAAGCAATTGACAGCAAAAAAACAAAATTTATTTATCGAGCTCCATTCATAGAAGTTGTAACAGCAAAATTATTTCAGTTGTTTTTCGAGTAGCTTCATGTTATACTTAGAAAGGTGATATTAAATGCTAGAGTTTAAAGATAATGAGACAATAGAGGTTATTGATACACAAGCCTGGATAGAATCTAATAATGAAAAAATAGAAATTCAGTTAATTGTTACAAATATGCGCTTTTTAGCAGTTAAGGAGACTCCAAAAGGAAAATTTGTAATCTGTGATTTCAATTTGGAAGAAATGGAAAGAATAGATCATCAAACACAAAATACAACTTGCTGGTTAGTTGAAAATCGATTTGTAAAATTTGATAGTGATCCGATTGGAGAATATTTACTAAAATATATTTCAAACAAATAAAATTAAAAAAGGAATAATAAAGTATTGTCAAACAAAAATAAATATGATATCATTATATTGTTCCAAATGGCGATGTAGCTCAGTTGGCTAGAGCAACTGGTTCATACCCAGTAGGTCGAGAGTTCGAATCTCCCCGTCGCTACCATAAGATTATAAACTAGATAAGTTAACATCTAGTTTTTTTGTTAAAAAAGCATTATAATTTCTTATATGTTATGAAAGAATTGTGAAGTTTCTCTAAATCCTTTGACTTTTAAAGGAGAAACTATTATAATTTTTATGGAGTGAGATTATGAAGCAGAAAATATTAGTTTTAATAATTGCAATGGTAGCATTATTTCCATGGCAAGTAAAAGCAGAAGAAAATTTATATCATTCTAAAAATTTGGAAGAGATATTAACAGAAGAAGGAATTGAGCATGATTTGACTGGCTACACAGAAACAGAAGATCAAGCTATTATATATTTATTTAGAGGGAATGGATGCGGATATTGTCGTAATTTTTTAACTTTTCTCAATAGCATTGTTCCAGAATATGGAAAATATTTTAAAGTCGTTTCTTATGAAGTATGGCAAGATGCTAGCAATACTCCTTTATTAAATGGTTTTTCAAAATCACTAAAAGTAGAAGTAGAAGGAGTTCCTTTTATTATTATTGGTAATCAATACTTTCCAGGATATGCTAATGTATATGATGATAGAATAAAAGAAGCAATTTTAAAAGAGTACGAAAATAAAAATGAGAATAACATGATCGAGGAAGCGATGAAAAATGCTGGAAGTGAAGGTTATATAGATCCAAATAAAGAAAATAATAACGGAGAAATATATAATACTTCTACTGAAGCAAACCAAACAGAAACATCAATTGTTTTGTGGAATTTGGTATTTATCATAATTGGAACTGGCATTATTTTAATTGTAAATTATATGCAAAATAAAAAATTGGAAGAAAAGTTGGATGATATAATGTTTCAACTAAAAAAACAAAAGAAAGCCAAAAAGGAAGACTAAAATTCTTTCTTTTTCTATAGAAAAATATGATTCTAAATGTGAGTGGAAGAACAGATATTGTAGCATTTTATACAAATTGGTTTATAAAACGTTATCAAGAAGGATTTATAGATGTTAGAAATCCATTTTCAAAAAAAATAGTAAGCAGGATTTATTTTGAAGATGTTGATGCTATTCTTTTTTGTACCAAAAACCCAATTCCAATTATAAAATATTTGCCAATCATTCAAAAGCCTATTTTGTTTCATGTGACTTTAACGCCTTATAAAAAAGACATTGAACCTAATGTTCCACCAAAAGGAGTCATTATTGAAGCCATTAAAAAAGTTTCTAATATTGTAGGAATTGACCATATTATGCTTCGTTATGATCCTATATTTTTAAGTGATATATATAACCTAGAATACCATAAAAAAGCATTTGATAATATGTGTAGTTTATTAGAAGGATATGTAAAAATAATTATTGTTTCATTTATTGATGATTACAAAAACGTTAGAAAAAACAAAAACATACTAAAGATAAAACCATTTACAGAAAATGACTTTAAAGAAATTGGGAATTCTTTTAGTAAGAGTGCTAAAAAATATGGTATGACTGTTCAAACATGTTTTGAAAATAATAATTTAACCGAATATGGTTTTGTAAAAGGAGAATGTATCAGTCATGAACTTGCGTTTAAGTTAACTAAAAAAACATATAAAAAGTGGAAAGCTAGAAAAAATGGAAATTGTGAGTGTGTAGAAATGGTTGATATTGGAGCATACAATTCTTGTAGACATTTTTGTAAATACTGTTATGCGAATTATGATGAAGTAAAAGTAAATCAGAATTTTTCAAAACATGATTTAAATAGCACAATGCTAATTGGGAACTTAGAAAAAAGTGATATAATAAAGAAGAGAAATGCTTAAAAGATGAAATTTTTATGTTATAATAAATATAAGAAGTAAGGATGTGGAATGATGGAAAGAATTGATAAGATTAATTATTACTTAGATATGGCAGAGGTTGCTTTGGAAAGAGGAACTTGTCTTAGAAGAAATTATGGTGCAGTTATTATTAAGAATGATGAAGTCGTGTCAACTGGTTATGTAGGAGCTCCTAGAGGCAGAAAGAATTGTTGTGAAATGCAAGTTTGTGTAAGAGAAAAATTAGAAGTTCCAAGAGGAGAGCGTTATGAATTATGTCGTAGTGTTCATGCTGAACAAAATGCAATCATAAGTGCAGAACGTAGTAAAATGATAGGAGCCACATTATTTTTATGTGGAAAAGATTATAAAGATGGTAGTTATGTAGAAAATTCTAATCCATGTGCATTATGTAAAAGAATGATTATTAATGCAGGAATAAAAGATATTTATATTAGAGATTCCAAAGATAAATATAGACATATTTTAGTAAGTGAATATATAGAAAATGATGAATCGTTAGAAGGCGTAAAAGGGTATTAAGCTTTAGAGAAAAGCTTTTTTTCTTGAAAAAATAATTTTTTTCAGTATAATAAAAAGTGGTAAAAAAGGGGAGATAATCGTGATTAAAAAGTTTTACTTGCAATGTAGTGAATTTCCAAAATTTTATCGATTTGAAGGAACAAACTCCTATAATCATTTCGATTTTTCTAATAGAAAATTTTTGAGAGGAGCGAATAGTTATGCTTACTTTTCAAAATCATTTAAACATCATCGTTTTTATACAGCAAAAAGACTTCGACAATTAATTAATCAAGGGCTTTTAAACGGAACTAAATTAAGTTTAAAAAAAACTGTCATAACACGCCCAGAACAATTTAGTGAAATTCTTCGGATAATAAAGACAACTCCTCTTGATGAGCCACAAGTTAGTATTGAATTTACTGTTTCGCCTTTGTTTACAAAATTGATGAAAAATAATGCAGTTCGTCATACAGAAAAGAAAGAGGGAGAAGCTTACATTGAAAAAGTAGATTTAAAACAATCTGGAGGAGGCTATGGTTTCTGTGATGAATGGTTAGAGCTATTTGACTTTTTTACATATTTTTATGCTCACCAAAGAATAACAAGAACAGATTTAGTTAATTTCTTATATGCATATAGGAGTAATGTCGTTCATCATTTTTTTCAAAATTCACCAGTTCCCTTTTTGGCGTATCCAGAACGCCGAATTGTAGAAGTAAGTCAACATATAGCATCTTCTTTTGATAAATACGAATTGATGGATATTTTAGAACGTATATTATTAAAAAAATTATATTTTCCAAATTCTTTTTTAGCAGAGCAACAAGAAAGTGGAATCAAACAAGTTGTAGCAGAATATTTAATGGAAAAAGAAGCGATGGCAGACATTCAAGAATACTCAAAAAAATTTTAGGCAACTTCTGGTTGCACCAAAAATGATAAGTGCAATTAATAGTTGGTAGTAAATAAGGATGTTCTATTTTATAATAAATTGAGAAAAGGAGGTGTAGTGTTTGAACTTTGGAGAAAACCTACAAAACATTAGAAAACGTGAAAATTTATCACAAGAAGAATTAGCAGATAAATTGAATGTTTCAAGACAATCTGTGTCAAAATGGGAAAGTGGAATCAGTTATCCTGAAATTGAAAAAATAATTATGATTTGTGAGATTTTCCAATGTAGTATGGATGAATTAGTAAAAGGAGAAATAAAAACATCAGTATTAGAAGGAAAGCGAGAATATGATAGCTTTTTAACCAAATTTTCAAAAGGAATGGCATTTGGTGTATTTTTAATATTATTTGGAGTTACATTATTGTTAATGATTATGTCTTGTGCACCAAATAAAGAAGCATTAGAGCAATATATCATGATAGGAGCTATTGTATTATTGATCTTTGTTGTAATTGCTGTTCCTATTTTTATTATATTAGGGATGAGAATGAATGAAATCCAAAAAAAGTATAAAGATTTTTCTAATTTTTATTCTGAAAAAGAAAAGGAAATTTATAATCATAAATTTTCCATACTGATAGCAACTACAGTTAGTATTATATTAATTGGTGTGATTGTATTATTATCTTTATATGGTTTTCAGATTTGTGATGAAGAAAGTCTATTTCCAGTTGCTTTATTTATGATATTTATTACTTTCTCAGTGCCATTCATTGTAAATGCAGGAATTCAAAAGTCAAAATATGAAATGACATCATATAAAGAATGTCATAAAGTAGAAAAAAATGATGAAATCATAGGGAAGATTAGCGCAGTTATTATGATCAGCGCAACGATTTTATATTTTATTTTAGGATTTGTCTTTCATTTGTGGAAACTAAATTGGCTGGTTTTTCCAGTAGGTGGAATGCTATGTGGAATAGTTTCAGTTATATTTAGTAAAGAAGTTTGAAAGGGTGTAGCTTTACATTCTTTTCTTTTCGCTATAAAATAGTATTATGGTGGTAATATGAATTTATTTAATTTATGGGAAACATGGGTGATTATTTACCTGATATCAGCAGTATTATTTGCTCAAGTTTTTAAATCGGCTAATAGAAATATGAAGAGTGCAGGAGCCCTCACAATTTTACTAGAATTTTTTACTGCTCTTTTGGCAATTTTATTTCTGCCATTTTTCAAATTTACATTACCAAATGATATCCACATTTATATAGTGTTACTGGTTGTGACCTTCATATATGCTATCACAGATAGACTTAATATAGAAGCAAGATATGGATTAGAGCCTTCCACCTTTAGCGTTTTAAAACAATTATCTACTGTTTTTATGATCTTTTTTGGAATTCTTTTTTTAAAAGAAAAACTAATTTTTACTAGAATTCTGGGAGCTATTATTATCATATCAGCAAATTTAATATTGGCCTTTGAAAATGGTAAAATAAGAATGAATAAATATTTTGTTATGTCATTAATTTCCAACTTTTTATTTGCAATTGCAATGCTTATTAATGTGAATATTTCAGATCATTTTAATCTTGCATTTTATACCATTATTACTGTATCAGTTCCAGCAATTTTAATTAAAACATTTGGAAGATATAAAATGAAAGACTTGAAACAAGAGTTCCATACATATAATAAAAAGGAATTTTTAATAGCTGCTTTTTCTTGGGGTTTGATGTTAATATCTTCAGTGAAAGCTTATCAACTGGGCGATATTGCTATAGTTGCCCCTATCTTTACGTTAACTTCAATTATTAATGCAATAATAGAATTTTTCGTTTTTCAAAATAAAAATAGAATTGTTCAAAAAATAATCGCAGCAGTTTTATTGACTCTTGGAGTAATTTTAGTAAAAGTATAAAGAGGGAAATCATATGAAATTTTTAAATAAAATTGTACAATTTATGTATGGGAGATATGGTACTGATGAACTAAATCATTTTTTATTAGCTTTTTATGTATGCAGTTTTATTATCAATTTATTTCTATGTATTAAGGAAAGAGGAAGCTATGATTGAACAAGAATTATTAAAACAATATGAAATAGAATATCAAAAATTATTAGAATTTGGATTTAAGAAAGAAAAAGATTCATATATATTCAAAAAAGAATTAAATTCAGATTTATATGTTATCTTTCTTATACAATGTAAAACTTTGAAAATTGATGTATATGAGAAATTAACTAACGAAAAATATCTTCCCTTTTATATAAAAGAAGGAGAAGGATCCTATAGCAAAGAATTAAAAGAAAAAATCGAAACAATAAAAAAAGAATGTATGAAAACGTGCTTTCAAAGTATTAATATAAAAGAACAAATCTTGTCTTATGTAAGAAAAAAATATCAAACAGAACCAGAATATCCTTGGATAAAATTTCCTGATTATTTTACTTTAAAAACGTCAAAAAGTCAGAAATGGTATGGGTTAGTTATGAATATTTCAATAGAACGATTAGGCGTCAAAAGAGATTATATGGTAGATGCCATGAACTTAAAGAATATACCAGATAAAATTCAAAGTCTGATTGATTATAAAACAGTATTTCCTGCTCATCATATGAATAAAAAATATTGGATTACAATTCTTTTAAATAAAGAAACAGATATGGAATTGTTAAAACAGCTCATTGATGAGAGTTACCAACTTGTAGAAAAATAGAAAAATGTTTGACATTCCCCTTAGGGGATAGCTTATCATATTTATCATATCTTTTAGAAAGGAGGAGCATATGCTTATCAATGAAGTAGAACACATGGTCGGATTATCCAAAAAAAGCATTCGTTACTATGAAGAAAATGGCTTATTAACACCAATGCGAAATCAAGAAAATGATTATCGTGTTTATACAGAAAAGGAGATTCAAAAGTTAAAAATTATTAAATTTTTAAGAGAATTAAATGTCCCTATTAGAGAATTGAAACAACTTGAAACTGGTGAATTAACTCTACAAGAATGTATGGTAGATAGGATTCGGAAAATTGAAAGTGAAGAAGAAAATTATCAAAAAATAAAGGCTATGTGTACTTCAATTAGCACTTCAAATGATACTTACGAAACAATTGAAATTGAGGAATATTTTAAAACAATGAATATTTTAAATAAGGAAGGATTTACAATGAGAGATACAAAAACAAGCAAAACCAAAAAAATTGCGGGTGCAATCATATCTAGTTTTTTATTTGGAAGCTTTTTTCTTTTTTTAATAGGAATAATTACCTATTTTCAATGCACTGAGCCTAAAAATATTCCATGGCTTATTTATGTATTTATTATATTAATTTTAGGAGTTCCATTACTTGGTATTATTGTAAATTTGATTAGCAGAATAAAGGAGATTAATGGAGGTGAAGAAGATGAAGCTAGTAAATAT
>JAAWCI010000094.1 GCA_022793145.1 Bacilli bacterium | reverse complement strand
TTAAAATGTACCCTTTGTCAAGAACAAATTTTCAATTTTAAGAAAAAGGGATTTTGTTTTTACCAGATTTCAATGGATATTCACCAGTTATCACATAGTTATAAAATTCTACTGGTGATAATTTAGCTAATCCCCATTGATATCTTTCATGGTTATAGTAATCCATCCAATCATTAATAATTATTTTTACATCTTCAAAAGTTTTACAATTAGATAAATCTATTTCATCCTTCATATGACCGAAGAAACTTTCTTGAGGTGCATTATCCCAGCAATTTCCTTTACGTGACATAGATTGTCTTAACTGTTTATCTTTTAATATTTTAATAAAACTATAACTAGTATAATGGCATCCTTGATCACTATGCACTAATGTTTCTGTACTCAATGATATCCCATGTTTTTCTACAAGAATATTAATTGTTTCTAAAACAAAATCCACCTCTAGTGATGCACTAAGAACATATGATAATACTTCTTTTGTAAAGGCATCTAATATAACAGACAGATAGCATCTTGTATTCGCATATGGAATGTAAGTTATATCTGTAAGTAATATCATTCTTGGCCCATGATCTTTAAATTCTCTATTTAATATATTATCTGCTACATTGTTAGTTTTGAGAGCCTTAGCCATTCTTCTATAAGGATTGGCTTTTCTTATTGGACAAAATAATTTATATTTTTTCATTAATCTTCTTATCTTTTTGATGTTCATAATAATTGGTGGATTCATATGAAGTAATCTCATATAAATTCCTCTTGCACCTTTATCATATCCTCTATATTTGTATACTTCAAGAATAATTTCAAAATCTTTTCTATCTTGTCCCTCTTTTTTTTCACGAATATCTTCAGATTTAACCCAGCTATAATATCCTGATCTTGATACTTTGGCAATATCACACAACATAGATACGGTTAACATATTATTTTCTTTATTTATTATCTCTTGAATAATTTGAAATTTATAACTAGTTGTTGCATCATTTAATATTACGGATCCTTTTCCGTCTTTAATACTTTTTTTAAGAACTCAACTTCCTGTTTTAAATACAACAATTCATTTTGCATTTGTTTTAGATTTTTAGGCGTTATTTCTTCCTCTTGCCCCTGAATTCTCATTCTGTTACTTCTTATATATCCTTCTGTAAATTCTCCTTTTATTGCTTGCTTTTTTATATTTTGAACTATACTATCTATTTGTTTTTGTCCAAAATAGTCTAAATTATAATCCAATTCTTTGAATATAGCTCTTGGACTCACTCCAGCCTGATATTTTGTCCAAAATACTTTTTTAAATTCTACTGTAAAAAATATTCTTTTTTCATCAATTTTCAAAGTATATGGATTTTGTTTCAATTCTTTAATTTGCTTTTGTGTATATTTTTTCATACTTTCCTCCTATATTGGTACTTTAATTATACCAATATAGTAATAATTAAAATACCCATTTATATGTCCATTTATAAGGCTTCTATACCTTTTTATGATGTCCTTTTTTTAGGATACCTTCTTCTTTAAATGTCCAGATTTATGGGTACATTATA
>JAAWCI010000040.1 GCA_022793145.1 Bacilli bacterium | reverse complement strand
TTGACCATCCAGTTTTCGAAAATGAATTGTTCCTATTTTTGATACAATACAAATTTCGCCATTTTCTTCTTGGTAATTGCTAATAATACCTCTTTTGATAAGTAGTTCCTTTAAAAATTCTGCATTGCTTCTATTTCTAGTAACAGTTAGTATAAAAGAAACCAATGTTTCTCTCCAAAGTATAGAAACTGGAATATCAGATATTTCTAAAGCTTGATATAAAATTTCTTCAAACTTATCTAATAAGAAAAAACAATTGACATTAAATACTTCTATTGGATTACTTGTTTTTGCTGCTTCATATAAATTAACTCCCAATAACTTTTGAAGTTCATCAATGACATTTCTGACATTTTCTTCCCTTTCTTTTTGAAGTTGCGCTTCTAATTCATCTGTCAATTTTGATAATTCCATTTTAATCTTCCTTTCCTAACAATTTTAATTTTTGTATTATTTTTATTATAGTATTTGTTGAATATAATTCATAATAATGTCAATCTCTTCCTGACTTTCCTTTGCCTCATTTGAATGAAGCGCTTGAAAAACAAATTCTTTTTTTACATTTAATTGTAAATATTTAACAAAACCTTTTACGCTTTGATGTAAGTCTATAAGGGTACCCTTTTTCTTTCCTCCACCTACAAATATAAATATCACTTTTTTATTTTTTAATTCCTCACTTTTATATAAAGGATGCAATCTATCTATAAAGTTTTTAAATAGTCCAGATACATTATCAAAATAATTTGGTACTCCAAATATAATTAAATTTGCCTCTTTTATTTGTTTTATAATACTATTCATATCATCTTTTACAATGCAATTGGGTCTATGATGACATCTCAAACAGCCTATACAGAAACCTATATTTTGTTTTCTTAATAAAATTAATTTACTATCTAAAAATTGTTTTTGAATCGTGGATAAAATATATTCTGTATTTCCTTTTCGATTACTCCCAGAAATTAAAACAATATTACTCATTTTTTATTTTCCTTATTAAATTCATAATATCTTGTTCCATCTATTTCTTCTAATAAAACTCCACCATTCTTTTCAATTACTTTAGAAGAGGCAATATTACCTGCAGAGGATTGGCAAAAAACGGTATCTATCTTCAGTTCCTCTAATTTTTCTAAAGCAATCTCCAACATTTTGGAAGCATATCCTTTTCCTCTTTCGCTTTGTCTTATTACATAAAAAATATTTCCAGACCATTTTTTCCACTTATCATCTATTGAAGTCCGTAACCCAATATATCCTACAGGAATTCTATTAACATAAAAAATATATATGGTTGTTGGAGTATCATATTCACTAATATTTTGATATTTTCTAGCCAATTGACTTTCTAAATAATTATGAAAAACTTCATAAGGTAAACCTTTGCATAAATTAGTTGAACCCGATTCTTTTGAAGGAATATCTTGATACATTTCATATTCCTTCCTTCCCATTTCTAGATTTAACTCGCTCAATTCACAGTTCATTTATATTTTCACTTCCTACTTATTCAATTCCATTCTCTTTTAACATTTGTACAAATTTCTCATTTGTAAGCGGATTTGACCCTGCACTAAAGTGCCCTTTCCCACCAAAATAAGTTGCCACAATAGATACATCAACATTTTTTACTTGTCTATAAGAAACGGAACCAACTTCTGTTACTATCATACCTACCAAGTCAATATCATAACCGTTTTTTATGGCTATCTCATTTACATCATTGCGATATTTATATGGGCATTTTAAATAACCAACTTTATAATCGCATCCTTTGATATTTAATACAACGACTTTCATTTCTTTTAAGCAAGTTTCTATATCTTCTTTGACTTTCTTTAAAAAATCATGAATCAAATTCATTTCCTCTTCACTAAAAGTAAGATGTTCTTCAGTTTTCACTTTCTGGTTCATAATTTCTACATATTTTTTATATCCTAAAAGCTCAAAAAGGATGTGCAAATACCTAGCTTTCTCATTATTTTCTTTTTTCCAGTCCCAAACATCATACTGTCTTGTCCATTCTACTAATTCCTCTAAAAACGTTGTCGCTTTTAAATAACGTTTTTCTAACAAATAATTATAAAATAAACTGGTCCCACTTTCTTTTCTGCCATTTTTTTCTACCGTAATATAAACAAAATCATATTTGTCATTGCCTTCTTCTATTTCCGTTTTATGATGGTCTAGTATAATAATTTTAGATTTTAATGTTTCATTTTCTTCTATCTCTTTTAAAACAGGTTCTTTGATACATAAATCTGTTACAAAAACTAAGTCATAACTAGCAATACGATTGTCATCTATATAAGCTTTTACATTCGAAGTAATTTCAAATGTCTTTGTTGGAACAACTGTAATATCAGTAAAGGCCTGATGTCCTAATACAGCACATCCCATTCCATCAATATCTTGGCTATGTGTAAATAACAATACTTTCATTTTAACTCCTCCAATTCGTAACCTCTCCATTTACTTTTAGTACATATTTTTTTCCTAAATATTTTGAAATCTTTTCTGGTATAGTAAAAGCTTTCTCCCAACCTCTTAAAATTTCAAAATTTAATGGTCCACTAGTTTCATAAAATACGGTTAGTTCATTTTCTGTTATCATAATATCTACCTTTTTTATCTTTCCAACTTCTCGATTCATTTCATCCTGAATACTAGAATTTATCGTCCGATGATATGTCACATCCAACTTGTCAGCAAGTACCAATGCAACTCCAACAAGAGATGTAATATGATTACCATTAGAATGGTCTTTAATTGCTTCTTCTAATACATTCATTTCTTCTTCTGTAATATTTGTTCCAACTAAAAATTCACGAAAGATTTGACTGCTTTTTAATGCATGGTCTTGTTTTTCTTTTCCACTGATAGAAAGACCAATATCATGTAATAACGCTGCTACCATTCCAAGTTCAATCATTCTTTCTGTTGCATTCAATTGTTCTAATATTCGTTTGGTATAGCCCGCTACTCTTTTATAATGTTCTAATCCATGTTCCCAATCCCATTTTCCATCTG
>JAAWCI010000039.1 GCA_022793145.1 Bacilli bacterium | reverse complement strand
TTCTGGCATAATCTCTGTTAATTCTTGAAACAACTCTTTTTTCGTAGATAGTTTACTAATATTTCTATAAGAATTTTGAACTCGCATCATTACCCGAAAAACATTTCCATCTATTGCTGGAGTCTTTTCATGAAAAGCAATAGAAGCAATCGCTCCAGCTGTATAATCTCCTATTCCAGGTAATTGAATCATTTCTGCATAAGTACTTGGCATATTTCCATAATGCTCTTCCATAATTTTAATCGCTGCCTTTTTTAAATTTTTGGCTCTCGAATAATATCCTAACCCCTCCCACAATTTTAATAACTTTTCCTCTTCCACATTCGCAAGTGCTTCCACATTTGGAAGTTCTTTCATAAATCGTTCATAATAGACTTTTACAGCTTCTACTCTAGTTTGTTGAAGCATAATTTCAGATATCCAAATATGATAAGGGATGGTATCCTTTCTCCATGGCAAATCTCTTTTATTGCTCTCATACCAATCACATAATGGTTCTACAATTCTTCGCATTCTTCCACCTCAATTGTACTACTATTTTTAGTAGCACTCAATTTTTCATACCAAAATAATTTTTTTGTAAATAGCGTAATTAGAAAGTGAACAAACATGACAAAGGCAAAAATAATAAATCCTAATACAACTATCCAAAATACAAGTTTTAAATGCCTTGATAAATGATTCAATAAAGAAACAAAGAAAATAAAATAATAAGGAGCTGGTAATAAAAACAAATACAAAATTCCATATCGAATAAAATACTGATACCAACATGGAACTTCATCATTTATGGTTACTATTTTAATATTCATCCATTTTTTTCCACAAGTATAACCTTTTCTAATAGTAGGAACAATCATAAAAATCACAATAACTGAAAATACATATTGTAAAAAGATATTTTCCACACCTAACATAACAAATAAAGTCGTCAATAAACTCACTAAAAATAGGTCTATCCAAACTGCCATACCACGCCTTAAAACTGAAATTCTTTTTCCCTTGATATAAGAAAGCGTATCAAGTTTTTCTCTGTTTGGCAAAAAATGACTAAAGATTGGAGTAATGGCATATCCTATAATCCCACCTAAAGTATTTAAAAATAAGTCATCAACGTCAAATAATCTATAAGGTCTTGGATAAATACCATATAATCCTGAAAGTTGCGTAAGTTCAAAAAAGAGTGTTAATAAAAAGGTACAGAAAAAAGTTTTTTTAAAAGAACAATTGAAATAATATCTTAAATAGATTCCAAATGGAAGTGTCAATAAAATATTATAAAAAGCTTGATAAAAATAAGGTTCTTTTAAAACTTCCAAATATGTACTAGGGTCATCCCATATAAAACTGCTTTTTAAAACAAAGTCTCTAATAAATGCAAATGGTACTAATTGAACCCATTCTGTAGTCATATTTCGAACACTTTCTATAGAAGGAAGTGGCAAAATGACTAAGAAATAAATACAAGTAAGATATAAAATAAAGGAATATATAATGGTTACTCTGAAAAATAAAATAGAACCATATTTATGATATTGATGAAAGATATAAGGAAGTGTAAAAAGAAAGGCTATGAATGGAAATGTAAGAAATGCAAATCGTATTGGTTCTATATATGCTGACATTTTATACCTCCTTTGTTATATTTATTATAACATAGAATAAAGCAAAGATTTATTACTGTTTTGTAAGAATTTAGAAACTATCAAAGTCTAAGAATATACGTATGAATAAAAGAAAACAACATCAGAATAATACAGACAATCTTTTCTTGTTCTTTTGAAAACTTATTAATTGTAAGTACAAAAAGATAAAAAATACCTAATGTTATTCTAATGATTCTTTTACAATCAACAAGCACATATTATTCTCAAACATATGATATCACACTAGCATTTTCCAATAAAATCAGTTATAATAAAATTATATAAGGAGGTCACAATATGAAAGAACACTTCAAAAAACATGAAATTGCTTATCTCATTATATTTAGTATCTTTTGTCTTATTTTATCTACTATTTTTATTTATTTAGGAACAGAAGCAAAAAAGAAAAATCGTTATACCAAAGAAGAAGCAATTGGAATTATGAAGTTAAAGGCAGACCAACTTACCAGATTAATTGAAATTAGTTCATCAGATGACATTTGTAAAGAAAGTGGAGCTATTACTTTAACAAATAAAGAAATGGAAACATATGGATTTGATAAAAAACTTTATAAAAAAGTAGTTTACACATTAAAGTGTGATGACAAAAAACAAATTGTTTCAATTTCAATTACGGGAAAAGGTAGTCTTAGTGGATACCAACTCAAAAACTATATTAGTAATCAAACAAAAAAATAAAAACTTATAAAAAAATATAAGTTTTTTTGATATAATAAAAAACATTAGGTGATTGTATGCAAAGGATTAAATTAATCATTAAATTTAAAGAAAAATTTCTATGTGAAAAAATACATAATGAAATTGATTTTATTCATGTACCAAATTATTTTGATCAAAAGCCTTTCTCCAATATCAGCATTTTTATTACACTACTATTTTATGGACTTCTTGATACTAATTTCTATTCTAACGCTAATCTAAAAAATGCTGAATGGAATAATTTATTTGAAATGGCTTTTGATCCAGACTCACTTTTTCAAATCGAAGAAAATACATTTTTATATGATATGGATTTTCAATTAAAAGAACACTCTCTTCCTATAGAAAGTACATTCAACCATTTGTTAGCAAACCTAACCTTTATTTCTGAAACCGAAAATCAAATCCTAAGTTCTTCTGAAAATAATGATGTAAATGAAGAAACTCCTTATGGTTATCATAGTGCTGTCACATTCATTAATCCAAATGTATTATCAGTAATAAAAAAATTAAAAGTTCCTAGAACAGATAAAGATGTCTTACTTATGTATTCAGGTGGAAAAGATAGTACATTAGCTGCTGTTAGACTTGTAAAATTAGGATATAAAGTTCATTTTATACATTTCGATAATGGCCATATGCGTGACCAAAATAAACCATATATAACTTATCAAAAAACATTATCAAATATTGATGGCTATCATTTTCCATATCAATTTTCTTCCGTTAATATTGAAAAAGAATTTCAATCTTTATTTCATACATGGAAATCTACTTTGCTAAATGAAATAGGTCATGGAACAATTGACTCAGAAATACAATGCCTCTCTTGTAGAAGTGCAATGTATTTAAATGCTATTGCAATTGCACAACATTATGGTTATAAATATATTGCTGAAGGTGCCAGGATGAGTCAAAAATTTTTAATTGAACAACCTGTAATGTTACAACGTTTTGAAGAACTTGCAGATAAGTATGGAATTAAGCTGCTCTTTCCTGTTTTAACATTAGAAGATGATCAAAAAGAAATAGAAGAATTATTAAGTGCTGGTTTATCTGCAAAGTCGTGGGAATCAAAATGTTTATTAGGAAAAAAAGCACAAGAGAAAACTTCTAAAGATGAGATGGAAATATTAGCATATTATGATACACATATCAAGCCAACTGCTAAACAAAAAATATATCAAATAACAATAAAAGAGAATTAGTTTTTAATTCTCTTTTATAAAGCCTTCTTTTTTCAAAAATTCTATTGTTGCTGCTTTACTATTATGACCTTCTTGTTCACTTATATTATCCCCATTTTCAAGTATTAAAGTAAGTGGAGTCCCAAACGATTCTCGCTCTTTAAAATAAGATAGAGATCCCATTAAATCATATGTTTCTCGTTTGGTCCAATCTGTTAAATTTACAAAATAAATAGTTAAATCATATTCTTTCGCAATTTCATTAATAACTGGTTTAAAAGCTGTACAAGCACCACAACCAGTTTGACCCAATACAATAATTGCCTTTTCTTTTGAATCATAAATTTCTTTATACTTATCATAATCAATAAAGGTCAAATTTTGATACTCATTTGTTTCATTGTTAGAACCAGATGAAGCTTCAATACT
Organism: Bacilli bacterium; assembly: GCA_022793145.1. Next base: position 4,738 of record JAAWCI010000039.1, on the reverse strand, counting down.
AGAAGTATATGTTTCCTCTTCTCCTATAATTCCATTTTTTTGAAGAGTTGAAAATAGTCCAGACTCTGATAAATAACCCTGTACTTCTTCATATTTTTTTCCATTTTCTATAAATGCCATATATGGAGTTCCAATATTATCTAAAGTCTTTCCTACTTTTCCTAATACAGTTTCCAAAGTATTTGTATTCATTGTTGCTGCATCAATATAATAATAAGTAAAATCATATGCTTCACTCAAATATTTCATATATGGAGTAAATTCACTACACACTCCACAACTAGAACTACCTATAAATAAAACTTTTTTTCCTTCTCCTTCAAACGCTTTTTCATAATCTGTTGTATATTTTCCATTATAAGTTATATTTCCTGAATTATCATCATTATAATCATTTTGTTTGCTTAAATCTTTTTGCAATAACCCTATTAATATTAATAAGAGCAATGATCCCATTATTACTGCTATAGCAATTACAACTTTTTTATTTTCATTCATTGTTACACCTTCTCTATTTCATATAAATTATATACTGACTTTCTTTCTTCTGTCAATTCAATTCACAAAAATCTCAGTCAAAAAATAAAAAAAATATGATATACTATAAAAAAGGAGGTATTTTAAAATGGCAAAATTTTGTGAAAATTGTGGAGCTGAATTAAAAGAAAATAGCGAAGTATGTTTAGAATGTGGAAAATATACTTCTAAAAAAGGAAACAATGGAAATGGCAATGACAATAATAAATTAGCTCTTTCTGGTTTCATTGTTTCAATGGCTTCTTTAATTATTAACTTTGCTGGAATTGTTGGTTTAGTTGGTGCAATTTTATCTGGAATTGGACTTGCACAAGTAAGCAAAGGAAATGGTAATGGAAAAGGTTTAGCAATCGCAGGTTTAATTGTTGGTATATTTAGTGTACTATATGGAATTTATAGTATCATTAATTTAGCCGATACACTTAATGAACTAGCTATATTCTTTTAAAAAAAATGATAGTCAAATATCATTTTTTTCTTATCTAAAAACTATCCTCTTTTAAAATATCTACGATGTTTTCTTTGGATGCTTTCTTACTTGAGTAAATCATAGAAATTAAGACAATAATAAATACTGCTATAATAGTAATCCACATATAAGTAAAGGGATACTCATATTGAATTTTATCTTTTGGTAATACCCCTACGTTCATTGCACCAAACAGTAATTTGATACATCCTGTCGAAATTAATAAACCAAAGATTAAAGACCAAATGCCAAAGAAAATACTCTCTAAACAAATCATTTTATAAAAACTTTTTGGTGTCATTCCAATACTACGTAAGATAGCAAATTCTTTTTTTCTTAATTGCATACTAGTATGAATCGTATTGACAACGCTTGTAATAGCAATTATAGCAATAAAGCAAACAGCACCGATTACTAAGAAATTCCACATTTTTAATGTTAAGAAGCCTTTGTAAACTTCATACGATTCGTTATTATAATGACTTGCTAAAATATTTCCAGAAGATTTTAATTTTTGATAATTTTTTTCTATTGTTCGATAGTCTACAGTTTTAATATGGTATGCTGTACTCAGTGAATCATTAACAAAATCAATATTATTAGATTTTTTAATCCACTCTTGATACATTTCATCTGGAACATATAAAATTGGAATATAAGTATTTAGTGTATCTTCCATATAAGTTGTTGTCATCATAAAATCATCTAGTACAATTCTCACCTCATCATTTAATGTAAAATGAAATGAATTCATCGGCTTAAATACATCTGTATCTAATACTAATTGTTGTTTTCCTGTGTCGTCTAATTTAAACATAGAAATATGATTTAGTAAAATTGGTTTCTTTTCTTTTAAACCAATTTTTTTTGCATATTTTTCATATTCTCCTTCGTTTAAAGACATGAGCCTAATGCTTCCAGATGGATGAACAATTTTAGTTAAATAATCTTCATGGTAAGAAACATTATCATCTATTGCAGCTATTGTATTTTTTATTTTTTCTTGCTCAATTATATTTACTTGTTCTAACAATCGTTTTAAGTATTCTTCCTGTTCTTTCTCTTCTCCCACTAATGAAATAGATACAAAATTAGTTGTTTCTGGTAATGAATTTTTGTCAAATATTTTCTTTTGCAAATCAAAAAATGTTGCAAATAACATAAATAGGACAATGCCAATTACAAGTGATAAAGTCACAATTCGATATTTTTTCTTATTTCGTTTTCTATTTTTATAAGCAATATCTCCTTCAATTCCAAATAACAAGTGAATGAATCTATTACGTTTTATTTTTTTCTTTTTTAATTTGATATCTTGTGACATGCGAATGGCTTCTAACGGGGTTACTTCTCTTGCTCTCATCGCTGGAAAAAAGGCAGACAAGTAAATACTAATTAAAATAAAAATCAAGCACATAATGAAATAAATTGGATTAAGTCCAAATCTTAATGGAGTTGATAATATTTCCATAAAGAAATGGTTGCCTAGAAATACAAATAAATAACTCCCAATACTAGCAATGGCAAAACCTAATGGAATGGCTATGAAAGCAATGATTGTAGCTTCATACATCACCGATTTTAATAATTGCATTGGAGTTGCTCCAATACTAGATAATACACCTAGTGTTTTTTTTCGCTCTGTAACAGATATTGCAAAGGCGTTATAAATCACTAAAATACAGACGATAGATAAAACTGTTGATAATATCATTAATACTAGTATTTTAGTTGCATAATCCAAATAATCACGATATTCTCCATAAGTTTTTAACATATTATGATTAATATTTTCATGTTCATAGTCTTCGATTCGCGTTAAACTAACACTTTGAAATCCAAGTGATTTGGATAATTCATGAATTTTTTCATAACCATTTTTAGGATTTTTTAACGTCATATAAATAGTTAAGTTATCTTGTTCAAATGTATTCCTCCAAGTATATATGTTTTGTTCTGCATAACTAGAATCACAGTCATAAATTCCTGCAATTTGATAATTTTTTCCATCTATTTCTAATATATCCCCAATTTTTTTCTTATAAATGTGAGCGATTGGATATGATAATAAAATTTCTCCTTCTTTTTTTGGATACTCTCCTACTTGTAATTTCATATTGCCAAGTTCATAAGAATCTCTTCCATACAGTTTTACTCGAAACCAACTAATTTTAAAATTAGAAAGTTCTGTTTCCACTTCTATCTTACTAAGCTCTTGCTTTTTTTGCAATTCTTTTAAAATGATAGTATCTACATCTGTATAAGCAAAGTGATAATATCCACGTTTACGAACTGCATTATCTAGTTCCTGATTTTCTATAATGGTTGCTCCAAATCCCAAACAAAATAACAATATAGATGTTAGTCCTATTCCAATAATTGTAACAACTGTTCTATGTTTATTTTGTTTTAAATTGCTTCTTGTAAATTGATAAAGTACTTTCATAACTTATACCCTCTCATCACCGATAATTTTTCCATCACCAATGGTAATAATTCGATTGGCGTTTAATGCTAAATTATAATCGTGCGTAATCATAATAATGGTCTGTTTGTATTTTTTATTAGATAATTTTAATAATTCTACAATTTCTTTTGAAGCCTTACTATCTAGATTTCCAGTTGGTTCATCCGCTAAAAGTAAAGCTGGATGATTCATCAAAGCTCTTCCAATTGATACTCTTTGCTGTTGGCCTCCTGATAGTTCATTGGGTAAATGATTTACTCTATTTTGTAATCCCAATGTTTCGATTAGTTCTTGTAGATAAGTTTGATCTACTTTTTTGTTATCTAATAAAATTGGTAATGTCATATTTTCTGTCACATTTAAAATTGGTATTAAGTTATAAAATTGATAAATAAGCCCTACTTGTCTTCTTCTAAAAATTGCTAAGTTTGTCTCATTTAATTTATAAACCTCTTCCCCTTCTACATATACTTTTCCACTAGTTGGTCTATCCACTCCACCTAGTATATGTAAAAGTGTACTTTTTCCACTTCCACTAGATCCTACAATTGCAACAAACTCCCCTTTTTCTACTGAGAAACTGACATGATCTAAAGCTTTTACCAAAGTTTCTCCTTTTCCATACGTCTTACATAAATTTTCAACTTTTAATATTTCCATTTTTTCTCCTTACCTTAACATACTTTCATTCGCATCTTCTTTCATGCTCACCACTTCTCCATTTTCTATTTCCAAAAGTAACGGAAGTCGAGTTTCTTCTTTCATATTTTTAATTGTAGCCACAAACTTGTTATATTCTTCTTCTGTTAAAAAGACACTTGGACTTAAAAATTTCACATTCAAGTTTTCACTACTTGCTTTTTTTAACATAGAATTGATTGTTGAATCACCAATTCTACCAACTATAATCATTGTTGTTCTCTTTTCTTCTATCAATTTAAAATAGTCATTGCTACTAAGTCGCTCAATGTTCGGATAAGGATTGATAAATTCCTCTTCTTCCTGAATAAAGCCATTCTTTTTAAAGAAATGAAATACACTGATATCATCCATATAACCAATATAGGAATCTATAATTTTATCTTTTTCTGTTATTAATATTCTAGGAGTCGAAAATGTAGAGCTTCTAATTTCAAGTTTCTCTAACAATTTGTTTAACTGTTTTTTTGATAGCTCGTCTGTATTAATATAACGATATTCAAAATTATATTTCTTACTTGTATCATCTAAAATAGGTTTTAATAAATTACAAAATCCACAAGTAG
>JAAWCI010000006.1 GCA_022793145.1 Bacilli bacterium | reverse complement strand
TTGATTCATTGGTTAAATATTTAGAAATGTCAACACCATTGATTTTTACTTTTGATATTACAGTGGCTGGACTTCCTAATATATAGTGATAATTTCCATTTATAAATTCTTTTATCATAAATTCACCATCTTTCTTTTTCTAATAAACTTTGATACAATAAAAATATAGGAGGAAAGAGATGAAAAAGTTTAGTTTGTTAGTAATTTGTAGCTTATTTTTATTTACTGGTTGTGGTGAAAAGAAAATAGAAAATGATGTTACAAATACAGTGAAAAAAAGTTGTTGCCAACAATATGGTGGAAAATGGGAAAATAATAATTGTGCTAATGCTGAATTTGATGGTATGGAATTATTTTTTGATGAGTCAGGATACAAAGAATGTGTTAAAGATTCTACTGCACAATAGATTTAAAAATAGTATTAATAATATGTTTTTGCATATTATTTTTTATATTGGAATAACAAAAGGTAATGAACCTGTTTGTTTCACATGTTGATTAATTCCTTTTGATACCTTTTCTACAATTAATCCTTCTTCTGCATACACTCTTATATCTTGATTTGTTCCACTATACTCTCTCATAGCTGTTGCTGCTGCTGTGTATTTGTACTTGCTATTTGTGATTTATTTAAAACTTCAGTTCTTCCATTAATATGTCCAACAAATTCCATGTATTTTCTTACTATCATCTATTTCTCTAGCTTTTTGTCTACTCAATATTCATTTACTTTTATCATATATTATGATATGATTATTTTAATGAATAGGAGGAAAAACATTATGAAAAAACTTATTTTATTAACGCTTTGTAGTTTATTTTTATTTACAGGTTGTAGTGAAAAGAAGCCTATTGATAATAATCAAGAAAATAAAGAACCAGCTATTGATACTAAATTAGAAACTAGCAATAATATGATTAAGCAATTAAATCAACTGCTTTCAGAAAATGGTTCTAAACAACAATTTACATATCTAGAAACAAAAGAGAATACTGATGATGAAACTACTTCGTATCAATATCAAACAGAAGATAAAATGAACTTAAGTATTGCAATTGATGTTAAAGGAAAAGTTTATCTTCTAAGTCTTTCGGCTGCTAGTGATGAAAACGATAAAACTCTAGTTACGGAAGATTATAAAAATACTCGTTTATTTCTTTTGAAATTAGATACATTACATATTCAGCAATATCAATATAATGAATTACAGAAATGTGCAGTTGATATGAATATCCAAAAATGTGCAATTGATAATTTTGAAATTCATAGTCCAGTCGATTATCTTTATACCATTATGATTTTTTAACAAGGAGAAAAGGTTTATGAAGAAATCTGTTTTATTTACATTTTGTTGTTTGTTGTTATTTACAGGATGTGGAGAACGAAAAGAAAATTATTTTAATAATCCCAATATTAATACTATTAAAAATAGTCTGACTAATATAAAAGATATTTCTAGCATTTGTATGGTAACTCCTAATCATGATCCAAATGGAAACCTAAATGATGGAAAAGGTGGATATAATGGAGCATTATATTTTACCCATTCTGAAACCGATGTAACATCAGAAAGTGATACTCAAGATGCATGTGACAAAGGTGTCACCTATGGAGGTTCCATAGAAACTTATGAAAATACTAAAGATGCCAAAAAACGATATGATTATTTAATCAGTTGGGGAAAAACTGCTGGATATACTCATCAAAAAGGAAAAGTTATTATTAGACTTTCTACAAAATTTAGTGCAGATGAAGAGAAAAAATTATATGATGATATAATAAAATCCCTAGAAGCTACTCAACAGTAGCTTTTTATATTGGAATCCTTATAGGACACACAGCTGTTTGTTTTACATGTTGATTAATTCCCTTTGATACTTCTTCTACAATTAATCCCTTCTTCTGTATACACTCTTATATCCTGATTTGTTCCACTATACTCTCTCATAGCTGTTGCTACTGCTGTGTATTTGTACTTGCTATTTGAGATTTATTTAAAACTTCAGTTCCTCCATTAATATGTCCTACTATTTCTGCTCCTCTTTCCTCTGCTATAAATATTTTTTTGTCGCCCAATATAAGCCCATTTATTATTTCAACATTCGTTTACTTTTTTCATATATTATGATATGATTTATACATAATTATGGAGGAAAAAAATTATGAAAAAATTATTGTTATTATCAGCTTGTAGTTTGCTATTATTTACTGGTTGTGGAAAAAAATATGATAAAGTCACGGTTTGCAAACGTTATGATGAGGAAAATATTGTCACAGTTTATAGTAAAGGAAATAAAGTTTACCTTCTCGAAGCCCAATATATAAGTACATTTGATTCACTTTCTGCGGCTATAGATTACGAAGAAGAATTAAAATCTTCATCTACCACAGGCAAAAATGATCCAAAAAAAACTTTAATAATAACTAGAAATGATAAAAACGTAACTATGCTTTTAAAAAATTATGCTTATGAAAAATCATATAAAGAATGGCTAAAAGAATATGATACAAAAGAGTCTTATTCCTGTACAGAAACAGAAAAATAACTAGTTAATAATATACAGATGTATATTATTTTTTATATTGGAATAACAAATGGCAATGAGCCAGTCTGTTTTACATGCTGATTAATTCCTTTTGATACTTTTTCTACAATTAATCCTTCTTCTGCATACACTCTTATATCTTGATTTGTTCCACTATATTGACTCATAGCTGTTGCTACTGCTGTATATATTGAACTAGCAATTTGAGAACGATTTAAGACTTCTGTTCTTCCATTAATATGTCCTACTATTTCAGCTCCTCTTTCCCCTGCAATAAACATTGTTCCATGATTTGGTAACCCACCATTTGCATATTGTGGAATACTTGACCATGAGCCATTTACATAAACTCCACCTTTTTCTTTATAATTTTTATCATTATAGAAATGATATGGAGTATATTGAGTTCGAACATTAATTGTTCCTATCTTATCTGGCATACAGATAATATTTCTGCAAGCTTTTTCTGTATCCGCATCCAATTTTAAAGTATGTGTTTTAGTTATATCTTTAAATATTTCATCAAATTCCTGCTTTGTGATAGAAGAAGATGTACTCAAATCTTTGAATAAAGTATCATAACTAGTAGAAGATGTATCTACAAATCCTTTTGTAAGTCTCTCGGCTTCTTCTACATTTCCACTTATTACTGCTGCTTGTAAATTTTCCCACTTTTCAACACTTTTATGGTTGCTATCATATTGTCCTTGTAAATCTTGTAAAGATTTTCTATGTCTTTCAGTTTCTGTATTTGCTTCACTTTCACATTTTTTCATCGCATCATATGCGCTCATCCCCTGATCTAAATATTCCTCATAATGTCCAGAAATTTCTTCTAATTTAGTTTTATGCCTTTCCTGTTCCTCATTGATTTGTCCTACTAAATCTTTTTGGGCTAATAAATTAGTATTATATTCCGCCTCAAACGCATTAAGAACAGATTGTGCCTTTCTTATAGTAATAATACTTTCTATCGAATCTTTTACTTCCTGGTAAGATGTAACTTGTTCTCCATTTTTTGTAATTACTCCATCAATTAACTGATATTCTGTTCCGCATGCTTCATTTAAATTTACTAAAATAGAATTGGCTCTCTCTTCATATCCAACCTTTACTTTTCCATTTGTATCTACTAAAGTTCCTAATTCTGTGCTTAATTCTTGTGTTCTACTAATTTGTGCTAAATCAAGTTCCAAATTTTCTTTAGAAATTTGCTGCAATATTCCTAATGATTCTACCACATTATAAGAACCATTCGTCATTTGTGAAGAAGTTTTTACAAATTCAGCAGCAAATCCGGTTAAAGCACTAATACCACCACTAACAGCGGATATAACTTTTGCTGCTGCTCCTATCTTTCCAGGAATAAATGATATTACTCCTGATATAGAAGATATGACTTCTGATACTTCAGAAATGGTAGACAATACTTCTCCCCAATTTATACTATTATTTTTTGTAGCCTGAATCGAAGCCGACAATTGATAAAGACTTGTATCTACATTTCCTATATTATTAGACAATCTTGAGCTATTATTACTTATAGTATTTAAAACTTCAGGAAATTCTTTCAAGGAACTAGAAGCATGTGTGACTCTTTTTATAGCAGTAGATGCTCCATCTTTAAATAAAGCGCACTGATTTGTAGTTTCTGCTATTGAATTCGTTACTCCTATTAATTGATTATTTAATTTTTTTAATCCAACTGTACAATTTTTTGAATCTAAATTTATTTCTATATTCATTTCTTTACTCATTCTTTCACCTCCCTAGGTGTATTATCCCTTTCTGGAAGTGCTGTTTTTATTTTATTGATTTGTTTTATTCTTGCTTTAATTTCAGCTACTTGCACTTCTAACATCTTTTCTTTATCTTCTTCTACTTTTACTCCATAAGGTAATTTAGAATAACTTAATTTTTGTTTACTAAAAGCATTAGCAAGTGCAATCGATACTGCCTCATATATATAAGCCCCTTGTAGCCAAGCCGTCCCATTTTTATCCTCATTTTCAAACTTAATTCTTTCAATATAAGAAAAACGGTATGCCCAGAAAAGATCG
>JAAWCI010000038.1 GCA_022793145.1 Bacilli bacterium | reverse complement strand
AATTGGAGATGGAAAAAGTCTTCAAATAATGGCATTATTTCACTTATTTTAGCAAAAATAGAAAAAATTATAAGAATCAAGACAAAAAAAGTAGCATATTCTTTTTGAATATACCACTTTGTCAACAGTCTGAAGGAAGTTTTAAACTTCCCTATTCTTCTACTATTTTCTTATTATGGAATTTTAAATAATTACGATCTTGCTTTAAAATATTTAGTTTAATTGTAACAATGCTAGCGATTAAAAATAAAGCAAGTATGACTATAAATATAAACCATATATTTAGAACATGAGATGATTGAAAAAGAAAGAAATCTTTAGAAGGTTCTGTCACTTGATATTGTTTCAAGTTGCTAATAGTTCCAAAGTTTTCATAACCCCACCTAGCAATTACAAAATAAGAAATATTTTTAGTAAATTCGATAAAAGGAATAAACATACCCGAAAAAAGCATTTGTATCATCATATATAAAGGAGATAGAATTAAAGTTGTTTTTGTATCCTTTACAAATGATGAAATAAATATTCCAATCATACTTGTAGAAAAAGAAACTAGAAAAAAATTAATAATCAGATCTACAAGTGTATTTGTAACTAACACTGTATCAGGTCTTGGATTTAAATGAAAGTAAACAATAGAAACACAAGCGATTGATTGATAAAGACACAAAATAGAAAATATAATAATTTTTGATACCATGTAAGATGTAAATTTTAAACCACTCATATATTCCTTTTTTAGCATATCTTTTTCTTTGACAATTTCTTGTATAGTATTAAATAGTCCCAACCATACAGCGGCTAATGTAAATGCCACAAAAATCATAGATGCTGTAACAGGATTTGATAAACAATTTTTTTCAGTTGCTAAACAAATTAAAAATCCCATCATAATAGCTTGTCCTAACAAAAGAATTAACATAAATTTATTGTTGATTAAAGATGATATATAACGCTTTACTAGAGTACTTACTTGAGAAACAAATCCAGCTTGTTTTCTTTTCTCTTTTATACAAGTTTTGTCAATCAGCATTTGACTTTCATTCTCTCTATATTTCAAATACCAACTATCAGTATCATCCTTTAATAAATCATAAATATCTACAAATTCTTTTACCTTAAAATAGTGAAGTATTTCTTCATAAGAACCATAATAACAAACTTTCCCCTCTTTTCCCATAAATAAAATTTTATCACATAAGTGCAGATTAGAAACTGTATGAGCTGTAATAATAATTGTTTTTCCCATATTTGCTATTTCTCTTAGTTTCTTCATAATTTTCTTTTCAATATTAGCATCCAGTCCACTTGTTGGTTCATCCAATAAAAATAAATTAGGATCACTAAGCATTTCTGTTGCTATAGAAGCCCTTTTCTTTTCTCCACCACTTAAATTTCTGATTAACGTATTTCTAACATGAGAAAGCTCTAAAATTTCTAGAATGTAATTGATTCTTTCCTTTATTTGCTTTTTAGAAATATCTTTAATGCGAAGCAATAAAGAATATTCTAATGATTTTTGCAATGTCAATGTTGGATCTAAAATCTCTTGTTGAGGTACATAAGCAATTTTTCCTTTAAAATAATTTTCTTCTTCAAATAGATCTAAACCATCAATATAAATATTTCCTCTACTTGGTTTATGATAGCCACTTAAAATATTCATTAACGTCGTTTTTCCTGCCCCAGAACATCCTACAATAGCAATAAATTCACCTTGTTTCACAGATAAATTTAAATCTGATAAAATCCTTTTCTTTTGTCCTTTTATGGAAACAACTTGACAAATATTATCTACTTGAACTGCATATTTACTATTCATATATTTCTCCCTACTACGATCATAATGTTTAATATAAGTTTATCATATTTTTAAAAGAGAAAAAATAAAAAACATATATTTTTACAAATATATGTCCTAAATAATTACTTTAAATACTTTAATTCTCCCATTCTAGAAGTTGGAACTACTCCTGGTGCTGATGCGATTACATCTGGAATACGATTTACAATAGTTGCACATGTAAGTCTTACGGTATCTGGTTCACTAACAACAAATCTTGTACTAGAATCTCCTATTACTGTCCAATCATTTGTGTCAACTTCTCCAGGTGCATAAACCTTCCCAATACATTCTGCTTCTATTGTAATCCCTTCTTCTGTTGTTCCTGTTACAATTGCTGACATACCAGTTGCCATACCTGCTTTTACTGTCATACCTAAAGTAGAAGATTCTATATCACTATCATGAGTCAAAGGAACACAAGTTTGAGTCATATCTACTAAGTGTAAATTCATTTTATCAGCGATCCATGGCACTACATTCCACATGTAAGATGGTGTATAAGTTCCAGAATTAATAAGCGCTTGTCTTTCTTCTTTGCTAATTTTATCAGCACTTGCAATTTTTTGATCAAATTCTTCTAAAGATAATCCTGCTCCATGAACTTCTGCTAAAGCAATTCCATAGTCTTCTACATTATAAGAAGAAGAACCTTTTATCTTCGTAATTCCGTGTGTTGCTCCTGCAATAGTTGTAATTAAATTTCCCCAAAAAGCATCTTGATATCCAGTTCCTGTAATAGTACAGTTATTTTGCTTGGCTAATTCATCAAGTTTCTTTGTTAAAACTGGATTCGAAACACTTGGATAAAATGCTTCTTCACAAGTTGTAATTGCATTTACTCCATTCGCTGCACAAATTGTAAGTACTTCATCTAAATCACTTAATAAGCTCATCGTCTCCACAATGACAATATCAGGATTTGTTTCTTTTAATAAATTTTCAAAGTCAGTTGGTGCTACTATCTTAACTCCATGAAAATCAGTTCCTATTAGATTTGGACTAATATCTACTGCACCTACTAATTCCATTCCACATTCTAAAGCATATTTTACGGTATGAATGCTCATTTTCCCGCATCCATATTCTATAAATTTAATCAATTATATCATCTCCTATTTTCATTATAACAAAACTCAATTTTAAAATTCAATCATTTTTAAAAAAAGAAAAGATTAAAATGTAAAGTATTTTAATCTCAGACTGTTGACAAATAATTTTTTGTGAACAGTCTTTTAAAATTATAAATGTTATAGTATAATATAGTTACGAGATAGACTTTATCTAACCAAATTAAGTCATAAATATCTCGTTTTTTTATGAATTT
>JAAWCI010000037.1 GCA_022793145.1 Bacilli bacterium | reverse complement strand
ATAATGGCATTATTTCACTCATTTTAGTAAAAATAGAAAAAATTATAAGAATCAAGATAAAAAAAGTAGCATATTCTTTTTGAATATACCACTTTGTCAACAGTCTGAAATCATAGATAATTCTATGATTTTATTTGATTCCAAAAATTCTATCTCCAGTATCTCTTAGTTCTGGAATAATATTAAAAAACCACTAGAAATAATCTTAGTAATTTTTAAATTATAGTAATGAAAGCAACTGTGAATAGAAAAACAAGTAAGTCTACTTTTTTTTATTTTTTACTGCATTCATTCTATTACGTTATAATTAATATTTTTTTCAAGAGTTTTTTTTAAATTTTTTGAGATTTCATTTATAGAACTATCCTATTCTTCCTTCAATAAAATCGTTTCTAATTCTTTCCAACCAGATACTCGAATAACTCCTTCTTTTTCCAATTCTTCATCGCAAATTTCTTGATTATGGTAAGAATCAAATAAATATTTTTGTTCTCCATAACCTTTTAAATTAGACAATCGATCATCAATTTTTATATCACAATTTAACAAGCTTTTATCATTGATAAAAATATATTGATAAGGACTAATAAAAGGAAAATTCTGCTGCAACCATTTATATTTATCAATTAAACAATGACTTTGCTCCATATCATAAACATCACTATAATAAGCGGTACAAATCAAAAGTTGATATTTTTTAGATAGTTTTTCTAACACTTCTCTTGCATCTGGTATTATTTCTGCATATTGATATGGATTTTCTGTTTTAAAAAACTGATAATATTCTTGTAATCGCTCTTTTGGAAGCATATCTTCTGTATAATATCCTGGAAGATCCTCTACTTTATAAGATGTATTTAGAAATTTATTTACAATTCCTAAATGGCCTCCAATACATAAAACTTCATCCATATCTACCATTATTGTTTTCATAAATTCACCTAATACTAGTATAACATAAAATTTATTCTTCTACCATCTTATTGATAGAATCAAAGAAGCCTTCTATTCCCGACTTCACAATATTTCCTAATGTTTCTGAAAAGGAAAGACCTATATCTGAGGCTTTATTACTATAATCTTTATTTGTAGATTCCATATAATCTTCAATATGAACATCTTTTCCTGATGCAACATCTGCTTCAAATTTTTTTATTTGTTCTGCAGTATAAATCACTTTTTTTTGTTGTTTAAATTCATAATATCCTGTACTTTGAGAAAAATATAAAGTTAAAAAAGTTAGTAGAAGAAGCCAAAAAATATATTTGAAAATTTTATTATAAATTTTTACTCTATCTTCAGCTTTCATTTAGCATCTCCGCAATAATAGGCGCTATTAAAGTTAGTGTATTTGTGATTTCTCCTATATTGTTTTCATTTCCACCACATTCTAATAAAATAATATTAGCATTCAAATCTTGATTGTAAACTCCATTATAGCCTTTTCCCTCATGTGTCATAATTCCTCTTGTTAAAGTAGGATATTTTTCTTTAATTTTATTATTTAATTTATTCATGAGTTCCAAATTTTTTTCATAATTTGGATTTTCTTTTCCACATACAAATAAGATTTTCGCATAGCTTGTACCGTCAATATCCACAGTTGAACTCTTTTTAGAAACTGCATCTCTGTGTAAATCTATGATCAGTTCTAAATTGGGATTTTTTGATAAAGCATCTTTTACAAAATATCTACTTGCTTCGTAACTGTGTGAATGATTCCAATTATTAACTGCCATAAAATCTTCAAGATCTGCTTCTTCTACAATTGTTGAAACTCCTAATTTATTCAGTTTTTCTTTTAATAATAAAGATGCCATTTTGACATTTGGTGTAATATTATAATCTTCTAAATTGTTTGCTGCATAACTTTCTTTATAATGTGTGCTATAAATATACACTCTAGGCCCTGTTGGCAATTTTAAGTCATCTACATCATTTTTACGAAATACCATTTTTATTTCATTTTTGGTTTCCACAGGTTTATTAGAACTTGTAAATGTATAACCTAATGATTGTTCTAAAATAGTAATTGGCTCATTGATTTTAAAAGATGATAAAAAATTACTGATATTCGTTATAATCCTAGAACCAGTTTTATTATATTTTAGGTGATAATTAGAATCTTCCAAGAGATTTTTAATAAATTCTTCATTGGTTGTTGCTAATTTAAAGTTTTTAAATATGGTTGCTAATATAACAAATAACATCAAACAGATAAACAAAAACCATAACAGTCTTGTTTTTAGAGTTCTTCTCTTTTTTGCTTTAAAACGTTTTGCCATTTTTTTCACCTCTTTATGATCATTATCATATCAAAGAACAAATAATTATTTTGTCAAATAAGAGATGACATTCAAAAAATATATATTATGATTAAGTGTTTCTACACTAAATTGTGAAAAGATATCCATCAATAAAATTTTTATAATAAAAAGAAACATATTCCTATGCTTCTATTCTTTTGTTTTCAACGCTTTAAACATTTTTTTCCATAAACCGTTAGAAGAGTAATTTAATATTCCAACTTTATAGATTCGTAATCCATATTTAATCAATAACCAGTTTGTTATAACTACTAGTATAATGGAAATTATAAATTCTATTACTCCAAACTCTCCTAAGACTAATAGCGATGGAGCCAATATAGCAGATATTAATGGAACGAATCCTAATATTTTAATAAATGTTGCTCCTTCAAAAACGCCTGCCATCATTGCCAAATAATAACCAATTAATGAAATAATGATAATTGGAGTTTGTAATTGCTGAAAATCTTCTGTATTGGTTGTCATAGATGCAAGTATTCCTGCTAATAAAGAATAAGCAATAAAAGTTAAAATCATAAGTAGTAAAGAAAGCGGAATAATATAAATAAATTTACTTGCAAGTCCAGTTTCTCCTAGTCCTGTAATTACCTTACTTACTTCACTTCCAAGTCCATTCACAATAGAGTTTCCTCCTATTATTTGGCGAATAAATAGTCCAAATAGTACAAATAAAACTAGCAATAATCCTTGAAATAAGACAAATAAATTTGCGGCAATTACTTTTGCAAAAAAGTGAGTTTTAGGACTTACATTAGAAATGATAATTTCCATTCCTCTTGTTGTTTTTTCATCATTTACTTCTGCTCCAATCATTTGAACCAAAAACATTGTTAACATAAAAAATGGTAAGATAACGACTGGAAATACGGTCGTTACAATAATTTCCATATTTTCATCTTCTGATTTTTTTGTTTCATCTAAATAAATTCTTTCAATCGTTACATTAGAATAAATAGCGGCAATTTCTTCATTACTAATATTAGAGTTAGAAAGAGCAAGTGCTACTTTTACTGTATTAATAGTACTTGTTAATACTTGAGTATCTAAGGTGTCTAGAAACTGTTCCGATACAATCGTTGCTTTTAATGTATTTTTACTATCTTCCTGTAATAAGACTACAATAATTTTTTTATCTTTTTCAATTTCTTTTTTGGCTTCTTCTATACTTTTATCATACTTTTTAATCTCATAACTTCCTTCTTCTTTTCCTGCTAAGTTGATATCCATTTCTTTTATTTGAGATTCAAATAATTCATAAGCAACACCAGTTTCATCAATGACATAAAGTGGAGTCTTATTATTAAAGTCCCCTCCAAATAACATGATAATACTATCAATATTGATAATTCCTGCTATAATAATTCCTAATATAATATTAGCAATCACAAACCATTTCGTCTTAATTTTTCTTTTTAAACTAACACCAATTAAATAGTTTAATTTACTTGTCATAATTTTCACCTACTTTTGCTACAAAGATTTCATTTAAAGATGGTTCCTCAATTACAAACTTTGTAATTTTTTTATGGCTAGAAATTGTTTCAAAGACTTTAGTAGCAATCTTTTGTTCTTCAATTTTAACTTCTAATTCATCCGCTTTTTCTATAATCTCTACAACACCATCAATTGCTTCAAGTTCTTTTTTCTTAACATCTCCCTTGATCAGAATATTCTTTTTACGATATTGTTCTTTGATATCAGATAAATATCCTTCCAATACAGATTTTCCTTTTAACATGACTACTAATTTTTTACAAAATAGTTCTACATGTTCCATTCTGTGTGAAGAAAATATAATCATACTTCCGCGGTTAGACATTTCTACAATTTCTTTTTTAAAAAGTTCAATATTAAATGGATCTAAACCACTAAATGGTTCATCTAAGATAAGTAATTTGGGATCATTTAAAATAGCTGTAATGAATTGTACTTTTTGCTGATTTCCTTTTGAAAGCTCTTTGATTTTTTTATCTTTATATTCTGGTATTTCAAAGCGCTCTAATAATTCATCTAGTCTTTTTTCTATTTCCTTTTTTTTCATACCTTTTAAAGTTCCATAAAATAAACATTGTTCTTTCACTGTCATTTTTAATAGCAAGCTTCTTTCCTCTGTTAAAAAACCAATTTTATCTGTCACATCATAGTCTATCTTTTTTCCATCCAATGTAATCTTTCCTTGGGTAGGATCTAAAAGCCCCATAATCATTCTAAATGTTGTTGTTTTTCCTGCTCCATTTACTCCGAGCAATCCAAATATTTCTCCAGGTTTTACAGTAAATGATAAATTATCTACTGCTAAAAAATCTCCATAATATTTTGTTACATTCTCTACTTTTAACATAATCTTTCATGATATAAAAATATCATTTCCTCCCTTCTATATAAAAATATAGACCTTTCCCTAAGGAGAAGGTCAAGTTATTTTAATGAAATAATCTTAAAATATCATTATAAGTAATTACTACCATTAAAATCATCAATAAAATAAATCCAACAGAATGTATTGTGTTTTCTACTTTTGGACTTACTGGACTCCGTTTTATTTTTTCAATCACTAAGAATAGTAATCTTCCTCCATCAAATGCTGGAATTGGAAGTAAATTTAAAAATCCGACATTGATACTCATAAATGCAATTAAATAAATGATATTTAAAATTCCTGTTTTGGCTGTCTCTCCTACTACTTGAAATATTCCAACTGGACCAGCTAAACTACTTAAAGCAAGCTTTCCTGTAAATAAATATCCAATGATAAAAATCATTTGTTCTACTAAACTAATCGTTTTCCCAAATGCATATTGAATTGCTCCAATGATCCCTTTTTCTGTTTTTGTTTCTAAACCGAATCCATATTGGTAACCTTCTTTTTTATCTACAGTTACTTTTTTAGGAGATATTACAATCGCTTTCTTTTTTCCATCTTTTTTTTCTACAAGAAAAGTTGTCTCTTTTCCATTTTGCACCTGAAGTTCTAACATTAGTATATCGGAATTACTTACTTTTTTATTTCCAACTTTGACAATTTTATCGCCAGCCTCTAAACCTGCCACCGCTGCTGGACTATTTTCTTCTACCGCACCAACTCTAGTTCCTAAATAAGGCGCTCCATGAATAAGGGCAATTATAAATAATAATACGATGGCAAGAATAAAGTTAAACATTACTCCTGCTACAATTGTCAAAAATCTTTGATGCCATTTTTTGTTTTGCATCATCTTTTCTTTTGGAATTTCAGACTTTTCATCAGCGGCTAGGTCTTCTCCTGCCATTTGAACAAATCCCCCTATTGGAAGTAACCTAATTGAATATACAGTTTCATCGTTCTTTCTATTCCACTTAATCAACCTTGGACCCATTCCAATAGAAAATTCATAGACATATATTCCCGCTTTTTTGGCAAATAAGAAATGTCCAAACTCGTGAATACAAACAATAATTCCTAATATTAAAATAAAATATATAATTGTCATTAAAATTCCTCTTTTCTATAAAATGCTAATAAAGAAAACATAACCCAACACTACAAATATAATACTATCTAAACGGTCTAATATTCCTCCATGACCTGGAATGATATTAGAGAAATCTTTTTTTCCATAGTAACGTTTGATTGCAGAAAAGAATAAATCTCCAAGTTGTCCTAAAAAGGATAAAAATGTTGTAATTAAAGTTAAGCTCCATATTGAGGTTTCAGGATTAATCACTGTATGATAGAAACTAACTGCTACAAAGACAGCAAATATAGTTCCTCCTAATGTACCTTTCCAAGTTTTCTTAGGAGATATTTCTTCTAATAATTTATGCTTTCCAATCAATAATCCAGTTAAAAAAGCGTAAGTATCAGTAAAAATTGTAATTAATAATAAATAAATTAACAGTGCGAATTCTCTTTCTCTAAATAGAATAAATAAAGATACTGAAGTTCCTAAAAAGAAGATTCCTCCAATTAAATAAAAGGCATCATTAATACTATATTTACTTCTATCATGATATAAAACAGTTGGAATTAAAAATGTCAAAAATAAGCCTGCTACAACTCTAAAATCCATTGTCAAGACTAGTATCTCTTTAGAATGTTCTCCACTCACATTAAAGAAAATTAAAAGAGTCAACATCATATAGCTAATAAAATTAATAAACTCTGGATGCTCCTTTTTTGTATTTTTCATATCTAAAAATTCTTTTAATGCAAGCAAAGATATGAAATAAACACCTAAGGTAAACACAATTCCGCCTTTTAAGAAAAGTGGAACTAAAATAATTGCCATGATAATAGAACTAAGAATTCTTTTTTTCATAATCAATTCCTCCAAATCTTCTATCTCTTTTGGTATATTCTAAAATTGCTTTATCAAATTCTTCTTCATTAAAATCTGGAAAATAAATCTTTGGAAAATAAAATTCTGCATAAGAAGCTTGCCATAACATAAAATTGCTGATTCTATATTCTCCACTTGTTCTAATCAAGAAATCAATTGGTGGTAAATCTTGATAAAGATAATGGCCAAACAATTCTTCATCTACATCGTCTTCAATTATTTTATTTTCCTTTAAATCTTTGAAAACTTTTAAAGTAGCATCAACAATTTCTGAATGGCCACCATAGTTTAAGCAAAAGTTCAAAATACCATCTGTATTATTTTTTGTCATTTCTGTAATTTCATCCATGGTTTTTAGTACTTCTTTACTTAGTGGTTCTCTTCTTCCTGAAAACAAAACTTTAATGTTCTTTTTTTGATATATTTTTGTTAACTGCTTTGTTTTCTTTACAAACAATTCCATGATATTATGAACTTCTTCATCACTTCTTTTAAAATTTTCAGTAGAAAAAACATAAGCACTTAAAACTTTTACTCCAGTATTAAAAATATGAAGTGCTAGTTTTTCAAATTTTTCTGCTCCTGCTTTATGTCCATAACTTCTTTTTTTGCCATGTTCTTCTGCCCATCTTCCATTTCCATCTATAATAATGCCAACGTGATGTGGTATTTTCATTTTGCTATAATCCATATAATACCTCACTATCTATTTAATATTATAGTATAAAGTAGTGGTTTATACAAGAAAAAAGAAGCGAATTTCTTGCTTCTAAAAAGAATCAATATTAATTTTTACTTTTTTCTGGTAATGAATAGAAGCTGAAGCTTGTACAATTGTACGAATAGAATTCGCTATTTTTCCGCCTGCACCTATTACAGTTCCCATATCATCACTACTAACCAATACTTGAATTGTAATAAGGTCTTCCTCATCATCAAATTGTTTTACTGATACCATTTCTGGTTCTCTTACTAAATTTTTTACTAAGTAAGAGGTTAATTCTGCTAAATCCATAATTATGCTTTCTTACTCATTCTCATTTGATGGAATTTTTCTAAAATACCTTGTTTTTTTAATAAATCTCTCACTGTATCAGTAGGAATTGCACCATCTTTTAACCATTTCATAGCTACTTCTTCATCAATTTTAATTTCTGCTGGTTCAGTAATTGGATTATAAGTTCCAACATTTTCAATAAATCTTCCGTCTCTTGGACTTCTTGAATCAGCTGCTACAATACGATAAAAAGGTTTCTTTTTTGATCCCATTCTTTTTAGTCTTAATTTAACTGCCATATTATCCCTCCGTTTCACTGTAAAACAGTATATCATACAAAAAAAGAAGTGTCAACACTTTTTGGTTGACACTTTATTTTATGTAGTCTTCAGTTACACTATTCTCAATTTCTTGCTCTACTTCTTCTGTTACTTCATCATCGATTTCGTCCCATGGATCTTCTTCCTCTTCGATTGCTATTTTCATTTTTGTTTCTCCTACAATTTCAACACCTAATTCTTTCTCTATATCAAAGTTGATTACACCACCATCTAAAATATTTACTTTAGAACAAGTTGGTTGTTTTAAAGAGCGTACAATAATATCAGTGTCACCAGTCAAATCCACATCATTTCTCGTTTTTACATTGAATAAATCATTGTAATCAAATTTCTTATTTACAACCGTTGTTTTTGAATCGTTCTCGTAAGAATACCAAATATTTACATCAAATGAACCATCTACTCCAATTTTATCACCAGATTTGTAACCTTTAAATTTATGATTAATTACCCAGCAACCTAATACTGTAGTAGGGTTATCAGTGGACTCAATGCTATAGTTATTCTTGAAATATTTTTTCCCTTTTCCTATAACTGCTTTCGTTACAATCTCTTTATATGCCACTTTTTATCACCTCTCACTTTAATGTATGCGAAAGCCTTAAAAAGTGAACAAAGAAAAATAAGAAATTACAATTTCTTACTTCTAAGCTTCAGTATAAGAATGGATGTCATTTTCAATTCTATTTAATACAGAAAATAAAGAGTGAATTAAATCTGGGTTATCTAATTCTTCTTTTGTTATGACAGAATCTGTTCCATATCTAGTTTCTTCAAATACAGATACCAAAATAGGTAGAATTTCTGGATGTTTTTCTAAAATATCATCCAAACTTTTTTTAGGATATTTTTCTAACTCATTACTAATCCATTTACACGCAGTAGATCCAAAGAGAGTCTTATCTTTTTCTCCGTCTAAATAAGTTGCATCCCCCATTGTTGCAATACCTTTCTGCTCTAAAAGAAAAGATGTTTTTATTGCATTTTTTATTACTTCTGAAAGCAAATCTAAATCACTAACTTCCATCATATGGGCTCTCGCATCATTCGCTCTAGAAAAATATTTAGCAGTTACAAAAGGATCTTTATCTAATAATTTTTTTGTTAATATTTCCGTCATAATCTCAGAGTAATCAGGATGTGCTCCTAATGTAGTCAAAACAGCAAAGTCTATTTTTTCAAGATTCGTCATAGGTTATCCCTCCTACTTTCAGTTTATCAAATTAGGGTTTATTAGGTCAATAGAATCACGTAAAAAAAGAAAAAACTTGTAAATTAATCGACTACAAGTTCTCCATCTAAACTCCATGTTTTAACATCTGTTATTTTTACATTCACTATTTTTCCAACAAAATCAGCTGCATTTTTCACATTCACTAATTTCATTGTGTCTGTATAGCCCATCATCATGGAAGGATTTTTTTCACTTACTCCTTCAATTAAAACTGGCACTGTTTTTCCCAAATATCTATCATTTGCTTTTTTTGCATATCCATTCACAAGTTCATTCAATTCATATAATCTATTTTCTTTCTCTTCTAATAATACATGATCTTCCATTTTAGCGGCTGGTGTACCAATTCTAGCCGAAAATATAAATGTAAATGCAGAATCATATTCACATTCTTTCACGACTTCTAGAGTCTCTTTAAAGTCTTCTTCTGTTTCTCCTGGAAATCCTACAATAATATCTGTTGTGATAGAAGAGTAAGGAAGAGCTTCTTTTAGCTTTTTATATAGTTCTAAATACGATTCTTTTGTGTAACGTCTTCCCATTAATTTTAAAATTCTGTTTGATCCAGATTGAAGTGGCAAATGAATATATGGCATAACATTATCATATTTTTTTATAATTTCGATCATTTCATCGGTAAAATCCCAAGGATGGCTTGTTACAAAACGAATTCTTGCAATTCCTGTTTTGGCTACATCTTCTAATAAATTTGCCATATTATAATCTATTTTCAGATCTTTTCCATAAGCATTTACATTTTGTCCTAATAATGTAACTTCTTGATAACCATCTTTGATTAGGCCCTTTACTTCATTCAAAATATATTCTGGTGTTCTGCTTCTTTGCTTTCCTCTTGTATATGGAACAATACAATAGGTGCAGAATTTATCACAACCATACATAATATTGATCCAAGCTTTATATTTGCTATCACGTTTGACTGGAATGTTTTCAACAATATCTCCTTCAATACTAAAGACTTCAATTTCCTGTTTTTGTTTTTCTATTGTTTCTTTTAATATTTTTGGCAATCTATGAATGTTATGGGTACCAAATACAATATCTAACCATTTATATTTCTTCATGATCTCATCTACAATAGCCTCTTCTTGAGCCATACAACCGCAAATACCTGTAATTAAATCTGGTTTTATATCTCTTAAATGTTTCATTCTGCCTACCATACCAAAGACTTTATTATGAGCGTTTTCTCTAATCGCACATGTATTTAATAAGATGAAATCTGCTTCTTCCATTATATCAGTTTCTATAAAGCTCATTTCTTCTAAAATTGCTTTGATATTTTCACTATCATGTTCATTCATTTGACATCCATAGGTCTTTAAAAAATACTTTTTATTTTTTCCAATTTCTTTTAATTCTTCAGCTACATAATATTCATCTGTTTTAACCATAACTTCTTTGTCAGTTCTTTGTCTTGCTTCTTTCAAATTTGGTAAAATCATTTTTATCACTTCTTTTCTTGTCATCTAAAATCATAACATAGTTAAGGGGGGAATGCAATGGAAAAAATATGGAATTTAAGGCAAAATATTTGACAATTAATAGAAGTTATGATAAAGTGGAAAGGCATAGGAAAAAAACTATATATAAGGGAGGGCAAATATATGGCTAAAAAAGTAACAAGTAAAAAAGCTTTATTTGGTAATAGAAGATCTCATTCATTAAGAGCAACTAGACATGCTCAAAAACCAAATCTACAAAAAGTAACTTTAGATAATGGTGAATCTATTAGAATGAGTGCTAGAGAATTAAGAACGTTAAACAAAGTTAGCAAAGATATTGCTGCATAAGAAAACAGAATTTATAAGATTCTGCTTTTTTTATTTTGAATTTGCGTATTTTTCTATTTGTTTTTCTGATAATCCTGTTATTTTTTTTATCAGAGACATTTCTAAACCTTCTTTCAACATAGAAACAGCAGTTTCTAATTTTCCTGTTATAATTCCACGTTGCTCTCCTCTTTGTTCTGCATTGTATTTTATCATTGATGTTGCTTGTTCAAAACTCATTTCCATTGTTTCTTCCTCCTTCAATTTTTTATATGTTCCATAATCTAAATTATAATATTCGATATGCTTTATAAAATTTTCAAATCCTCTTTCTTTCAATTCCATTAAAACATAACTAGGTTTTTTAATATTATCTAAATTAAACAGTCTAGCATAATCATAATTGATTTCCTTTTTTATTTTTAACGCTTCATAAATATTCCAAATCTTAATTTTTGATAAATTTCCAAATTGTTCTTCATATTTTTTATTCATTTCTTCATATTCTTTTAATACAGCAGGTGTTTGATATGGATAATTTAAGATCAAATACAATTCCACTGGCTTTACTTTCTCATAAAATTCTCCTGGATTTTGTCTTACATAAAATCCAGATACATACATTTTACTTCTTGTCTCAATATTTTCTAAATTTTTATTCTGCAGTTCAATAATAATAATTCTTTTTTCTGTTTCTATCACCAGATCACTTACTCTATAACGCAAATTTTTATTTTCCTTTGATAGCTCTTTATCAACATACCGAAAATCTTCTAAACGTTCTTTAAAAACCTCTTTGAAAAATTGTTTTAAACATTTCTTGTTATAAAAGACATTTTTAAAAATAGTATCATATCTTAAACCATATATTTTATTATCTTTATAACTTGTTAATGTTTGCCCACTTAATTGCATCTTGTTTCCTCCTTATTAGGAAGAACTATCTACATTATAATAGGGAACTTATATACTGTCAAGTAGATAATTTTTCCTCACTCATAAGAATGATACAAGATAAGTTCAAGAAATTCCTAAAGTGGAAAAAAGAAGCCTTTGCTTCTCTTAAAAATATATATCTCATAATTTACTATATTCACTACAATATTTTAATTCATAGTAATTTCCAAAATAATCATATAAAGGCGTAAAAAGATTAGATATTAAAATAGATAGTATGATTGCCAAATAAGAAGTAAAGAAAAAAGTTCCAATATAAGTAAATATTCCTAGAAATACTGCAAATAATATTTGCCCAGCATTTGTAACTGGGGTTGTTCTCATATCTGTTCCACAAAATAAACTTAAGAAAAGTATATTTCCTACTCCAAGGTTTTTTAAAATATCTATCCATGAATTAGAAATAAAATAATTAGAGAAAATAAGTAATATTAAATAAGTTCCAATAAAATAAATTGGAATTCTCCATTTAATATGTTTTCTTAAATATAAAAAGGCTAAAATACATAAAAGAGGACTTGTTTTAGATATCCATTCTCCTATTCCGCCTAAATAGACAGAAATTAAAGATATTTGATTTAGTTGATAAGTCTCAGTAAATTCTAATAAAATGAAATTAATACTTGAATTATTTAAATGACATATTTGAAACCAAATAGAAAATCCAATTACTCCCAAAATACCAATTAAAGAAGGCATTGCAATTGGAATTCTATCATAAAAATACCGTCCGATAAAAATAGTTAAAAAAACTGCTATTAAAATCATCCAAAAAGGAGTTTTGATAGGGAGTAATAAACCTAATAAAATACCATCCATTAAGCATTCTTCTTCCTTGTATTGATTTTTAGATAAAAAGTTTTCTCCAACATAATATCCTCCATAGCATAATAAAATACAGCTAATAATTAATAAAATAGGTAAAAGAAGTTCTAAAATACTAATTTTCCCTAATACAAATGGAAAAATCCCAGTTTTCATAATACGATATAAAATCATAATCAGTAATACTTTCATAAACATTTGATAAGTTTGATCTTTCTGGTTGTAGTTACAAATATTTTTAGCTTGTATATATTGCTTCATAGTAAATTCTCCTTTGCTTCTTTTAAGCGCTTATAAATGTCAATATTAGAAGGACATACATAGTTGCATACTCCACAATCAATACAGCGTTGTAATTCAAATCTGCTTAAATTCCTTTTTTTTGAAATTGCTTCCATAATAAGGACAGGATGTAAACTCATAGGACAAGCTTGACTGCATTTTCCACATCTAGTACAACTTTCCTGTTTTGTTTCGTTTGTAACTTTCCATGCAGTAAAAACCAATGCTTTTGTATCAATAACGAAATCATTAATATTAATTGAATTTCCACTTACTATTCCTCCTTTCAAGAGTAAAATATCTTTAGCTCTTTTATAACTTAATTGTTCTATCGCTTCTTGTAAAGAGGTTCCGATCCTAACTTCCATATAACAATTATTTTTCCACATATTTCCTGTAAATTGTATCATTGTCTTTATTTGAGGCCGCCTATATTTTAAAGCTCCATAAATAGCTAACATAGTACTTACATTAAAAACTATAATTCCACTTTCTGCTGGAGTTTTTTTATAAGTTACTTTTTTGATTGCTCGCACTAATTCTCTTGTCTTCGAAAGTGAATAGTATTCTTCTATCTCAACCATTTTTATGTTACTATCTTTAATACATAGTTTCCATTCCTCTAATAGCAATTCTTGGTTTTTAGGTACTACAATTAAAATTTCTTCAAAATTATAAATTTCCAAAAAAGCTTCCATTAGTTCTAAAAGTTCTTTTCTTTCTATTTTTAATAAAAAGGTTTGTAAATATATATAAGCTTCTTGCTGCAATGCATTTATAATCAAAGTTTTATTTACTGCTTCACTTAGTATTTTATAAGGTTCTTCTTCATCTAAGCTATTCATAATTCCTAATTGAAATAATATATTTGAGATTTCTGATTTTGTATATGTATTTAAGGAATGCTCTACAATATTATGTTCTCTAACTCGATTTTTAAAGTCGTTACGTATTAAAATTTTATTTGCATCTACAACTTCTACAATTCCACTGACTGAAGAAAAAATGGGAAAATGATTTCCTTTTTTAATAGCTATTTTTTCTTCTTGATATACATAATCTCCCTTTTTGATTGAAGGAAGATAAATGCCATTTGCATTTAATGAAAAAGATACATACGTTGGATTATCTAATAGTATTACCTTATTACTACATTCAATATTTTCATTTTCTTCTAACTTTATTTTTTTCATATTCTCTCTCCTTCCATAAAAAAGATGCAGTCTTTTTACTACATCTTTTCTGTTTCTTTTATTATATAAATCGGTCTATGTTTTGTTTCTAAATAAGTTTTTGCGAGATATTGTCCAATAATTCCAGTGCAAAATAATTGAACACCTCCTACCAAGAAAATGATACATGCTAAACTAGGCCATCCACTTACTGGATCTCCCCAAATTAAAGTTTTCAAAATAATGATCATAATCATAATAAAAGCAATAAAGCAAAACAATATTCCAAGAATTGCAGACAAAACTAATGGAACCGTCGAAAAAGCTGTAATTCCATCTAAAGCATAAGAAAATAGTTTCCAAAAATTCCATTTTGTTGTCCCTGCTACTCTTTCTTGATTTTCAAACTCAATCCATTTTGTATCAAATCCTACAAAACTAAATAAACCTTTTGAATAACGATTATATTCTTTCATAGAAATAACTGCATCTACCATTTGCCTTGTCATTAATCTAAAATCTCTAGCGCCTGCTACCATTTCTGTTTTGGAAATCGCTCCTATAATTCTATAATACCATTTTGTACAAAATTTACGGAAAAATGAATAACCTTTTCTAGAAGTCGATTTGGTTGCTACACAATCATATCCTTCTTCTTTAATAAGACGCAACATTTCTTCTAATAAATGAGGAGGATCTTGTAAGTCTACATCCATCGTAGTTACATAATCACCTGTAGCATACTCAAGTCCCGCTAACATTGCGGCTTCTTTTCCAAAATTTTTAGAAAATGATATATATCTTACCTTTTTATCTTTTTTTGATAACTCTCTAATTTCTTCTAAAGTTCTATCTTTTGATCCATCATTTACGAAAATCAATTCGAAAGTAACTTTCTTTTTCATTTTTTCAATTATCTTAGATATCTCTTGATAAAATAATGGAATAGCTTCTTCCTCATTGTAACAAGGAATTACTACACTTATTTTCTCCACATTATCACTTCCTATTTTTTATTATAGCAAACGATATATAAAAAAACAAGAAAAAAGAAATCATTTCAGCTCTAAGGAGTGAAAATTTTTCGCAATCATCATTTATGATATAATTAAGTAAAGAATAAAGGTGGTTGATTAAATGACAAGAAAAGAAAGAAGAAAATTAAAGAAAGATAAATCT
>JAAWCI010000093.1 GCA_022793145.1 Bacilli bacterium | reverse complement strand
TTTAATCAATGTAGAATATACAGCGAATATGGAAAAAGATTTGGACCAAATTGCAGATGGAGATATTGTGTGGTATGAAACTTTGGAAGACTTTTACAAAGAATTTGAGCCTAGTGTAAAACATGCCTTTGATGCAATGCCCAAAAAAGAAGCGGAAGAAACAGGGGAAGCTTGTCCAGAATGTGGTCATCCGCTGGTTATTAGAAAAGGAAAGTATGGAAGTTTTGTAGCTTGTAGTAATTTTCCAGAATGTAAATATATTAAAGCAGAGCCAAAAGCAGTAGTTGAAATAGTGGACTGTCCAAACTGTGAGGGGAAAATTGTAGAAAAGAAAACGAAAAAAGGAAAAGTTTTTTATGGATGTAACAATTATCCAAAATGTAAGACTGCATATTGGGATAAACCAATTGGGAAAGAATGTCCAGAATGTAAAAGTATGTTAGTAGAAAAAAATAAAAAGATAAAATGCAATAGTTGTGATCATGTAGAAGAGTAAATTGAAGCTTATATAGTAAAATGTAATTTATATTAGAAAAGTGAATATTGCTAATGGAAATTAATAAAAATAACTATTTATAAAGTAATTGAATAATTTGAAGCATTTTGGTTACAAAATAAAAAAGAGAAATAAAAAAGATGTATAATTTTCTTGAAAGAGAAATAAAAAAGATGTATAATTTTCTTGAAAGAGGGATAGTTATGTTAAATTTTCAAAAAAATAATCATTTAATGGCATGGCTAAAAAATAAAAAAATACGATTATGCGCTGGAGTAGCAGCTACAGTAGTTTTGATTGGCGGATATACAGTAAAATCTGGAACATTAATAGAGAGTGAAACTGAAAGCCTAAATCTTACAATTCATTATGAAGAATTGGCTGAATCTGTTGAATATACAGAAGAACCTATTGTGTTTTCTTCGAGCAGAACGAGTGTACATAGTGATGAAGCTAGTTATGTTCAAATTCTGCAATTTTACCAAAAGGATCCAGCCGCTTATCGTTATAAAAATTTGCAGGGAAAAGAATTTATTGTTATTATAGACGGAGAACAATTACATTTTGTATATCAAGTAGAAGAAGGCTGGGTTGGAGCTCATTCAGAAAATGATAAAAATGAATTTGAAGTAATGATTATGCCACTAAGCAAATATATTGTAGCAAATGGATATGAGGATGCAATTTCAAAAGATATGAATTTAGAAGAAATTGAAAATATAATTAATTCTGGTCATATGAAAAATAGTGAATCAAGTAGAAAAATTTTATAAATATATAATACTTAAAAAAACTGTGTATTAAAAATTATAATTTTGAGATAGAGAATTTTGAGGAAAACAAAGTTCTTTTTATATTAATATGGGATTTTAAAGGAATAATTGAATAATGAAAATGGTGAAGCATATGACAAAAAAAGAAGCAATAGTGCAGATATTCAATTTTCCATTTCTGATTTCTATCATAAAAAAACAAAAAAATCTTGACATCTATGCATAAAAAATGATACATTATCATAATGTCTTTCTAAAGGGCAGCTTGTTAGGAGGCATAAATATGTCAAAACAATACGGAAAAACAATTGTAATTCATGATGATACCTTGATTGGAAGATTTTCTACTGATGGATGTGAAAATTGTACATTTGTATTTCAGAATTGTACACTACTTAACTTTGAATTTTGTTCTAGAAGAAATTCTATAGAATTTATAAATGGGAATCGGCTTTGCGAAAGTGTTGTCTTGGATGCAGCAAAAGTAGTAATAAAAGAATTTGTTGGAACAGAAAACCTAGAATCTCTTTCTATTAATGGTGGTTATTTTAGAATGCCTGAGGGAATGAATATGAGAGCTTCTGGAGATATTTCTATTATATCTGACATTCAGTCTTTTAGTAAAAATAGAATAGAAAGTTTATCAGCTTTAACACTTCAATCATCTACAGGAACAACTGTTTATAGGAACTGTTCATTTATTGGAAGATATGGCGTTAAAATATCAGCTTTAAAAGGAAATCTTAGAATAGAGCACAGTGAAATAGAGGTCACAGATTCTAGGGTAAAAACATTTGAAGAAGATCATTTAAATGGAATTTATCTTTCTTGCTATGGAATAGGAACTCGGATGCATTTGCTTGGAAATGTCATTAAAACCGATGTCTTAGAAGTAACACATCCAAATTATATGGTAGTAACAAATACAGAATTAGATAAAGCAGGAGAATATGGAAGATTTCTTTCTAGAAATCAAGAAAGAAATGGTCAAATCATTAGCCATAGTTATATAGAAGAACAAACTTTACTAGATCAATTTTATAGTAAAATAGAAGCCGAGAAAGAAAATAAATCAAAGATTTTAGAATTAATTGGCATTGCTTTTAAAAAGTCAGCTTAGGTATTGACGAATAGAAAATTTAACGTTATACTAAAAATATAATTATTGTTTAGAGGAGTAGATAGATATTTTTTCTAAAAGAGAGAATGGATA
>JAAWCI010000036.1 GCA_022793145.1 Bacilli bacterium | reverse complement strand
CAAAGTGGGTAAAAAGGTCTAAATAAGAGCAAATATTAGGCACCTAATCCCTAAATTTGTTCCTTTTTTATGCTTTGATGTGGGAAATATAAAAGGCTGTGACAAAGCCGATTTGAAAAATCGACTTTGTCAACAGCCTGAAATCAAGAGAAAAACTCTTGATTTTTTAGTTATTTTTTTAGGTGAAAAATTGCTATAATAAGTATAACATTTTGAAGAATTATCTAGAACTCTTTTCTACATTTTAAATAACATTTTTTTATATCAAAAAGTTTTCTTTGCTTTTTTAAAGACATAAAAAACTTTTTATAGTATAATAAATGTTGTAGATGAAGAGGTGAGTTATGATAGATGCTTTTCACACATTAACAAAATTAATTAAAAAATATGATAATGTTTGTATTATGACACATAAAAATCCTGATTTAGATGGATTAGGGGCCTCAATATGTTTGTATAAAATTGTAACTTCTTTTAAAAAAGAATGCTATATCATTGATACAGAAGAACCAAAAGATAGATCTGTTTTGAAAATGTATGAGTTCTTGCAACAAAATAAAGTTGAAGTGAAACAAAAAGCAGAAAAAAAAGCATTACAAGAAATTTCAGAAAACACTTTATTGATTATATTAGATGTTCATAAAGCTGAGATGGTAGAGAGTAAAAAAATATTGGAGAATTGTAAACATGTAATTGTACTCGATCATCATATTAAAGGTACAAATTATATTAAAGAAACTGAATTTTCTTATATTAATTCTAGCATTTCTAGTGTTACTGAATTCATGGTATATTATTTAAAATATTTAAATAAAACAGTAGAGTCTATTATTGCAACTATTATGATAACAGGAATAGAAATTGACACAAGTAATTACAAATTAAAGACGACAGAAAAAACATATGAAGCAGCAGCAATACTGACGTCTATGGGAGCAAATTCCATTTTGAAACAAGAATTATTAAAGGAAACAAAAGAAGCCTATTTAAAAAGAAGTTATTTTGTTGATAAAAGTGATATGATTAATGAGAATATGGCTCTTTGTATGATGGATGATTCTATATACACTCCAAAAGATTTAGCTGAAATAGCAGAGCAATTATTGCAGTTTGATAAAGTGGAAGCTTCTTTTACAATTGGAAGATTAGAGAAGAATGTAATAGGAGTAAGTGCTAGATCATTAGGAAATGTCAATGTAGAGGAAATTATGAGTATTTTAGGTGGTGGAGGCCACTTAACAGATGCAGCAGCTCAGTTAGCAAACGCTAAGATGGAGGAAGTAAAAAATAGAATTATAGAAATAGTGAATCAGAGGTGAAAGAATGAAAGTAATATTTTTAAAAGATGTAAAGAACCAGGGGAAAAAGGGAGAAATAAAAGAAGTAAAAGATGGATATGGAATGAATTTTTTAATAAAAAATGGGTATGCAATTCAAGCAACAAATACTGGTATTAATCGTTTAAAAAAAGAACAAGCAGAAATGGAATTACAAGAAAATTTAAAAATTAAAGATTGTGAAATGGTAAAAGAAAAATTGGAAAAAATGACAATAGAAATTCCTGTTAAAACAGGAGAACAGGATCGTGTATTTGGAAGTGTTAGTTCAAAACAAATTGTTTCTGAATTAAAAAATCTTGGATATGAAATTGATAAAAAAGCTATTGAAATAGATAGTGGTTTAACTAGCTTAGGTGTTCATCAAATAAAAGTAGTATTGCACAAAAAGGTAATAGCAACACTAAAAATAAAGTTAGTAAAACAGAAATAAGGTGGAAAAATGGCAGAAAGAGTTATGCCTCATAATCTAGATGCTGAACAATCTGTATTGGGTTCAATGTTTTTATCAAAATATGCTTTGCAAAAAGGAGTGGAATCTTTAAATAAAGAATTGTTTTATTTGGATGCCCATGCTAAAATTTTTGCAGTATTAAGTGATTTGCTAGAAAAAAATATTCCAGTTGATTTGACAATTGTAACAGATGAATTATCTAACCGTGGATGGCTAAAACAAATTGGTGATGTCGATTATTTGATGGAAGTCATCAATAGTGTCCCAACAGCAGCAAATGTAGATGAGTATATTAAAATAGTAAATGAAAAGGCTATTTTAAGAAGACTTATAGAAGAAGCGACAAATATTGTGACAGAAGGATATAATGGTAATGAAGAATTAAGCGAGATATTAGACAATGCTGAAAAAAAGATTTTGAGTGTTGTAAAAACAAGAAAAGGATCAGAATTTAGAACCCTTCAGGAAGTATTATTAAAAACACAGGCTGATTTGGATAAATTGTCGCAGAGAAAAGGAGAAGTTACTGGATTAGCAACAGGATTTTATGATTTAGATAAGGTAACAAGTGGTTTTCATTCTAATGAATTAATTATTATAGCAGCTCGTCCAGCAATGGGAAAAACAGCTCTTGCTGTAAATTTAGCAGTGAATATAGCCAAAAACAATAGTACAAGTGTTGCATTATTTAACATGGAGATGGGGGCAGAGCAGCTTGTAACAAGAATGATTTCATCAGCAGGACAAATTGATGGATATAAACTTCGAAATGGAAGCTTTGAACATAATGATTGGAAACGAATTAATGAAGCTGTAAGTAGGTTATCAGAAACAAAAATATTTATAGATGACACACCTGGAATGACAATTGGAGAGATTCGTGCAAAATGTAGGAGATTAGCTAGTTCAGAAGATGGATTGGGAATTGTAATCATCGACTATTTGCAGTTAATTAGTGGATCTGCAAAATATGCAGGAAATAGACAGCAAGAAGTATCAGAAATCTCTCGTTCTTTAAAAACTTTAGCAATGGAATTAGAAATTCCTGTAATCGCTTTAGCGCAGCTCTCTCGTAGTGTTGAAGGAAGAGATGATAAAAGACCTTTACTGAGTGATTTAAGAGAATCTGGATCTATTGAACAAGATGCCGATATTGTAGCTTTCCTATACCGTGATGATTACTATACAAAACAAATTTCTATTGATGAAAATACTAGTAAAAGTGAGTTTATCATTGCAAAGCATCGTAATGGTCCAACGACTACAATTGATTTGATTTTCAGAAGAAATACTAGTACATTTGTTAATATGACAAACAGAGAAGAAGAGTAGGTGAATAGTTTGAAAAAATTTGGAATTATTATGACTTGCATTTTGATAGGAAGTTCTGTTTTTCTATTAGGATTTAATTATAAAAGCTTAACAGAGCCAAATGCTTATTATCAAGTTTATCTTGATGATGAGGTGATTGGAGTAGTCAAATCTAAAAAAGCATTAGAACGATATATTGATGGAGAAGGAAGTCAAATAAAGCGTAAGTATAATGTAGATGTAGTTTATGCCCCAGAGGGATTGGAAATAAAAAAGATTACAACATACGATCAAAAACTAGATTCTGTAAGGAGTATCTACAATAAAATAAAAGAGCAGAGACCATTTACAATTAAAGGATATCAGGTAACAATTAGACAGACTGTCGCTTCAGCTGAAAGCGAAAACGAAACGAAAGAAAAAATTAGTAAATATTATGTTCTTAATGAAGAAATTTTTAGCCAAGCGGCAGAAGAAATTGTAAAAATATTTGTCGGTGAAGAACAATATGAAGCTTATAAAAATAATTTGCAAACTCCAATAGATACAACAGGAAGTATTATAACTGATGTTTATATAGATGGAGATAAAACAATTAAGGAAATGAAAATCCCTGTAACAGAAGGAATCTATACGTCAGCAGAAGATTTAACACATGACTTAGTATTTGGGAAAGATAGTGCAACAAAAAAATATGTTGTTCAGATGGGAGATACAATTGAAAAGATTGCTTTTAATAATCAAATTAGTATAGGTGAATTTTTAATTTCAAATCCAGAGTTTACAAATGAAAATAGTTTACTTTATCCGAACCAAGAAGTTGTTATAGGTATCACTGATCCTCAGCTTAGTGTAGTTAAAATTGTTTACTCAGTAGAAGATCATGAAAGTAATTATGGACAGGAAATTATAAAAGACGACAATATGATGATCGGAGAAGAATTTGTAGAAACCAAAGGAGAAAAAGGGCTAGATAGAGTTTCACAAAATATGAAATATGTAAATGGTGAAATTAGCTATATTGAGCCAAAAGGAAAAGAAATTTTAAAAGTTCCTATTAATGAAGTCATTCGAAGAGGGACACATTATGTTCCAAATGTAGGTTCATTAACTTCTTGGCAATGGCCAACACAAAGCGGATGGACAATTACTTCTTATTATGCTTGGAGAATAAACCCAATAAATGGAAAACGTGAGTTACATGATGCAATCGATATTGCAGGAACTGGGTATGGTTCACCACTTTATGCAGCGAATAACGGAACAGTTGAAGTTGCTAGTTATAATGATATTAATGGAAATTATGTAATTATTAATCATAATAATGGATATTATACTTATTATGGTCATATGTCAAAAATATTAGTTCAAAAAGGACAAACTGTAGCGCGTGGTTCTACTATTGGAAAAGTAGGAGATACAGGATGGGCAACAGGTCCACATGTTCACTTTGGTATTTGGTCAGGATTCCCATATCGAGGCGGAAGCAGATCTCATAATCCACTGAATTTTTATTAATGAAAATTTGCGTTTTAGCAAGTGGTTCAAAAGGAAATTGTACTTATATCGAAACAGAGCATGTAAAGCTTTTAATTGATATAGGTACAACTTCTTTATATGCTGAAAGAAAGTTAAAAGAAATAGGAGTGGATCCAAAAGAGATCAATGGAATTTTAGTGACACACACACATACTGACCATATTAGTGGTATTAGGGTTTTCGTAAAAAAATATCAAACAAAACTTTATTTAACACCTAAAATTTATGAGGAATTAAATGTATTATTTCCTATTTTGAATTATGAAATAGTAACCGAAGATTTCAATATATCTGATCTGTTTATAGAAATTTTTAAGACCTCGCATGATGCTTCGGATTCAAATGGCTATATATTGTCATCTGATAAATCATCCGTTGTTTATATTACAGATACTGGATATATAAATATTAAAAATCATAGCAAATTAAAGAATAAAAAAATATATATCATTGAAAGTAATCATGATGTAGAAATGCTAATGAATGGAAATTATCCATATAATGTAAAGCAAAGAATATTAGGAGATATAGGGCATTTATCTAATAAAGATTGTTCTAACTATATTACAAAGTTTATGGGAGAAGAAACGAAAAAAATTATTTTAATCCATTTAAGTGAAGAAAATAATACTCCAGAAAAAGCGTTGGAAGCTTTAAATAATGCTTTATTGAAAAAACAAAAAAAGATAGAACATATTTATATAGCCAAACAAACGGAAAGAACGGAATTGATAGAGGTATGATTAAGATTTTGTGTGTTGGTAAAATAAAAGAGCAATATTGGAAAGATGCGCTAGCTGAGTATCAAAAAAGATTGTCTAAATATACCAAACTTAATATTGTTGAAGTAGCCGATGTAGAAGGCAATCATATTCCTACAATATTAGCTCAAGAGAAAGAAGCATTAATGAAGCATATAGAAACCAAAGATTATGTGATAGCACTAGCAATTGAAGGAAAAGAAACATCATCTTTAGACTTTAGTCAAATGATCAATTCTATTTTCTTATCATCATCAAATTTAGTTTTTGTAATTGGTGGATCATATGGTCTGCATCAAGATATTAAAGATCGAGCTAACTATTTGTTGTCATTTTCAAAGTTAACATTTCCACATCAGTTGTTTAGAGTTCTTTTATTAGAACAATTGTATCGAGCTTACAAAATAAAAAATAATGAAAGTTATCATAAATAATGAATAAAATGAAGTGAAATCGTCCAAAAAGAAATAGAGGGGACGATTTTTTATGAAAAAGACTATAACTTTGATTATAATGATTTTATTATTTTATATTATTGTAGGACACGTGAGTGCTGAAAAATTAATACCAGATGATGCGATAAGACTAAGAGTTTTGGCAAATAGTAATAGTGACTATGACCAGTTGATAAAAGGAAAAGTAAGAGATTTGGTACAAAAAGAAATGTACGCTCTTTTAAAGGATACAAAAGGAAGTAAAGAAGCGAGAGAAAAGATAATATTAGAACTACCAAACATTGAAACAAAAGTAAAACAATTATTAACAGTTGAAAAATATCCACTGACGTATCAAGTACATTTCGGTCAAAACTATTTTCCTGAAAAACAATATAAAGGAGTTACATACGATGCTGGAATGTATGAGTCTCTTTTGATTACATTAGGAAAAGGGGAAGGAGATAATTGGTGGTGTGTCTTATTTCCTCCGCTTTGCTTAATCGAGGCAGAAGAGAGCACTGAAGTTGAATATAAGTCTTTTGTAGCAGAAGTTATAGAAAAATTTATGTAAATGTTTTTATACAATAAATTGCTTAATAAAATTTGATAATAAAAATGAAACCTCAAGAGAATGTTTCATTTTTTTATGAAAATTTTGTAAATTTTTTTTAGAACAGGAAGAAAGATCTCAATTGGATAATAAAGATATTTTTTTATAGGTAAATCATATTCCCCAGCGAATTCCATTACAATAGGATTGAATGTTGATTTAAATATAGATAAGTGGTCATTCAAATTCCCATCAACACCACCTAAATTACAATAAGAACAGTTTTGCTCTATAGAATATTTACAAATTTCAAATACTAATCCTAAAGAGACTTGGAGTTTATTGGCTAATAATTGATTTCCTGCATATAAATATTCTGAAATTCTGATGCCGGATTGATTAGTTGGCATAATTACAAAAGCAGCAGATAGCGTCATAATATCTTTTCCAGATGCGATTAACTTTTTTATTAGTTGAATCTCTTCATGTTTTCCATTATTGTTTTCTAAAAAATTTAAATAAGTGTGTAAATTTACTTTGCCAAAAAATAAAACTGCTTTTTCATGAAACTTATTCATAATAATTTCAAAATATTCTTTATTTCTAAGATGGATATCTTGTCTTTTTTCAGTTTCTTTAATAATATTCATAAAATCATTTAAATATTTTTTATCTGTGGTGTGTTCAAAAAATACTCCACGTTTGGTGTGATAATTGCCAATTCGATCTCGTATCTTTCTTTTGTATGACTTTATGAATTCTTCTTCAGTAAAGTGTTCGAAATCTTTGTCAATAAGTGGAACCATCATATGAAATCTCGGCTGAAAAGTTTTAGATAATTCTTTAGGATAGCCTTTATGTTTATAATGATGAGCTAATAAAGTTTTATGATATTGTTCACTATTTTTAGAAAGTATAATGGGAATATCTGTTTTTTCGTTTTTTTTGATTTCAGAGATACTTGTTTCTTGAAAGCAAAAATTAGGGTCTATTTTAATCATATAACAATGATTTTCTTTGGCTACTTTTTTTAGTCCTTCTGTAAAGTTGTTTACTATTTTTTCATCTGATAAATCTCCAACAAAACCTCTAGGTAAATATCCAATGTAAATACCTTTTATAATTTTTTTTATTAGTAACAACCCTACAGCTACTAATTTCTTGTTATGATATAACCCTAAACGAAAGGATTTCCAATCTTTTTTTACAGAGGCCCAATTAAAATCTTGCATGAAGGAAACAACTTCGGAGTTTATTATAAATGATTGATATTCTTTAATTTCAATATTTTCTATAAATGTATACTGTTCCATTAATGATTACCCTTTCCAATATTTTTAATTGAAGATAAAAGTTTATGTAAATAATAATGTTTTGTAATAGGAAGTTCAAATCCCCCAATCAATTCAACAACTCGCCCATTGAAACCCTTTTTAAAGTCATACATTCCATAATCTTTATGATGTTTATCTTTGAATTCTGTAATTCCATAAAAATTGTATCGCTTATAATTGTGATTAACTGCATAGTTTATCATTTCCCATTGAATCAAATATTGAGCATTAAAATTCATGTATTTTTTGTAATTTCCACTACATAAATAAATAATTTCATCTCCATAAAGTAAGAACATTCCACTAGAGAGAATTAATATATTTCCTTCCTCTGATTGTATTTTTTTGATTTCTTTTGATTTTTTTTCAATGTTTGTTAAAGAGGTTTCATACTCTTTAATTTTTTTACTGTTAGCTCGTTCTTCTATAGGCAAATTTAATTTATTTAGAATAGAATTCTTTTCTTCTTCTAAATGAGCAATATACTCTTCTATAGGCAACTCTGCAATTAGATATTTAATTAGATTTAGGGGTTTGAAAAGTTGATACATGCTTTGATAATAGGATAAAGATTTGTCTCCAAAATGCTTTCTTTCACTTGTTTCTTCTGTTAGCTTCTTAAACAAATGCAGTTCATCATACTCTAATTCGCGTATTTTAATATTTGATTTTAAAACTTTATTCAGCATATTTCTTGTGCTTGATCTAAAGTCTTTCTTTAGATCCTCATATGATTTCCCATTGATATCAAGGACGAACATTAGATTAGCTTGTTCAGATTTAGTTTTTAAAAAGCCAATATTTTGTAAGTGAGTAACAATATTAGTATGATTAAATCCGTTTTCTATGATATTCCCGTCGACATTGCGTTCAATTAATTCAACATAAGGATCCATCTTAAATACATAACCTTGATTTTTTTTGATAAACTTTTTTAATTCTTTAAAAAAGAAAATTAAAAGAGTTTCATTTTCATAATCAATTAAGACCCCTCTAGGTGCATAAAATACTTTTTTTCTAAAAAAGTTTCCAGCAGATAACATCATAGTAGCACATATAATAGTATCATTTTCCTTTACACCAACATAATATTTTTTCCATCCACTTTTTTCTCTTATTTGAGCAATTTCAGGCGTTTGTAAAAATGTTTTTTGAGGATGGTTATTTAAAAATTCTCTAAATTCTTGCTCTTTTAATTGACAAAATTTCATACATTTCACACTCTTTTCTATTTGGTTTTTCGGATAAATGATAAAAGATGATGCAATTTATAGTGATAGGTGATTGGAAGTTGCAATTCACCAATTAATTGTATTACATAACCATTAAATCCTTTTTTAAATTCATACATTCCATAGTCTTTGTTATTTTTATCAAAGTTTCCAGTAATTCCATAAAAGTTATAACGCTTATAATGATTTTTGACTGCATAGTTTATCATTTCCCATTGAATTAAATATTGAGCATTAAAATTCATATATTTTTTATAATTTCCACTAAATAAATAGATAACTTCATCTCCAAACAGCATAAACATAGCACCTGAAAGAATTAAATTGTCTCCAACTTCTTTTTGAATTTTGATGGCGTCTTCTAATTTTTTTGTAATGCTATTTAAAGAAACCTGAAGTTCTTTTCTTTTTCCATCATTTGCTTTTGCATTAGAAAGTGTTTCTAATTTTGAAGAAATGGTTATTTTTTCTTGTTCTAAATTTTTTATATATTCTGGAAAATGAATTTCTGCAATTAAAACTTTTATTTGATTAAGTGGTTTAAAAGTTTGATACATATTTTGATAATAAGATAAAGACCTATCTTGGAAGTCTTTTCTTTTACTTGTTTCCTCTGTTAATTTTTTAAATAGGTTTAATTCCTCATAGTCAAGTTCACGAACCTTAATATTAGATTTTAACACTTTGTTTAAAATATTTCTAGTATTGGCCTTGAATCCTTTTCTAATTTCTTCTATAGATTTATTTTCAATATCGAGTGCAAATAACCATTCCATTTGTTCAGAATATTTTACTTTGTGAAAGCCAAGTTTTTCTAAATATCTTAAAGTATTGGTATGGTTAAATCCATTATCTTTCATGTTCCCATCAATATCACGTTCAATGAAACTATAATAAGGATCCATTCGAAAAACGTAACCATTATGAAGCTTTATGAATTCTTTTAACTTTATAAAAAATGTTTTTAAAAGGTCCTGATTTTCGAAATCGATTAAAACTCCTCTAGGAGCATAAAATACTTTTTTCCCAAAAAAGTTTCCAGCTGATAGCATCATAGTAGCACATAAAATTTTTCCATTTTCTTTTAAGCCAACATAATACTTTTTCCATCCTTCTTTCTCTTTTATTTTAGCAATTTCAGGTGTTTGTAAAAAACTTTTTAAAGGATGTGTATTTAAAAATTCTCTAAATTCTTGTTCTGTTAATTCATATAGTTTCATAATTTCACACACTTTCTATTATTAGTATAAACAGAAATGCATAGATAGTCAATTGATAAACATATAGTTTTTTTGACAAAATGCTGTTATAATAAAAGTAGGAGCAAGAAAGTGGAAAAGATTTATATACCATGAATGTCAGTAGTACCTTTGAGAAGTGAGCATCTGTTTCTTTCTAAAATGGGAAAAGATGGTATTAGGAATTTTATTATGGAAAGAATCGATTTTATTAGTTATCATCAAGTATATTTAATTTATCAATGGATAGTAATCTTGGTGTGATTGTAAGTAGGCATCCAAATGTTGAAAATTTGATTTTTATATCTCTTGAATTTGGTAGTACGATAGGATTAGAAAGACAAGAAATTCTAGAAATAATTTCAAAAAAGTATTAACATGAGCAGATGGAAATATTACTGGCAAGAAGTTTAGGAGACTAATTATTATTAGTGGATTTATTTTTACGTTCTAGAAGATGGGCTTTGGAGGAATTTTTCGATGTTGGGTTCCAATTTGAATTTATTATTTTGAAGATGATCCTTTTATATCTAGAGAAGAAATAAGAAAAATAGATGATTTAGCAACTCAAAAATTATGGTAGAAGCTTCTAATCATAATCTGTCTCTTAGTGAAAAAGGGGCAGAACTTGTAAAAACATTAAAACAATATTATAGAGAATAGGAAGGGATAAAAATGAAAATAGCAATAGCAACAGATCATCATGGAGTAAAAGTGAAAGAGGAATTAATAAAATATTTAAATCAAAATGGGTATGAAGTTTTCGACTATGGAACCAACGATGATACAATGGTTGATTATCCAGAATATGCCTTTAAAGTAGGGGAAGCCGTTTCTAAAAAAATTATAGATTATGGAATTTTACTTTGTGGAACTGGTATTGGAATGAGCATTGCTTGTAATAAAGTAAGAGGTGTAAGGTGTGCCAAAGTGTGCTCTATAGAAGAAGCAAAACTGTCTAGAGAACATAATAATGCTAATGTATTAGCTTTAAGTTCTAAGATGTCTATTCATGAAATGGAAGAAATTATAAATGTATTTTTATGTACAGGATTTTTAGGAGAAAGGCATCTTAGAAGAATAAATAAAATAAGAGATTATGAGGAATACTATGACAACTAAAACAATATTATATATAATAGTTGTACCTCTATCTATTTGGGCGCTTGATAGTCTGAATATAAATGGAGTGTTTAAGAAAAACAGACATTACCAAGCAAGATTATTGTATTTTCTGCTTAGTATGGGATTGTCTTATTTAATAGTTAATTTTTTATATGATTTTTTTTCATATTCAAGATTTATATAGGGTGAAATTTTTATGGAGGAAAAATTAAATAATATATTACAAACTCTTATGAAAAATGGTTCTACCTTTGATAGAGAAGAAATGAAGAGAATGAAAGAAGAAGTAAGAAAAGTTATAAAAAAGGATTATGGGGTTCATGAGACTTTAGAAGTTGTAACGAAAGATTTAATAGAAAATTCAAGTAAATTTATTCATTTAACAAATCGTGTTATAAGCGGTCTTTCTAGTTGCATTTATCTGCCTAATTTAGATGGGACATATTCGATTACTATATTTGGAGGCACTACAAATTATGAGGGACAAGTAGAAATAGATGAAAAAACTGTTTTTGATTTGGCATCTATTACAAAACTATATACATTTGTGTTAACATTTTCTTTGATAGAAAAAGGTTTTCTAAGAGGAGAAGATAAGATAAAAGATTTGGATTCTAGATTTGATTCTCTTGGGGATTATACAGTAGAGCAAGTTTTAAAAATGTCTGGAACAATTAAAACAGATGGATGCGTAACTGATGGAAGAACAGAAGAGGAAGCTTTAAAGATTTTAGAAACAGTTTATGTTTCAGATACTGATTTCTCTTATAATAATTATACGGATTTTGGATTTATTGTATTATCTAAGGTTCTAGAAAAAGTAGTAAGTGAAAAATTAGGAAGATTTATAACTTTTGAAGAAATTATGAATGAATATTTATTGCTCCCTTGGGGATTAGAAGAAACAATGTTTCACCCAGATAGGAAGAAATATCAAATAGCAGGAAATGGAAATTCTGAAGGTTTGGTTCATGATCCTAAAGCTCGTTTATTAGGGGGAGCTGTAGGATCAGCGGGGTTATTTGCTACTTCTGAAGGATTAAAACATCTAGCGAGTAATCTTTTTCAAGTTCAAAATGTAAATTATTCAAAGTTAGCAGGGACGATTATTTATCCAAATGCGAAACAAAATAACAAAGGGTATGCTGGAATTTATCAAAAGCATCCATTAGGACTAGATCAAACTTTTGTGCCAAATGAATACGCAACAGGTAGTTTTGCACACCAAGGATTTACTGGCTCTGTTGCAGTATTTGACCCTATTAATAGAATTCATAATTCTATACTTGTAAATTCGATTAAAGAAGGGGAACCGAAAAAACCAGAGGGATATCTCAAAGCATTAACAATATATCAAACTATGTTAACTAAAATAACTTTGAAAGCATATTTAGTAAATCGATATTATGAAGCAATTCAAAAAAATGAGAATGTGAAAATTATGGTAAGAGCGAAATAGCTCTTTTTTTCGACAAAAAGTTTGAGAAATTTGTATATACTAAAAGAAATAGAAAGATAATAAAATAAGTACAAAGGAATGATACTATGAAATTAATGAAAATAACGGTTATTACTCTTTTGTTACTTTTTTTACCTTATTTGGTTTTAACTTTATTTTTAAAAGAGAATGAGAATAATTTGTTTTTTGAATATGGTAAAAATACTTATGTGAAAGTAAAGCGAGAAGAGAAGAATATTATTGAAGAAGTTCCATTAGAAGAATATGTTGCTGGTGTATTATCTGGTGAAATGCCAATAAATTTTGAAGAAGAAGCTCTGAAAGCCCAAGCAGTAGCAGCGAGGACATATGTATTGAAAAAGATGGAAGCAAAAAATGATTTTGACGTTGTGGATACTGTAAGTAATCAAGTGTATATAAATGAAGAAGAGAGAAAAGAAAAATGGAAAGATAAATTTGAAGAGCGAAATAATAAAATAAAAAAAGTTGTGAACGACACAAAAGGGGAATATGTTGCTTATGATGATAAAGTAATTGAAGCTTTCTTTTTCTCTACTTCTGTAGGGGTTACTGAAAATAGTGGAGAGGTTTTTTCAAAAC
Organism: Bacilli bacterium; assembly: GCA_022793145.1. The sequence continues at coordinate 17,576 of JAAWCI010000036.1, read as the reverse complement.
AGCTTCCTTATTTGGTAAGTGTTGAATCAAAATGGGATGAAAAAGTTTCACCTGTTTATCAGGTTGAGTATGATTTTGAATTAAAAGAATTTTATCAAAAATTAGGTTTGCCATATCAAGAGCAATTAAATATAAAAATTTTAAATTCTACATCTAGTGGTAGGGTAAAAAAACTTTCTATTAATGGTGTAATAATGGACGCTGGAAGTGTTTTTTCAAAATTAAATTTAAAATCAACCTTTTTTACAATTGTTCAAAATTCTGCTTCTGTACATATCACAACAAAAGGATATGGACATGGTGTAGGAATGAGTCAATATGGTGCGAATGGAATGGCAAAGGAAGGTTATCAATATGATCAAATCTTAAAACATTATTATCAAGGAACTGTTATTAAAAATTTAAAAAAATAGTATAAAAAATTTTATTTTTGCTCACACTTAAAATAGAGGTGAGAAAAATGACAAATAGAAGATTAAAAAAACCAGTATTATATGGAATCTATGTTTCAGCAGTATTTCTTATATTAGGTACAATATTTTTAATAGAGGGGACTTTATCAAAAGATTCATTTAAAGATAATGAAAAAGATAGACCAACTTATGTTTCAGATACTATTTTTAGTGAGGATATCCCAGTTGTGGGAGATGAAACAAAATTTATAAGGCCATATACTGATAAAGAGATTAAAATTGTAAAAAACTATTATGATTATCAAGGTGGAGCAGATACTCAAATTAACTCTATACTTTATCATGAGAATACTTATTTACAGAATAGTGGAATCAGTTATGGAGGAAAAGATGGCTTTGATGTTGTTGCTATATTAGATGGCACAGTAATTGACATAAAAGAAGATTCTTTACTTGGAAATATTGTAGAGATAGAACATAGTAATGAAATGATTAGTATTTATAGTAGTCTAAGCGAAATTAGTGTAAAAAAAGGAGACAAAATTCAACAAGGAACTGTGTTAGGAAAGAGTGGCACAAATAACATTGCTAAAGATTTGGGTAGTCATTTAGATTTAGAACTTATTATTAAAGGTCAAACTGTAAACCCTGAAAATTACTATGATAAATCTATTAGTGAAATATAAGGGCTATTTGCTCTTTTTTTCGGTATAAAGGCATGCTTATTTTATATACTTAAAGTAAGAGGTGTTAGATTGTGTATAAGGAAGAACGAATTAAAAAAGAGGCTTCTTATATATTAGAAACAAGAGAAACCGTAAGAGAGATAGCAAAAAAGTTTAAGGTATCAAAAAGTACTGTTCATAAAGATTTACATGAGCGATTGAAATCCATAGATTTTGCCTTGTTTCAAGAAGTGGATGCGATACTAAAATATCATAAAGAGATTCGTCATTTAAGAGGAGGAGAATCAACTAGACAAAGATATTTAAAAGAATTAAAAAGTGAATAGAAAAGAGGGTAAAAATGTTTGCAAAAGATATTGGAATTGATTTAGGAACAGCAAATGTCTTAATTTATATAAAAGGTCAAGGAATTGTTTTAAATGAACCTAGTGTGGTTGCAATAGACTCAGAAACCAAAAAACCGTTAGCAGTTGGAAAAGAAGCAAGAGAAATGCTTGGTAGAACGCCTGGTAGAGTGAAAGCAATAAGGCCAATGAAAGATGGTGTGATTGCAGATTTTGAAATAACTGAAATTATGTTAGATCATTTTATAAAAAAGATAAATGGAAGAAGTTTTCTGTCTAGACCAAGAATTTTAATATGTTGTCCATCAAATATTACGCAGGTAGAAAAAAATGCGATAAAAGAGGCAGCAGAAAGAACAGGAGCAAAGAAAGTTTTTTTAGAAGAAGAACCAAAAGTAGCAGCTGTCGGAGCAGGAATGGATATTTCAAAACCAAGTGGAAATATGGTGATTGATATAGGCGGTGGAACAACGGATATAGCGGTTTTATCTTTAGGTGGAATTGTGAATAGTTCTTCGATTAAAGTAGCTGGAAATGTATTTGATAATGATATTATGAAATATATTAAAGATAAATATAAGCTATTAATTGGAGATTGTACTGCAGAGGAAATAAAAATTACAGTGGGAACAGTATTTCCAGAACATAAGAAAGAAAAAATGGAAGTAAGAGGAAGAGATTTGGTAACTGGTTTACCTCATACAGTCACGATTTCTTCAGAAGAAATAGAAGAAGCATTAAAAGAAAGTGTCTATATTATCGTTCATACAGCAAAGAATGTATTAGAACAAACTCCTCCAGAATTAGCAGCCGATATCATTGATAAGGGAATCGTTATTACAGGAGGAGGTGCTTTGATTGATGGTTTTGATGAATTATTATCTCATGAATTGAAAGTGCCTGTTTTTATTGCTGAAAGTCCGCTTACTTGTGTAGTAGAAGGAACAGGAATACTGCTTGATAATATTCATTTGATGGATCATTGATAGTTAAATAATAAACAGTTTAGTTACAATAGCATCTTCACAAAAGCTTTTATTATAAAAGATCATAATATTCTATTACAGGAGACATTAGACATTCTAATGTTTTTTTGATAAAATGAATATGGTGAAAGTTATGGATCAAGAATTATTAACAAGAATTTTATTAATGGTATTTACAACTTTTTTATTTGTAACATTTATAATACCATTTGTAAAAAAAATAGCCCTTCATATTGGTGCTGTAGATATACCAAATGCTAGAAAAGTACATAAACAGCCGATGCCTCGTTTAGGAGGACTTGGAATATATTTTGGTTTTTTATTAGGATACATGTTATTTGGCACTCATAGTGGAACTATGAATTCTATATTAATTGGTAGTTTTATTGTTGTATTAACAGGAGTAGTTGATGATGTAAAACCATTAAAAGCCTCTCATAAATTTGTAGGACAATTAGTAGCAGCTTGTATTGTTGTTTTTTATGGGAATATTTTGTTGAAAGATATTAGTGCTTTTGGATTGTATTTTGATTTTGGTATTCTTGCATACCCTATTTCAATTTTCTTTATATTAGGTTGTATTAATTGCATGAATTTGATAGATGGCTTAGATGGACTTGCTTCAGGGATTAGTTCTATTTACTTTTTAACGATTGGAATTATTGCGACCATGCAAGGAAAAGCGGGACTAGATTTTGTATTAACTTTTATAATGCTGGGATCCGCATTAGGCTTTTTAGTTCATAATTTTAATCCTGCAAGTATTTTTATGGGTGACAGTGGTTCTATGTTTTTGGGGTTTATTATTGCAGTGATCGCTTTATTGGGATTTAAAAATGTAACAATGACTTCTTTAATTATTCCACTTCTTATTTTGGCTATTCCAATTTTAGACACAATATTTGCAATTATTAGAAGAGCTCTAAAAGGGGAAAGTATTTCAACACCAGATAAGTTTCATATCCATCATCAGTTATTAAATCGTAATTTTTCTCAAAGAGCAACAGTATTAGCAATTTATGCAATCAATTTATTATTTGCACTAGCATCTATTGTATATGTCTTGAAGGATCAAATGTTAGGATATATTATTTATGGACTTTTGCTTGTAATTGTAGTACTATTTGTTGTAAAAACTAATATTGTATTTGATGGTGAAGAAATGAAAAAGAAGTTGTTTAAGAAAGACAAAAAAAGTGAAAAAATTTAACATAAAGAAGAAAGTTTTAATACAATTTTCTTTTTTTGTTTATCGCTATTAAGCTTATTTAAAAAATTATTTATGAATAAAGTTTATAAAGATTTACATACTATAAATGGTGATAACATGAATTTTAATATGGATTTTAAAGCAATAGAAGTGCTAGATGTTGTTGTAAGAAGTTTATTATCATTAGTAACTTTATTTTTAGTTACCAAAATGTTAGGGAAAAAACAAGTATCTCAGCTTAGTTTATTTGATTATGTAATTGGAATTTCTATTGGAAATTTTGCAGCGGAGATGTCTATAAATTTGGAAACGAATTATATAAATGGAACAGTAGCTGTTATCATTTTTGGTTTGGTAGCTTATATTGTATCAATTTTATCTATGAAAAGTATTTATTTAAGACGCTTTTTTATGGGGGTCCCTACAATTTTAATTGAACATGGAGAATTATTAATAGATGGTTTAAAAAAAGTGAAATTTGATATTAATGAGCTTTTAGAAGAATGTAGAATCAATGGCTATTTTGATATTAGTGAAATAGAATATGCTATTATGGAGACGAATGGAACAGTCAGTATTTTACCTAAAGGTGAGTATAAACCAGTAACAATGAAAGATATGAATTTAAAGGCAACAAAGCAAGGTTTATGTGCTAATGTAATTATAGATGGAAAAATTATGAAAAATAATTTGGAGAACATTCATAAAGATGAAAATTGGTTAGAAAAAGAGTTAAAAATAAAAGGATATAAAAAGCTAGATGATATTATGCTTGCCACTGTTGATATGAATGAAAAATTGGTTATTTATGAAAAAAATAGAGGAGTGAATCCTACTGATGTATTAGAGTAGTTGACACAATTGGACTTTATGGAATCAATAAAAAATAGACTTTTGTCTTTTTTTTTGCTACCATAAAATTGGGTGATGATATGAATAGACATTTTTGTGCATCTGTTTTTGTAGTAGATCCTAAAACTAAAAAGTTATTATTGGTATTTCATAAAAAATTTCATAAATGGGTTCAGCCAGGTGGCCATATTGAAGATAATGAGACGCCAGAAGAAACAGCTATGCGAGAAGTATATGAAGAAACTGGATTAAAAATTAAATTATTGGGAAGAAGATTTCCTAGAGAAGATGATTTCATTAGACCTTTAGGAATTCAGTGTAATAGAAATTTAAAAGGGGACATGCACATTGATATTACCTATGCAGCAGTCCCATTAAATGATAAAGAAGTCGTTTTAAATGTGGAAGAAAGTTTAGGAATTGGATGGTTTACGAGAGAGCAGCTAGAAGCTTTGGATGTATTCCCTGATATAAAGATAACAATGGATTATATTTTAGAACATTATTTAAAATAGGTGAGTGTATGAATTTATTAGAGTTTTGGTTAAATGTTTTATTTCCTTTATTGTCATTATTGATTACTGTTTTTGCGACGATTTATACAGTAAGTAATCGTATTAAATATGAAAATATGGAAAAGCATAGACCATATTTGGTATTAAGTAAAATAGAAGCGTTAGAAAAAATTGATTTATATGCTTATTACTTGATTGCTTTAGGAAGAAATTATCGAGAATTAAATGAGTATATTGATATAGAACAAATTGATAAATTAGAAAATGGGAACACCCTTGATTTAAATTTGATTATTCATAATATAGGTTATGGAGTTGCCACAAATATTAAATTTTATAATTTATTAGTTGGCACTCAGATTCATGGTTCTCAACAAAGTAACAAAGAAAGAAATCAAAAATTATTTACAACTTTTGATATTGCATCTGGAGAGGAAAAAAAGATGCAAACAAAACTAATTCATCATATAAAAGATGAAGATGGAATTATAACAGAAGACCATTTGAGAATTCTTTGTGTCTATCAGGATTTAAATAAAAATGTATATAATTTTATTGTTAGTATTAATGTAAAGCAAAATGGTTTTTATGACTTCTTTGCTTATCAACCATCATCGAGCAGTTATAAGCGATGGATTAGACAAAATAAAAAACAATTAAAAAAAATATATAAAGATTATAATTCATAAAATCCAGAGTTTTATAAACGACTCTGGATTTCTTTTTTTAAAGTTTTTTTAATTTTATTTTTAATTTTATTTTTTGTTTTTTTTGAGCCAATAAAGTAAATAACAATGAGTCCAATAATACAAAAGATAATATACCAGTAATTGATTTTTTCTTTTGGTTGTTCTCCCCATATTCCTAATTTCTCTTTTTTAGCGATCGTTTCATGATCTTGTAATAATGGGGTATATTTATAATCTCCATATAAATACGCAACTTCTGCATATCCTTTTTTAATAATGTTATCTTGTAATAATTCGCCATCAATAAAAATCCATACTAGATGTCTATTATATTTATCTGTTTTATCGCTATTAGTATCATATTCTAGTTCAATTTTCTTGGCTTTTTGTAAACTTTCACAAGTAAAATTGCTGGCTTCTTTTCCCCAAGGTTCTTCTCCTTTTGTTGGATGTTTTGTTTCGGGAGTATCAATCGCAAGAAATCGAGCTGTAATCGTTTCTCCGTTTAATTCGAATTTTGCTGTGTCACCATCTACACATTTTGAAAGTGTAACTGATATTTTATTATTCGCTGTTACATTTGGTATAAAAAGAAAGAAGCTTAATAGAAGTAAAAATTTAATTTTTTTCATAGAAATTTACCTTTGCATTTACTAATTTTTTAAATTTTCTGATTTTAATTCTGTTGTGCATGTTATCAAATAGGAATATGTAGCAAGCTTCCCATACTCCGACCCATCCTATGATAAGTGCAATTTCAGATATCAATTCATGTATAGAAATAAAAGAGGAAAATAAAATAAATAAAATACCAATAAAAAATAAAAAGATTGCTCTAATATGGGTTAATTTCATTTCTAAATAACTTTCCTTAATGTCTTCTCCAAGATTGGAACGTAAAATATTCACAAAATCGTTTTTTTCATTTTTAGAAAATAGGTGAGGGCTATTTACTTCTATTTCTATGATATGATTTAAAGGAATTCCTTTATTTTCATCTAATATATAAGATAATAATTCTGAATTTAGCTTTTGATTATTATAAGGACTTGTATAGTCATCTTTATCTTCAATGTATATTGTAATAATACTTTTCATAATAGTGCTCCATTCTAATATTATTTTATCATTTTTTTTGTATTTTTGGATATTTATTTTGGAATTTTGCTTCATAAATGAAAATGTAGAATTAAAGGTTATTTTATTATTTACGATAATCATTTTAGATTTAAATAAAAGTAGAAACATATTCAGAGAAATATATAGTTGATATAACTAGTTATTCAGATAAAGCCATCCAAAGAATATATTCTGCAGTTTCGCGCTCATTAATACTTTCTACAGAATGTAATAATAGCTTGCTTAAATTTTCAGATTTTATAATTATTTTGGCAAATAGTTTTAATGTATTTAATTGCTTAGCAGATATTGTTTTAAATAAGGATTGCACCTTGATTTTATCAAGATCATTTATATAGGTATAAAATTTTCCTAATAGGCCAACTATACAATCTGAAATTTGTATGTATATGTTACTTTGAGAATTCATAAAATGATAGTTTTCTAATTTGTTTTCTCCATTATAAAATTCGTATCCTTTAAATACTTCTTCAATTTTATATTCATTATCAAAAATATGTTTGGAGAACGGAAATAAGGCAATTGGTCGCATATAAAAAGTGGAATAATTATCAATGATCGTTTTATCTAAATTGTCTTCTAGAAAAGCTAGTTGACTTTGTTTTTTAGCGCTTTTTAGTCCTTGACGAAGAATTTCTAGATTAAATGAATATTCAGAATAATGATCGTCTATAAAATCAAGTATTTGCTGATAAAAAAAGGCGATATTGTTTGGAGAAATATTAGGATAACTATATTGGATTAGTAATTGATAAAAATCTTTATAATGTGAATGAACTAATTTATATAATTCATTTTTCATTTGATGAGAAAATGGTATATATGTTGGTTCAATAATGCTATCTATTATATCTACAATAGCAAAATACAAATTATTTATATTTGAATAATGGATATAAAGATCACTATTATAAAGCCATTTAAGAAAGATTGAAATATTATCTTCCTTTAGGCAATCTAAAAAACTTTTTGCTTTGCTTATATGCTTAAATTTAATTTCTTTAATTGATTTTTGTAGTTGCAACTTATTTTTTAGTGCATTTATATCAGCAAGAGGCTGATCTTGGAAAAACATAACTCCACCTAAAATAAAATCTTTATCAATTGGCACATTAAAATTGTTATTATTTAACCATAATTTTCTATGATTATTTGATTCATCATAATAAAAAGTACAATTTTGAACATCAAATTTTTTCAATTCATTACTTATATCTTGAAGTTCGTTACTTAATATACTGGAACGAAATATTCCTATATCTATTTTTTTAATCATAAGATCCCTTCTTTTGTAAGTTGAATTTATTATATAACATTCATCGAATAGAAGCAATTATGAGAGCTTCTTTCTTGGAAAGGAGAGTATAAAATTTAAAGTTAAGGATTTTTGGGTTTAAATAAAAATTTGAAATATTAGTCATTATTATTTTTTTACGTTGAATCAATCTAAAGTGCACAATTGTCTACATTGATATTTCATAAGATAGATGGCAATTTATTTGTCAAAACTGATATTTATAAGTGTTAGTTATAAATATCTTTTTTATTTTTTTGTTTTGAAATTGTATTTATTTTATAAATTGTAGTCAAGGTTAAAGTGAATGCTTCGCAACCTTGACAAGCAATTTAAAAATAAATGATTAAATATTAACAAAAAAACAAAGAAAAAAATTAATATTTAAGTAATGAATCATTTAACACTACTTCATCTGGCTTAATATAATAACAATTTAATTTTTTTAATATATGTTCATCACATAAAAATAACATTGCTTCATAAGGCGATTTACCATTTAATGAATCTCTACATAACGAATTAATATTATTCATAAATAAATCACAATCTTCTTGATCAATATTTTTAAAAGAAGAGCCTTTAGGTAATATATATCTAATAAATTCATGATTCTTTTCAACCATACCTTTTTGACAAGACATATGTGGATCACAAAAGAATAAATGAGTGACATATTCTCCTGTGGATTGAATGCATTCTATATTATTAACATCAAAGAACTCATGTCCATTATCAGTTAAAATAACTTGAAATAGTTTTTTATAATCTTCATTTGGAATTAATTCTTGTAAAATATTAAATATTCTAGAAACTTCTTCAGTAGTTTGGCTTTCTAATTTGAATATAAACATAAATTTAGATTTTCTCCATAAAAGAGTAAGAAAACAGTCAGATTCTTCTTGTAAACCAATAACTGTATCCATTTCAACTATATTAACATCTGGATGTTTACAAATATAATTAGTAAAATCTTCATAAGTTCTGTTAATTAATATTTCTCTTTCTTTTCTAGTTCTACGATTTTGTGAATTTTTTCTTTTCTTATATTTCACTATTCTAGGAAAATCTAACGGTCCAAATTCAAACACGCCATTATTTACATAGTTATAAAATGATGGTTTAGAGAAGTCTAAAATATCAGGATGATTAATATATAAATGGTTTATAGTTTGTCCTTTTTTTATAAGTGGGGTAAGAATATTATTAATTTGAAATACTTCTTCTGGAGTTAAATTAATACCTTTTCTAGCTTCACTTTTAACTTCTCTATAAGAATCATCTGCTTTTCTAGCATAGTAAGTGTATCTTTCTTTTCTACAACCACTTCTAGATTTACAACCATTACAAACATAAGGTGATTTCGCAAGTCTAGGGCATGATATATCTCTATCATAGTTATTATTTTTATATGTTCCATATTGTTTAGGTTCAAAATAGATTTTGTTTCTATCTATTTCTCTTAAAATAGATGAGTGAGATCTAGCAATTTCTTTTGCTATTTGATTTATGGATTTGTTTTCGTTTAATCCATCTTCTATATTTTTTCTATCCTCATAAGATAGATGACAATAATTTGCCATTTCTAATACCTCCTTTTTAATGACAAATAAATTGCTTGGAAGGTATTATATCATTTACAAATCTTAGTGCTCAACTTCTGTGCACTTCATATTTTAAAATACATATTATTTTTTTATATTATTACAAATGCAAAAAATATTTACAAATTTATGAAAAATGTGATATAATACGGCAGTTATAAAAAAGGGAAGTGTATTTATGAATATCAGAAATATCGCAATAATTGCGCACGTCGATCACGGTAAAACGACTTTGGTTGACCAATTATTAAAAATGTCAGGAACATTTCGAGATAATGAAGAAGTAACATCAATGGACTCAAATGCAATAGAGCAAGAAAGAGGAATTACCATTTTGGCTAAAACAACTGCTTTAAACTATAAAGGATGTCGTATTAATATTTTAGATACTCCAGGACATGCCGATTTTGGTGGAGAAGTAGAACGTATTATGAATATGGTAGATGGCGTATTGTTGGTTGTTGATGCTTATGAGGGAACAATGCCTCAAACACGTTTTGTATTAAAGAAAGCATTAGAAGCAGGAGTAACTCCTGTAGTAGTAGTTAATAAAATCGATAAAGAATCAGCAAGACCAAAAGAAGTAGTGGATGAAGTTTTGGATTTATTTATTGAATTGGGTGCTGATTTAGAACAATTAGAATTCCCTGTTGTCTATGCTAGTGCTTTGGCAGGAACTTCAAGTTTAGATTCAGATCCTGCTACGCAAGAACATACTATGGATCCAATCCTAGATATGATTATAAATGATATACCAGCACCTGATGTAAATGAAGATGGAGGACTACAATTTCAACCAGCGTTACTTGACTACAATGATTTTGTAGGAAGAATTGGAATCGGACGAGTAAAACGCGGAAAAATGAAAGTGAATGAAATGGTTAGTTGTATTCGCATTGACGGAAGCATTAAACAATTTAGAATTCAAAAAATGTTTGGTTATATGGGTTTAAAAAGAATAGAAGTAACAGAAGCAAAAGCTGGAGATATTGTAGCAATTGCTGGACTACCTGATATCGAAGTAGGAGAAACAGTTTGTACAGTTGGAAGCGAAGAAGCATTACCATTACTACGTATTGATGAGCCAACCTTACAAATGACATTTGGTGTTAATACTTCTCCGTTCTGTGGTAGAGAAGGAAAAATCTTAACCGCTCGTAAAATAGAAGAGCGTTTAATGAAAGAAACAGAAAAAGACGTTAGCTTAAAGGTAGAGCCAAATGACAGTGAATCTTTCATTGTATCAGGAAGAGGAGAACTTCACTTATCTATTTTGATTGAAAATATGAGACGTGAAGGATTTGAATTACAAGTATCTAAGCCAGAAGTTATTGTAAAAGAGATTGATGGAGTTAAATGTGAACCATATGAAGATGTTCAAGTGGATGTCCCAGAAGAATATGTAGGTAGTGTTATTGAAGCTCTAGGGAATCGAGAAGGTGTTATGGAAAACATGCATAGCGCTGATGGACAAGTAAGGCTTACTTATACAGTTCCATCTCGTGGGCTAATTGGATTTATGACTGAATTTATGACAATGACTAAAGGTTATGGAATGTTAAATCATACCTTTAAAGAATATCGTAAAATGGCAGGAAGCTCAGTTGGAGAAAGAAAATTAGGAGTACTAGTTTCTATGGAAAATGGAAAAGCTACTGCTTATGCTTTAGGCCAATTAGAAGATCGTGGAGTCATGTTTATAGAACCAGGTGCAGATGTTTATGAGGGAATGGTAGTTGGAGAACATTCTCATGACAATGATTTGGCTGTAAATGTTGTAAAAGGTAAAAAATTAACCAATACACGTGCTTCAGGAAGTGATCATACAGTAGTCTTAAAACGTCCTAGATTAATGTCGCTTGAAACATGCTTAGATTATATTAATAGCGATGAACTAGTAGAGGTAACGCCAGCCTCATTTAGAATTCGTAAGAAAATATTAAATACCAATGAACGTAAAAAATACGATGCCAAGAAGTAAGCAATTACTGCTTTTACTTTACGCATTTCTATCCAGAAGCTAAATAAACAATCGAAAATGATTTTACTCTATATTAGTAATATTAAGATAAATAGTAACATAATACCGAAATATATGACAGTTAGAGAAATTAAAAATATAGAATAATCTCAAAAGAGAAATACTTTTGTGTTACAATTTAGGTAAGGTGATAATATGAATGTATCAATATTTTTAGAAACTGAAAACATTCGAACAACATTAAATGATGCAGGACAAGAAGTAACAAGCACTCTCCCAAGAAGAGCCCCAATAGAAAATCCAATTTATATAGACAATAGTTTTACTTCTTTCCTAAGAGTATATGTAAATGATGAAGCATTCAAAAATAATGAAGTGCAACTGTTAGAAACAATTGCACAATATATAAAATCTCTTCCTGAAGTGAACACCATTTCAGTAGAAGCAGAGTTTTGGAAAGAACCAGTCATTTCAGCAATTAAACACGCTAAGAAAAAAGGTTTTTCTATAAAAGGAGATTATACATTATCAAAAGAAGAATACGAAAGAATGGGAGACACTGAAGTAATTAATGTTGCAAAATGTGAAGAATGTTTGTTAGAACAATCTAATGTGTTTTTAACAGACCCGATAAATCCTCAAAGTAATCAAATATTTTATTCATATGAGAAAATATGTGATGCTCAAAAAAAATCATATTTAGAAATTCAAACTCCGCTTACACCAGAAATGAAGCATGATCTTGAATTGCTTTTTAAGTGGAATAGAGACTTAAAATGGATAGAACTAAAAGCTATGAATCCAAAAGAATATTTGGAAGTTTTTTCGTTTTTAAAACCATATTTAGATAAAATCCCAGAAATTAGAATTGAAACAAATATAAAAGATTACCTAGTAGACGAGATGAAAAAGATTTATGAATTATTAGGAGAGCAATCGAAAAAAGTAGTCGTTCAATATGGAACCCATTTAACAGAAAATCATAAATGGGATAAGGTAAGTTGTAGTTTAAAAGAATATATTATTATGGATGAAATATTAAGCTCATATAAAGTGGCAATAGAAGCACATGATTATTCTCCATTAGAAAAATTAATATATGCTTACGATATTGTAAAAAGTGTAGATTATAAAGAAGCAACAGAAGATAAACATAAATCCAGAGAATTACATTCAGTAGTTCTAGGGAAAGAAATTGTTTGCGTGGGTTATTCAAATCTTTTAAATGGACTCCTCACCAAATTAGGAATTCCAGCAACTGGGTATGATGTATCTGTTTATATGAATAGTTATAAAGAAGATGCTCATCAACGCTCTGCTATTTATTTACAAGATCCCAAATATGGAATCAATGGCTTATTCACTTGTGATCCAACTTGGGATGCAAAAAGTGGAATGGATTTAGGGTATGATAGATCAATTGATCGATATAATAATTTTTTGCTTCCCTATGATCGAATGATATATCGTAAAAGACCAGAAAATGTGAATGCGCTTAGTGCATTATCTATAAAGCAAAACTATTTAGAAACTTTGAAACATTATGAGCTCTATCAAAAGCAAATCATTGACTTAAATAAAGAATTAGGACTCATAGATACGACGGTGCTTGAAGAGAGTGAAGAATTTAAAGCATTATCGCATAGAGATAGAGTGGATACCATTTATACCTTTATTAGAAATCAAATTCCAAACTTTAAACAAGAGATTCCATTTGAAACAATTGCATCGGCAGTAGAAACGGTCAGAAGAACAGAAGGCGTATATGCATCAGAAGCTGAGCTAGGGCAAGCAATCGGAAAAATCATAACGTTACATGACCAATTTAAATCACTTGCATTTAATGAAGCAGAAAAAACGTTATATGTAGAACAAGATGGTAAATTTCAAGTACTAGTTACACCTGTAGAAGATTTAGCAAAAGAAAAAATAGCTTAAAAGATAGATCCAAAGATGAAATCTATCTTTTTATTGTAAAAAAATGCACTTTATATTATAATAGTGGAAGTTTGGCGGTGAATTCTATGATTGAAGTTCAGAATTTAGTTTATCAATATGAAATGAATAGTTCTGATTACATTTTTAATAATCTTTCTTTAAAGCTAGAAAAAGGGAGTTTTACTACTTTAGTTGGTCCAATTGGAAGTGGAAAAAGTACTTTGGTAAAAATTTTAGTAGGTTTTATAAAAGTAGATAGTTATATTAAAATAGATGAGTTGGTATTATGTAATAGTAATATCAAACAAATTAGGACTAGAATAGGTGTTATATTTGAAGATCCAGATGAAATATTTGTATCTGAAACAGTTATGGATGAAATTGCTTTTGCACTTGAAAATCAAAATAAAAGTAAAAAAGAAATATGGAAGAAAATAGAAGAGATAGCAGATTATGTAGGAATAAAGTCATTATTAGAATGTGATCCTCATACATTAAGTGAAGGTGAAAAACGGCTTGTATCATTAGCAAGTGCTCTTGTCATAGATCCCCAAATAATAATTTTGGATGAAGCCCTATCAATGTTAGATGAAATTTCAAAAAGAAAAATTTTTAATATATTAAGAGAGTGCAACAAAAAAGGAATTACGATTTTAAATATTACACACGATTTAAATGAGAGTTTATATGGAAATGATATCGTTCTTTTACAGAACGGAAACGTATTGTTACAAGGAGTAAAAGAAGAAGTTTTAAAACAAGAAGTTAAATTAAAAAGAGCAGGATTAGAATTGCCATTTTTAGCTGATTTGAGTATTAGATTGATGTATTATGGAGTATTAGATCATATGATTTTAGATATGAATGAGATGGTGGATGCAATATGGAAATAAAATATGATAGTGTTTATTACAGTAAAAATGAAAATACATCTTTAGAAAAATTAATTTTAGAAGATATTAATTTAGAATTAAAAGAAGGAAAAATAAATGGTATTATTGGAAAATGTGGAAGTGGAAAAACTACATTTTTAGAATTAATGAATGTTCTTTTGTTGCCAACATTAGGAAGCATTCAAATTGGAAATTATCAAATGGAGAAAAATTGTAAAATAAAAGATGTGAATAATCTTAGAGTAGAACTTGGATATGTATTTGGTAACCCAAAACATCAGTTTTTTCTTCCAACTGTAAGAGAGGAAATTGCTTTTGGAATGAAACAGTTTTCATATAAATTAGATAAAATTGATTCTAGAATTAGTGATTCTTTAAAGATGGTTGGATTAGACGATTCTTATTTAGAAAGAGATCCAATAAAACTCAGTAATGGAGAAATGAGAAAAGTAGCCATTGCTTCTGTGTTAGCTTTTAACCCAAATATTTTAATTTTTGATGAGCCAACATTAGGTCTAGATAGTATTAGTGAAAAAAGTTTTTTAAAAATGCTTAAATTACTTAAAAATAAATATCATAAAACAATTGTTATTGTGACACATGATGTGAATATGATACATAAAATTGCAGATTATTTATTTGTATTTTATGAGGGGAAAAAAGTTTTAGAAGGAACCAAATATGAAGTATTTGAAAGCGAATTGTTAGAACAATATGAAGTTGTAAGACCAATGATCATGGAATTTTCTTATCAGGTATTAAAGAAGAAAGGAATCAAGTTAGGATATCGTGATGATGTTAATGACTTGATAAAAGATATTTACCGTCATGTTTCATAATATAATGTTAGGAAGATATTATCCAGTACGTTCTAAAATTCACACAATGAATCCTATTTCAAAAATTCTGTGTATTTTTTTATTCATTTTTATGGCATTTTTATCTACCAGTTGGCAATTAAACTTTTTTCTAATTATTCTTACATTTTTATTTTTGCAATTGACAAATATACCAATTGTTCATTATTTTAGAACAATAAAACTGCTTATTCCTGTTTTTGTAGTTATATTCATAATTGGAATTATTTTTCAGATTCCATTATTAGATAGTTTCTTTTTGATGATAAAATTTATTTTAATCTTATTTTATTTTACAATGCTTACATTAACAACTCCAATGACTGAAATTATTTATGGTTTTGGAAAACTTTTAGGCTTTTTAAACTTGTTTGGTCTCAATGTGTCTGCAATAGCGCTTTTTATTACAGAAACGATTCAGTTTGTTCCAAATGTAGTAGATGAAGGAAGTCGTATTTTAAAATCAGCAGCTAGTAGAGGAGTAGATTTTCATCATTCTAATATGGTAACGAGATTGATGATTTTGAAATCTATGAGTGGCCAAATATTATCTTTATCGATAAAAAGAATAGAAGATTTAAGAAGAGCAATGATTTTAAGACTTTATCAAAGCGGAAGAAGAACTAACTTTAGAATGAATCGTTGGAAAGCTTTTGATAGTTATATGGTTATGATGTATTTATTGGCTTTGTTGGTAGTGATTAAAAAGGAGATTTTAGGATGAGGTATTTAATGACTTTTTCGTATGATGGATCAAAATATCAAGGTTATCAAAAACAGCCAAATGGAAATACTGTACAAGAAGAATTAGAAAAGGCGCTATTTAAAATAGCAGGTGATAGAGTTGTATCTCTTTATGCTTCAGGAAGAACGGATGCGGGAGTTCATGCGATAAATCAGAAAGCCCATTTTGATTTAGAGAAAGAAATAGAAATGGAAAGGTTAAAACATTCTCTTAATTCGATGATTCCAAAAGATATTTTTATAAAAAAAATAGAGAGGGTAGAAAATGATTTTCATGCTAGATTTGATGTAACAAGGAAAGAATATATTTATAAAGTGAATATGGGAGAATATAATCCAATAGAAAAAGATTATGTATTTCAGTGTTGTGAACATCTTGATACGAATGAAATGATGAGAGGATTAAAATATTTAGAGGGAACACATGATTTTAGATCTTTTACTAAAGTAGAAGAAGAGAAAGATTTTGTGAGAACCATTATTAGAACTAATTTGTTGATAGATTCAAAAAATAAAAATTTGATTACTTTTATATTTATTGGAACTGGATTCATGAGATATCAAGTTCGTAATATGGTTGGGACATTAATTGAGATTGGTAGAGGAAAGAAGAAAAGTACTGACATTATAGATATTTTAGAAGCAAAAGATAGAAGAAAAGCAGGTATTACAGCTTCACCATCTGGTCTTTATTTAAAGAATGTTGACTATAGCAGATAAAAAGCATGAAAATGATTAAAAAACATATATTTTAATTGACAAAAATAAGTTTTTTTAGTACAATGTTAACTGGTACATTTTAAATCTTTTCCAGATGGATCTTGGGACAATCCATTTAGGTATTGAAAAATATAAGGAAGGGAAAATAATTATGATGAAAAATTCATATATGCAAAAAAAAGAGGACATCGTTCGTAATTGGTATGTAATTGATGCTGAGGGACAAAACCTTGGTAGGGTTGCTACAAAAGTTGCGCATGTTCTTCGTGGAAAACACAAAGCTACTTACACTCCACATGTTGATTGTGGTGACTTCGTAATTGTAGTAAATGCGTCAAAAGTAAATTTAACTGGGAATAAGTTAGATGCTAAGATGTATTATAACCATAGTGGTTATACTGGAGGATTAAGAGAAAGAACAGCTCGCGAAATGAAAGAAAAATATCCAGTAGAAATGGTAGAAAGAGCTGTTAAAGGAATGCTTCCAAAAGGAAGATTAGGTCGTCAAATGTATAGAAAATTATTTGTTTATGAAGGAGAAACTCATCCACATATGGCACAAAAGCCAACTGAGATGAAGTTGAACTAAGGAGGGTTTAAATGGCAAAGGTTTATACAGGAACTGGAAGAAGAAAATCATCTATTGCACAAGTTAAGATGGTTCCAGGTAAAGGAAAAATAACTGTAAATGGAAGAGATGTAAGAGAATT
>JAAWCI010000035.1 GCA_022793145.1 Bacilli bacterium | reverse complement strand
CTTTTTTTCTATCTTTATTTTGTAACCGTTTTGATACATATATTCATTTATTATTAAATTTTATAATAAAAAAGATTTTAGTTATAAAAAAAAGCAGTATATTTAATCAAATATACCACTTAATTTTTAATATATTCTTTAGTAGTAACACTCTTATGTCCCTCTGAATCAATCACTGTAATTTCTGCATAATAATTGCCTTTCAATTCAGTCGGATAAAAAAGTTCTGATGTAGTACTTTCTTTTACCAAGCTATGATTATAATACAATTTAATTTGATAACTAGTATAACTACCACTTCCACCTGAAGGGGTCACATTTACATTCACACCATTTACATAATTTCCATTTAATGACTTTCTGGTATATGTCATTGCTGTAACAACATTTAATGTAATATATTTTACATTTACTACACAAGTTGCTTTTTTTGAGCCATCTTCTGTTGATACAGTAATTGTAGTTTTTCCTTCTTTGATTCCTTCCACCTGACCATTGCCATTAACAGAGGCAACTTCTGAGTTTGAACTTGACCAAGAAAGTTTTTGATTAGAAGCATTAGAAGGAGTAATGATTGCTTTTAATTGCTCAAAGTTTCCTACATATATTGTTGTTTCTCTTTTATTTAAGCTAATTGCAGCCACCGCAACTTCTGGAACTGTGATTTTACTAGTCGCAATATGATTACCATCTACTGTTCGAACAGTAATTGTTGCTGTTCCTGCCTTTTTTGCTGTTACCGTGGCAGAATAACGAACACCATCTGCACTCGTTGTAATGATGTTTGGATTTCCCTCAACTGTAGCGATGCTTGCATCTGAAGTTTCCCAAACCACTTTTGTATTATTTGCTTCTCTTGGCATAACAGTTGCTGATAATGTAACTTTTCTTCCATTTTCTAATACGACACCCACTTTATCTAATTTTACACCAGTTACAGTTCCGATTTCTGCAACCCTGTTGAGAGTAAAATGTTTTACACCATATTCATTTTCAATCGTTATAACATCATTATCAATTTTAATTTTCAAATTTTTAAATAATGAATCATCATAGGCTTTTCTACAACCATATTCCATAGAAGAACCTAATTGTAGAGTACCCAGATTAATATTTGTCGTATTAATACAATAGGTATCATAATCCAAAACATCTTTGGCTTTTTCTGATGTAATATCAATATAAGAACTATAAGAGTTTTCTAAAAACCATCTTCCCACAGAATGTTCATAAATAGTATCTGTATAACGATTCTTTGAGCCTTGTGTCTTGGTAAACACATATTCTTTGCCATGATTCTCCATGACTAACTCTCCATTTTTTAATTCAAAATGAAATTGTGCTATTTTTTGATAAAATTCTGCCTTTTCTGTAGCAAACGTTCTCTGATAATTTCCTCTTATATAAAGTTTGCAATTTCCCAACAAGTCAATATTATACCATTTCAAGAAATACCATGTCTCATCAAATCCATTATTCTCTTCTGTAAATGTAATGTAGATATCTTCATATTCTTTTAAATACCAAATTCCAGAAAGCTCTTCATATAAAGATGTACTTCTTGCTAAATCTTTTTCTGTAAAGATAATAGGATCAATTCTTTCCCATTTTGCCTTTAAAGTGACATCACTAGAAACCGCAGTTTTCATAAAGTTATATGCTTCTTCTCCTAAATACCAACCTAAAAATTTATAACCTTTTTTCTCTGGATTTAATGGTTTAGTGAATGTTCTCCCTTGACTTACTTCAATTGGATCTATTGTTGTTCCTCCATAAGTTTCAAAAGTCACAGTATGGACTAAAGTTGCACCTGTTTTTTCCCATTTGGCATGTAACATCATATCTTTTTTTATTGGTTTGGTTATATCCAGAATTTCTCCTTCATATTCCCAACCTTTAAATTCAAATCCTGGCTTTTCTGTTTTTATATTATCGTCTAATTTTCTTCCTTTTCTCACTTTTGCTGGATTAATAATCGTTCCACCATTCGTATTAAAAGTAACTTCTACATAAACAGCCATTGCTTTATCAATTGCTGAAGTAACAGTAGATAAAACAGATATAAAAATTAATATGCCAGCCAATATAGCAATTCCAAATAAAAATGGCTTCTTATATTGTTTCCACATGTCTTGAATTGGTTCTAAAAAATCTTTCACATTCATTTAAGAACACTCCTTTATTCTATTATTAGTATAACACAAAATAAGAAAAGTAAAAAAAGAGAACGTTTTAGTTTACAGTTCTCTTTACTGAATATCTCTGACAAGTCCAAATGTATATCCTAAATTTTTCATATGTTTAATAAAACTATCCATCGCTTCATAATTGCCTCTGTTTTTTGGATGTAGCAAATATATCGCACCATTGTGATACCTTTTTTCTAATTCGCTAAATGCTTTTTCTTTTGATACATCATAGTCAAAATCATAATGATCTGCACTCCAAAAGTATGATTTATACCCTAAGTCGTGAACAATTTGTAAACTTCTATAACTATATTCTCCTTTTGGTTCTCTATACACTTTATCCATTTCTACTCCAGTTATTTCTTTAAATACTTTTTCGTTTTCTTCTATCTCATTTAAATATTTTTGGAAGTTTGTACGAGTTGCTAAAGTAGGCATGGAATAATGATTGGCTGTATGATTTCCAACAGAATGACCAGACTGAGCTATTTTTTTCATTAATTCTGGATTATTTTTCATAAATCCTTTACAGAAAAAGAAAGTTGCTTTTACATCATTTTCATTTAGAACATCTACAATTTCTTCGGTATAAGTATCATTACTTCCTTCATCAAAGGTTAAATAAATGATTTTTTCGTCTGGTCCCATATAATAGGCTCCATATTGCTTCAATACATCTTCTTTATTTCCCGCACCATCTACTGGTCTTGTATGATCTTTTTTATTACCACTCCACCATGTTTTATGTGTATTATCAATGTTGTCATAAGCATCCTTATATTTCACAATTTTATTACCTTCTACTGTTACGAATCTTTTTAGTTCTTTTTTATTTCCTTTTTTATTTGTAATGGTATATGTAATTTGATAAGTTCCTGGAATGTCAATATTTAAAGTACTTTTTACAGAAACTTTACTGGTGATATTTCCTTCTTCTTTGTCTATAGCTTCATATCCTGGTTCTTGATACTTTTCTCCTACTTTTATAGTCACCATACTTTGACCTTTTAAGGTGAATGCTAATGTTTCCTGTTTTGCTTTATTTGTTTTCTTTTCATTCTTTGATATAGTTTGATAACATATAAAGATAATAGAAAGAAAAATTAAAAACGTAATTCCTAAAATAATTCTTTTATGTTTTTGTTCCATTCGTGACACCTCTTCATTTCACTATATGAAAGGCAATATAAAAAAAGAAGAGATTGTCCCTTCTTTATAACCATTATTTGATATTTAATAATTTTTCTATGGCTTTTATAACTCCTAGTTTTCCATATTCATACGTAAGTCCACCTTGTTGATAAGCTATAAATGGTTCTCGCATTGGGCCATCACAAGAAAGTTCTATAGAAGATCCTTGTGTAAAGGCTCCTGCTGCCATAATTACTTTGTCTTGATATCCTGGCATATCCCATGGCTCTGGTACCGCATTAGAATCGATTGGAGATCCCATCTGAATTCCTTGGCAATATTTGATTAAATTTTCTGAATTTCCAAATATAATATTTTCTACGATATCAGCTCGTTTTTCATCCCATTTTGGTTCTACAACATAACCCAATTCTTCTAAAAGAGCACTTGTAAAAACAGCTGTTTTTAAAGAGGCTGCTACTACAGATGGTGCGAAAAAGAGTCCTTGATAAAGCGATTTGTTGATTCCAAGTGTAGGGCCTACTTCTCTTCCCTCTCCTGGAAGCGTTAATCTTTCTGCACATAATTTGATTAAATCTTTTTTTCCTGCAATATAGGCGCCATTTGGAGCAATTCCTCCACCTAAATTTTTAATTAAAGATCCTACCATAATGTCTGCGCCAACAGTTGTTGGTTCTTTATCAGATACCATTTCACAATAGCAATTATCTACCATAATAATCGTGTTTGGTGAAACTTGTTTTATTACTTTAATTACTTTTTCTACTTTTTCTATCGTAATACTTTTTCTAGTAGAATATCCTTTAGAACGCTGAATTTCAATTACTTTTATTTTCTTTTGTGTTAATAATTCTTCTATTTTTGCATAATCAAAATCGTTGTCTACCAAATCAATTTGCTCATATTGAACGCCAAAAGATTTTAATGAACTATCATTTTCAGTTATTCCAATTACTTCATCTAATGTATCATATGGTTTTCCAGTAATACTGAGTAAAATATCATTAGGCCTTAGAAGCGCAAATAAGGTTACAGTAAGGGCATGACTTCCTGAAATCATCTGTGCTCTAACTAGTGCATCTTCGGCATCTAGAATTTCACCAAAGACCCGTTCTAAAGCATCCCTTCCCATATCATCATATCCATATCCTGAAGTACTTCCAAAATGTGCTTCTGTAATTTGATTATTCTGAAATGCAGTTAATACTTTTTTACTGTTTTTTTCACACTGTTGTTCTATTCTTTTTATTTCTGGTTCTATTTTTTGTTCTACTCTGTCTACTAGTTCTTGAAGCTGCTCTTTTGTTTTTATCATGCATTCCACCCACCATCTATGCGAATAACAGTTCCATTAATATAACCCGCTTCTTTCGTTGTCAAAAAGTAAATGACAGAAGCTATTTCAGAAGGATCTGCAAACCTTCCTAATAAAATTTTTTGTTCCTCTTCTTTTACAAATTCTACATCTAATTCCTTATTCATTTCTGTATTTACCCATCCTGGAGCTACTGCATTTACTTGGATTATCGGCGCAAAAGTTGTAGCTAAATTTCTTGTTAATGAAATTAAACCTGCTTTTGAGGCATCATAATCCATACTTTCAGGATAAAGTGTATCAATTGCATTTGTAGAACTTACATTAATAATTTTTCCATGTCCTTGCTCTTGCATTCTTTTACCAACTTCTTTAGACATTAAAAATGGTCCAATTAAATTTACATCTAACACTTTTCTAAATTCAAAATCGGTTTTATCTTCAAATGTTTGGTCGATTGCAATTCCCGCATTGTTAACCAGTACATCAATATGACCAAATGTTTGAATTGCCATTTCTACCATATTTTGAACATCTTCTTTTTTTGACACATCTGCTTTTGCTAATAATACTGATACAGAATAGGTTAATTCTATTCTATCCTTTACGGCTTTTGCCACTTCTTCATCATGAGCATAATTTAATACAATATTATAATTGTGCTTTGCAAAAACCTCTACTGTCGCTGCTCCTATTCCTTTGCTTCCACCTGTTACTAATACTACTTTTTTGTCCATATGATCAACTCCGTTTTTCTTTCTATATTATAACAAATATAAAAATATTAAAAAAGTCTTAGTTACAAACTAAAGACATTTTATTTTAAGTATATTTCAAAAATAATAGTTCTACTTAACAAGTATATCAATTTTTATTTTTGTTTTTTTGATTATTCATAATATTCAATATGTTTTGCCCATATTTATTTACCTTATATTCACCAAGCCCTACAATATTGGTTAATTCCTCCATTGAGGCAGGCTTTTTCTGAATCAAATCTAATATTGTATTATCATTAAAAATCATATATGCAGGAACATTTTCTACTTCTGACATTTTTTTACGATATGCTTTTAATTTCACTATAATTGCATCAACATCTTCTTTTTGAATATCAGCAGTTTTTATATCTTCTATTCTATATTTTAATAAAGTATCACAAATATATTGTATTCTTTCTTCTTGCCTTACAATATGTTTTTTCTGTTCCATTTTTATTAAATTTTCTTCTAATTTATCATTTCTAAAAATTTTATTTTTATATTCATTTGCTCCATGTTTAAAATGAATATGACTATCATCATTTGTTAGCACAACTAAAGACGTAACGACAGTCTTTATTTTTTCATTTTTCAAAATCGCCTTCACTACTTTTTCATGATCATTATTCTGAGTTAATGGATTTTTCATTCCACTTTTTTTTCTTCCAAAAATTCTTGTAAAAGTTCCATCTCCTTCAATATCAAGATTACCATTTAAATCTTTTGCTTCTATAATATAAATCATCCTTTTCGTAACAGCAATAAAATCTATTTGTGCTTTAAAATCTCTATATTGCAATCTAATATCATAAATAATATACATTGGAACATTTTGCATATGTAATAAGGTATATAATATTTTGCTCTCACCATATTGACCTTTTTTTAAGCAATTAATATTATACTGAGTTCGGTCACTTTCATATTTTTCTTGCTCTAGCTTATCTAAATATTTTTTACCACTTTCTCCATGATAGTATAATTTGCTATTTTTAAATTGAGAAAATAAATCTTTATCGTGAACCCAGATAATTAATTTAAACAATATTAATATCCCAAAAATAGCTAAAACATATTGCCAATATTGAAATAAAATCAAAAATATAAAAATACTAATAATGCCTAATATTTCATCATCTACTGATGGCTCTTTTCTATAATAATTTTTTCTATACTTAGACATAATACTACTCCCTTTTTATTAATATAATTTATTTTATAATAATACTATTATACTAAATATATCTCAATAATACCATAAATTTTTTTATTACTATTTATATTGATAATATTTAGCTATTTAGCAGTAATTAAATCAGCCTAAAAAAAAGCAAGCAGAAAATTCTACTTGCTCCAGACTGTTGACAAATATGTAGAACAGTCTTTTAATTTTATATGAAATGTATTATAATAGAAATGTAAGAACGACCTTATATTACCTAAAAACGGTCAT
>JAAWCI010000034.1 GCA_022793145.1 Bacilli bacterium | reverse complement strand
AATTATACCAATATAGTAATAATTAAAATACCCATTTATATGTCCATTTATAAGGCTTCTATACCTTTTTATGATGTCCTTTTTTTAGGATACCTTCTTCTTTAAATGTCCAGATTTATGGGTACATTATATTTTTTCCCTTCTATTTTACCCTTTTTCCTTCCTTCTTCTAACCCCTCTTCTAATCCTCTCTCTTTTCCATCTCTATATCCTTGATCCAACAAATCCCATTCTTTTCTATATGCATCTCTGATTTCTTCATTTTTGCTAACTTCTATAGCCTCATTAATATATTCTTCCATTATTGCATGATCCTTTCCTATTTTTAGAGCAGTTTCTATTTCTGGTATTACAAGTGTTAATAAATATTTTTCTTCTTCTGTCAAATTCTCTACTCCACTAGTATACCACTTTTTTATTAAATTTGGTATATAAATTTGAATGACTATTAATTTATCTGTTAATGCTTCATTTTCATTATCTTTTAAATAACATACATATTTTATTTTTTCTTTTCCTTTGTATGCAAAATTATTGATATTGATTAATAAACTTTGCCTATAGTTATATTGTTTTCCTTTTTCCACCAGCTTCGAATATAAACGATTCATATATTCAATATTTCTTTCTAATGTTTCTATTTTATCATTACAATTAATTTCTATATCAATAGCTGAACTATTTATATATGCTACAAAATCCGCTCTTTCTCTTTTTTCTTGTCTAGTTCACTTTTGCCAAATTCCAATGTTTTCAATAATTCTTTATAAGAAGTATCTAAAATATATGATAATAGTTTACAAGCATATTTTTTACGATTTTCATTTGCGAACATTGTTTTAAACATACTATCTGAAAAAATACTAAGTTTCTCTTTTTCTGTTATTTTCTCTAATGGTTTCATGGAAATAATATATTTATGATCTTGATCAATTCCTTCACTTTTTTTCATGGTATCTCTACTTTTTAAAAATGTTGTCTTATCATTTCTTATTTTTAAAGGCATATTACCTCTCCTTTCAAAGAAATATTAACACTTTGAAAATGACAAGTAAAATACCTATTTTTTAAAATTTGTATTTCATGTTCTACCAATTTCAGTATTTCTTACAAAGATTTAAAGCATTGCTATTTTATTATTCTAAAAAAAAATAAAGTTTTCACTTTATCTTTTCTATCAACAAAATTTTATTTCATCTTCTATTTTTACTTACCATTTCTATTTGATCTGTAAGTTGTTCGATTCTAGAAATAATTCTTCCAGCTTTCACAACATCAATACTTTTTTTACTACAGCTAAAATGCTCTTCTAAAATTTTCAAATCTAAATTAGATGTAAAAAAGGTAGGCAATTTTGCATCCATCCTATATTGAAGTAACGGACAAAGTATTTCATCCCTTCCCCATTCAGTAGTGATTTCAGCTCCGATATCATCAATCAATAATAATGGCACTTTTTTTACTGCTTCATATTTTTCTTTAAAGTCTGCTCCAAAAGATGCTTTTAAGTCTCTTAAAAATTCTGGCCAAAAAATAAGAGCACTTTTAATATTTTTACGAGCTAATTCTGCAAACATAGCAGCTATAAAAAAACTTTTTCCAGAGCCATAATTTCCATATAAATAGAGTCCCTTTTGACTAGTTCCATAATTTTTAAGAAAACTTTGCAACCATTTAATCGCTGGATATCTATTTTTATCAGTTGTATCAATATCTTTCATAGAAGCATTCAATAATTCATCTGGGATTTCAAAAGTTTGCATATTCTTTTTATATTCTAGTTTTTCATCCAATTGTTTTTTATATCTGCAGGTTTGATATTCAAAAGATAAATTATTTTCATGTATACAAGGTAAATATGCAAAACCTCTCATTTTATTTTGACACGCTAAAATGCTTTTACATGTTTGACAATTATGATATTCTTTTGCACATTCTTCTAAATTAGATGTATATTTCATAAGTTCTTTTTTAGAAAAAGATAATTTTGAAACAAGGTCAAAAAAAGAGGGTTCTTTTAATGCTTCTTCATAAGACGCCTTTAATTCTTCTTCTAATTTTACTTTTTGATATTTTAATTCCTCTTTTATTTGTTTCATCAAGCGTCCTCCTTATATTCTTTTAATAGTTCTTCGATTTCTGCTTGTTCTTCTTTACTCGCTTCACTACTAGATAAGTTTTCTTTAAACCAAGATGGCTTAGAAACGATCCTTTTGTTTCCAACCTTTTCAACTCGATCTTTTCGTTTCTTATGCTCTGTTTCTGCAATTTTCATAGCATCTTCTACCGTTTCTATTTTACTTTTCTTCCACTGACTGGCAATCGGTTCCACAAAAGCTTTGATTAATTTATTGTTGTTAATTTTTAATACATAATCAACAAGTACATTTACTACTCCTGGATTTAAGTTAAAGTCAATTAGTAAATATTCTAAAATAGATAAATCACTTTTGCTTGGAGCAGCATCTTTATACTTACTCGCTAAAAAATCATAGGGAGAGGTTGTTTCAAAAAAATAAATTGTCCTTGCTCTTAAAGAGTTATCTCCTATTGGTTTTCTTAAATATTCAGGCTGTGTTCTATATACTAAACCAGGTAATTTGCCGTAATGATCGAATTGATAAAATTTTCGACTGTTTCTTCTTAATGTATCTTTATCTATTGTATGTTTTTCACTAATTGAATTTCGAATAATTTCTACTAACATTTCTTCTGTAAAGTCATAAATAAAAGAAAGCTTCATAATTAAATCTTTGGTATCTTTGGTAATACTTCTTTTATTTAATAATTCATCTGGAATCATTTCTAATACTGCTTGTAACTCATATTTTGGAATAATGTTCATTCCAAGTCTATTTTTATTTTTTACATTTTCAACATTGACATTCACATTGCTTCCAGCCTTGAAGACAGAATTAAAGTTTGTTGTTATTTCAGTATAAGAGGAAAGATTTAATTTTGGTATTTTGAAATAGTCAACTGTTTTTTCAAACTCTAATTTGCCAATGGTTGTATATAAAGAAGTTGCCAAAATTGGATTTCCTAAAAACTCTTTTGCAGAGAGCGGAGAATATAGCTCATAAAGGTATGTATTGACGTGTTCTTCTTTTAAAAACGTTTTTAATAGTCCAATTGCTTCTAGTTTACTCCTTGCTTCCTCAATTTCTGATAAACTAATTCCCATATTCGTCATAAGGTGATGGTGCGTCCATTCGCAGGATAAAAGTTCACTTTTATCTAAATAAGACCATAAGGTGAAATAAAAACTAATTGCTTGGTAACCAATAATTGGTTGGTATAAAGTAATTAATAGTTTTCTATCATAATCATTCAAAATAGTCTTATTAATGACAATATAAGTATCTGCAGGTAAAAGTCCCTTCATTGTAATCACATCCGTTAATCGCTCATTTCAATCGTTTCTTCTGTTCCTATTATATAGAACATCAATTTTAGTGTCAACTGTTTTTCAAAGGGCAAATAAAAAAGAAAATAGGAAAATCTATTCACTTTTCCCATTTTCTATCTCTACATAGTCTTCATAAAAAATTGCATCTGGCTTCATTTTAAAAATAGCAGCTATTTTGATTGCCATTGAATAAGATAGTCTTCTTGTTCTATTCTCTAATTGGCAATAAAATGGCTTACTAATTCCAAGCTTTTCACTCATCTGTTTGGCTGTGTATTTCTTAAGACACCTTAATTCTTTTAAATGATTTGACATGTTCTTCCTCCCACCACATTTCCTATTATATCACAAAGTGTACTCAGAGTGTACTGTTTTTCTCTTTCTTTTATGAGAAAATATTAGTATGAAGTGAAATTATTTACTACTATTCAAAACTTTATGGAGGCGTTAATATGATTAATAACAAAGACTTAAATTCTCAATATACCATTTTTAGTGATAATGTTAAATATTATAGAAAACAAAGCAGGTTAACTCAAGAACAGCTTGCAGAACTTGCTGATTTAAGTATTTCTTATGTCAAACAAATTGAATCCAATAATGAATATAAAAATATTTCACTTACTACTATTTTAAAAATTTCCAAGGCTTTGGATATTGGTGTCACAACTTTATTCTACCACAGAAAGTAAAAGAATGATTAAAAAATCATTCTTTCAGACTGTTGACAAATATGTAGAACAGTCTTTTAATTTTATATGAAATGTATTATAATAGAAATGTAAGAACGACCTTATATTACCTAAAAACGGTCATTGAGTTCTTACTTTTTT
>JAAWCI010000033.1 GCA_022793145.1 Bacilli bacterium | reverse complement strand
GATAGACATGTTCTAAAAAATCTATCAATCTTATATATGTGTTTAGAAGCAGCCCTCGATATTTAACTTCATTTCTATTTCTATTCTAATATTGGGGGCTACTTATATATATTTATAAAGGCGACTAAGCCTTTTTCTTTTTCTTGTAAAATATAATAATTTGTTATAAAATAGTAATAAGGTAAAGATAGGTGATAAAAATGAAAAGTAAAAAGGGATTTACACTTGTGGAATTATTGGGGATTGTAGCAATTATTGCAGCGGTGCTTGCTTTTGTTATTCCATCAGTAATTGGAATGCTAAAAAGAGATGATGAAAAAGAGTATCAAAGATTTTTATCTGATATTTCTTTGGCGACTGAGTCATATATTCAGTTAAATATTAGTAATTATCCTGATTTAGCAATAACAGGTGGAAGTTATACAATTACTATGCAAGAATTAATTGAAAATGGATATATAAAAGCGAATATGATAAATCCAAAAACAGATCGACAAATTAATGTCTCTGATACAATACAAGTAATTAGAAAAGCAGATGGAAGTTATAATTATTCTTATGTAGCTCATTAATGGAAAGGTGAAACTATGAAAAAAACAATTCGTGATTATGATTTAAAAGGAAAAAAAGTAATTATTAGGGTTGATTTTAATGTTCCGATGAAAAATTCTATGATTACTGATGACAATCGTATTAAGGAAAGCTTACAAACTATTAAATATGCAATAGAGCATGAAGCTAAAGTAATATTACTCTCACATTTGGGGAGAATAAAAGTGGAAGAGGATAAAATAGGAAAATCATTAAGACCAGTTGCAATTAGGCTTAGTGAATTACTTGAAAAACCAATTTTATTTGTTTATGAAACAAGAGGAAAACGAGTTGAAGAAGCAGTAGAAAATATGAAAAATGGAGATGTTGTCCTTTTAGAAAATACAAGATTTGAAGATATTGATGGCAAAAAGGAAAGTCATAGTGACGCAGAACTTGGAAAATATTGGGCAGAATTAGGAGATCTTTACATCAACGATGCTTTTGGAACAAGTCATAGAGAACATGCTTCTAATGTTGGAGTTGCGTCTAGATTGCCTAATGGAATTGGCTTTTTAATTGAAAAGGAATTAAAATATTTGGAGCCTGCTATGAATAATCCAGAACAACCATTTACAGTTATACTTGGTGGATCAAAAGTAAAAGATAAAATTGGAGTAATTAAAAATTTAGTTCATAAGGCAGATTTTATTTTAATTGGTGGAGGAATGGCTTATACATTCTTAAAAGCGCAAGGAAAAGAGATAGGATCATCTTTATGTGATGATGAAAACTTACAATTTTGTAAGGAAATTTTATCCTCATATTGTGATAAAATAATATTGCCAGTAGATTCTTTATGTACAAAATCATTGGATAGCAAAGAAGGAGTAATCAAAGAGGAATTTGACTCTGATGATATTGGAGTAGATATTGGTCCAAAAACAGTAGAACTGTTTAAAAAATATTTGGATATTAGTAAAACAATTATTTGGAATGGACCAGTAGGAATTTTTGAAGAACCTGCCTTTAGTGAAGGAACAAAAAAAATTTGTGAAATTTTGAAGATAAATAAAGGAACTACAATATTAGGTGGAGGAGATACTGCATCAGCAGCTATTAACCTTGGATATAAAGAATTCATGACTCACATTTCAACAGGAGGGGGAGCTTCTTTAGAAATGCTTGAAGGAAAAGAATTGCCAGGCATTAGTATTATTACAGAACAATAAAAAGGATTGATGTTATGAAAGGGAAGCTTAAAAGCAAACTTAGTATTTTATTATTAATTTTAGTAACTATTATTGTACTTTATTTTGCGTTAAAAGACGATTTTAACGATATAGTACATAATATATTAACCATCAACATTTGGTGGCTTTTGGTTTCTATCTTTTTAATATTTGGATATTGGTTTATGAAGTCTTTAGTACTTTATCAAACTGCTAGACACTTTAAAAGCGATTATAAAATGAGTCAAGCATTTAGAAACATTTTACTTACTCAATTTTTTAATGGAATTACTCCATTTGCAAGCGGAGGACAGCCATTTCAAATATATTCTTTGAAAAAAGAAGGGATTAAAATTACAGATGGAACCAACATTATTATTCAAGATTTTATTGTTTATCAGATCGCTTTAGTAATTTTAGGAGTATTTGCAATTGTGACAAATCATTTTTGTCATTTTTACCCTGAGGTAGGTTTTTTAAAACAACTAGTAACACTTGGCTTTATTATTAATACGTTGGTTATTATTGCTCTTTTTATTGTAGCGTTTGCTAAAAAAATAAATTATTTTATAGCAGAAAAAATGATTTATGTTTTAGGAAAAATAAAACTTTTAAAAAATCCAGAAAAAACAAGTGAAAATTGGAAAAATTATATAACTAGATTTCATAGTGGTGCAAAAATATTAATGAAAGATAAAAAACACTTTATTTTACTTATTTTTTTAAATTTAATTGCTTTAATGAGTCTTTACTTAATACCTCTTACTATTCTTTATGGATTAGGAGATTATCATAGTCTTTCAGGAGGTCTTACTGTAATTACCTCTGCTTATGTTATGTTAATAGGATCTTTTGTTCCAATTCCAGGAGGAACAGGAGGACTTGAATATAGTTTTTTAACTTTCTATGGAAACTTTCTAAGTGGAAGTACATTAAAATCTGTGATGTTAATTTGGCGTTTTATTACGTATTATTTTGGAATTATAGTAGGAGCTGTCGCTTTAAATACAAAGGAGAAATAATTATGAGAATTGGAATTTTTACGGATACATATCCTCCATATATTAATGGGGTATCTACTAGTATTGTAATGCTTAAAGGTGCTTTAGAAAAATTGGGTCATGAAGTATTTATTGTAACAGTTAATAATGAAAACTTAACTTATAAATATGAAGATGACAATAAAATTATTAGACTTCCAGGCATTCCAATTGGTATTTATGATTACAGATTAACAGGAATTTACCCAGTTCGCGTGATTAACAAAATTAAAAATTGGAAACTAGATGTCATTCACTCTCAAACAGAGTTTGGAGTAGGGACTTTTGCGAGGTTAATTGCCAAACAAATGAATATTCCAATTGTTCATACTTATCATACTATGTATGAAGATTATGTACACTATATTACCAAAGGATATTTTAATGGAACTAGTAAGAAGATTGTAGAATATTTGACAAAATTTTATTGTGATAAAACAGCTACAGAGTTAATTGTTCCAACCAAGAAAGCATATGACTTATTTAAGGAAAAATATAAAGTAGATAGAAATGTTCACATTATTCCAACAGGGATTGAGATTGACAGATTTTACAGAGAAAACTTTAAAATTAGTCAAATTTTAGAATTAAGACGGAATTTGTCTATTCAAAAAGATGATTTTGTGATATTATTTGTAGGAAGACTAGGGAGAGAAAAGAGTGTAGATGTTTTGATTGAGGGAGAAAAAGAGATCATTAAAAAGCATCCTAATGTAAAATTATTGATTGTTGGGGATGGCCCTGATATGGAACATTTTAAGAAAATGGTAAAAGAATATAGTTTAGAAAAAAATGTTATTTTTACAGGAAAAGTTCCATATAATGATATTCCACTTTATTATGAGGCTGCAGATCTTTTTGCAACTGCTTCAAGAACAGAAACACAAGGCCTTACAGTAATTGAAGCAATGGCAGCTTCGCTACCAGTATTAGCCGTTAATGATGATAGTTTTAGAATTGTTGTAGTAGATGAATTAAATGGTTATTTGTTTGATGATTTAAAAGGATATGTAGAAAAAGTAGATTACTTAGTAAACCATACAAAAATACTTTCTAAAATGAGTAAGCAAGCTAGAGTGAGTGCAGAAACGCATTCTTCTAAATACTTTGCAGAACGAGTACTTGATGTTTATAAAATTGCAATCACAAATCATGGTGAATCATCAGATACCTTAGTCGGGACTATTGAAGGAGTAATAAAGAGGGGATTCTATGGAAAGTAAAAAAATTGTTGTTGGAAACATGAAGATGAACTTACTTGCAGGAGATATTAGTGAATATTTAAGAAAAATTAATTCTAGTGATTTGGGAGAACAGGTAGTTATTTGTCCTAGTAATATTTATGTTCCATACTTTTTAAAACAATCTTATAAAGTAGGGGTACAAAACTTATTTTTTAGGGATAGTGGTGCATATACAGGAGAAATTTCGGCAGCTCAGGTAGCTTCTATGGGGGTTAAATATGCCATAATTGGGCATAGTGAGCGTAGAGGATATTTTAGAGAATCAGATCAAGATATTAATAAAAAAGTAGTGGTTACATTAAAATATGGATTAGAAGTCATTTTATGTATAGGTGAAACAGCTGAAGAAAAAAATTTACTTAAAACAGCGAGGGTTTTAAAACGTCAAATTTTAAATGCGTTACGTAATTTAGAAGAAGCAGACTTTGATCATATTGTAATTGCTTATGAGCCAGTGTGGGCAATTGGAACCAATGTTACACCAACAAATAAAGATATTACAGATACAATTTCTTATATTAAAGGTATTGTATCTGAGTATTTCCGTTATGAGGATATTCCAGTAATATATGGCGGAAGTGTTAATGATCAAAATATTAAAGACTTGAATACAATTCCAAATGTATCAGGATTTTTAGTTGGTGGAGCATCAACAGATGTTAAGAAGTTTTTGAAAATTGTAGAAGTTGCTGTAAAAAAGTAACTTCTCTTCTTTTCGACAAAACTAGAACTTTTTCGCTCTTGTAGTAAAATAGAGGTAAGATGTATAATAAAAATACAGTAGAGGCAGTACTAGAGAGGGAGATTAATGATGGACAAAATAAAAGTTTTAATGGTAGATGATAATTTAAATTTAGTAGAAATGGTCAAAGAATATTTTAAAAATCATGAAACAATTAGTATTAATTTTGAAGCTTATGATGGAGAACAAGGAATCGAATTAATTGATAAAGAAAGAGATCATTACGATTTAATTATATTAGATTTAATTATGCCAAAAAAGGATGGCATTTATGTATTAGAAGAAATGAAAAAAAGAGGGATTTCTAAAAAAGTAATTGTAGCAACTAGTTATAATGCAAGTGAAGTAATTCGTGAAGTATCAGAATATGGGGTTAGTTACTTTATTTTAAAACCATTTGAATTACCAGATTTAGAAAAAAGAATTTTAGAATCCAATAGAAAAAAAGAAGAAACTAAGAATATTGATTTCTATTATAATAATTTACAGATTTCAATTACAAAAATGTTGCATGAACTAGGAATACCTTCTCATATTAAGGGCTATCAATATATCAGAGAAGGGATAGGAATTATTTTTGAACGACCTGAAACAATTGGTGGAATTACAAAGGAACTATATCCTGAATTAGCAGATAAATTTGATACAACAGTATCAAGAGTAGAAAGAGCAATTCGTCACGCTATAGAGGTTAGTTGGAATCGTGGGAACTGGTCTTTAATGGAAGAAATCTTTGGTCATAGTGTAGATATTGACAAAGCAAAACCAACAAATTCTGAGTTTATTGTAACAATTGCAGATAAACTTCGTTTAGATTTTCATAAAGTTGGATGTTAAATTATATACATATTCTTGTTGCTTTGGTATAATCTAGAGTAGAGGGAAGTGTATAAAATGGAAGAAAACAATATAGAACAACAAAATGAAATAGAACAAATGGCTCATCAAATGGTAAGAGAAGAACCTTTGAAAAAGGTAGAAACCTTTGATAATAAAAGTATT
The DNA here is from genome assembly GCA_022793145.1 of Bacilli bacterium. Next base: position 1,570 of record JAAWCI010000033.1, on the reverse strand, counting down.
ACAAATTTGGGAAAAACGAGTAAAAAAAAGAATTGGATTCCTATAGCAATCGCTATTGTTATTACAATTTTCTTTTTGGTGCTTGTTTTTTGTTTTTTAAGGCTTTATCCAAAATATGCTTTGATAAAATCATTAGACATGTGGACAGATAGCCTTGAAATAGTGAAAATTCCATCCCATTCAAGTCAGTATAATTGGGATGAGAAGACAACAAAAGGAACAGCAACTATGAAAATTGGAGATTTTCTCTTTTCAAATATGGGAGAAATAGACAATGAAACATTATCTATTCTTCAAAAAATAAATGCTTTATCCTTTCAATTAGAAACACGTACTAGTAAAAAAGATCAAAAATCCTTTGTTAATATGAATGGAAAAATGGAAGATGAAAACTTTTTAAATTTAAGCTATATTAATTATGACCAAAAACAGTACATCTTATTAAAGGATGTTTTGGGAACTTATTTACAATTAGAAGAGCAAGATGTAGTTATTAATAATATTGATGAGAAGACGTTTCCAGAAGATGTAGAATATGTATGGAATGTTTTAAAGAAAAGTTTCAAAAAAAATATGAAACCATCATATATAAAAAAACAGCCAGAAAAAATTTCAATAGATGGTAAAACCATTTATACTACGAAAATTAGCTTTGTCATTGATAAAAAAGCAGATTATGAATTGTCTAAAAATATTATAAAAGATTTGAAAGCAGATAAAAGGGCATATGATTTTCTTGTAAATTTATATCCAGAGTTTGCAAATAAAGAAGAAATTAAGTCTGAAGAAGCTTATCAAATTTGTTATTCTGTGAATGTAACAAAAGGAATTCCTAAAATAGTAAAAGCATCTTTATCAACAGATGAAAATGAAGAATTTAGTCTAACAAAGGGTGATGACTATGTATTTGAATATGAACAAAATGGATCTTTATTATTTAGAATTATTGTGAAAGAAGAAAAAGATGGATTTAAGATGAAATTGCAATTATTAAAAAACAATTTAGAAATGGTTTTGGTAGCTACTGAAGAAGAAAATTCTACAATTTATAATTTTAGTATGGAAGCAAATGGGGCAATGTTAGAAATGACTTCAACGCATACTTTAGAAGATCAGAAAAAGGATTCCTTTCAAGAAAAAATTCAATTGTTGTTTCATGTAAAAGCTCAGGGCGTGTCTTTAGAAATCATGAATATAAATTTAGATTTAAAAACAACAAAAGGAGCAACATTTGATGAAATAAAAGATAGTAATAGTAAGCTAATTACTGATTTAACAGAGGAAGAAAAGCAAAAAATTCAATTTTATTTTGAAAATATTGGACAATTATTTGCACTATAAATAGAAAAATGATTTATTTAATTGAAATACAGTAGATAAAAATTGTGTACAAATTATATAACTAAAGAAAAAGAATTCATAGAATTCTTTTCAGACTGTTGACAAATAAATTTTGTGAATAGTCTTTTTATTTTTGAAAAATTGTTTTATAATAAAAATGTAAGAACAGCTTTTATTCCCAAAATTGAAGCTTACAGTTCTTACTTTTTTTATCTAAATATGATATAAT
>JAAWCI010000032.1 GCA_022793145.1 Bacilli bacterium | reverse complement strand
TATGCTAGAGTTTCTCCTTACTCTACACTATAACATCGTTATTATAACATTTTTTGTAAAAAAAAGAAAGACTTAATTTTCTTTTTTTTACTTATTTGTCATTTTTTTTAATTTTGATCTAATTTTTTGTACTACATTATCTACTTTCTTCTTATTAATTCCTAACAATTTAGAGATTTCAATGTAAGTAAAACCATTTATTCTAAGTTCTAAGATTTGTCTTTCTTGATCATTTAGCTCCTGATAAATTAAAAGCTGTAATTCTTCTTCTTCTTCATTGTCAATCAACAGACGCTCTGGATTCATACTATTATCAGACAAAATAGAACTAATTTCAGTTTGTTCCTCTCCATTTATTTCTGTACTAATGGGAAGCGATTCATTTAATATCTTATGCTTCAATCTTTGAGCACCAATAATTGCAGATAAAATTTTACGTTCAATACACGTTTTAGCATATGTATAAAATAAAGCTCCATTTTTATCATCAAAATTATGAATCGCAAAACTAAGTCCTACCATTCCTTCTTGAACTAAATCCGAAAGTTCTATTCCAATTTTTCCTTTGGTATGATTATACATTCTCGTCGCAGTTGCATTGATAAGTGGCTGATATTTTTTATACAATATTTCTCCAGCTTCCTCATTATGCTCTCCTATAAAAGACAACAACTCATAGTCATTAAAATCTCTGTACTCCACGTTCTCCCTACTTTCTTTGTTTAACCGCCTCATATATCATAATCCCTGCTGCTACTGAAGCATTTAAACTATTAATCTCACCATACATTGGAATAGAAGCAATAAAATCACAGCTTTCTTTTACCAATCGACTCATTCCACTTCCTTCATTTCCAATTACTATAGCAATTTTTCCATGATAATCTAATTTTTCAAAATCTGTTCCTTCCATATCTGTTCCCACAATCCAAAATCCTTGTCTTTTTAAATATTCAATCGTTTGTTTTAAATTTGTTACCATTGCAATCTTCATATTCTTTGCTGCTCCTGCACTCGTCTTTAAAACGGTTGCATTTACACTGACAGAACGATTTTTCGGAATTATAATTCCATCTACTCCTGCCGCCTCAGAAGTCCTTATAATTGCCCCCAAGTTATGTGGATCTTCTAGATGGTCTAATAAAATCAAAAATGGATTTTCTTTTCCTAACAATTCTTGTAGTTCACAATATTGATAATCAGGAACTGATACAATTATACCTTGATGATTTCCATTTGCAAGTTTATCTAATTCTTTTTTTGGAAGAATTTCAGTATTAATTTTTAAATTCTGTATAGAAGATTCTATAAAATTGTCACGAAAATGCTCCGAAATATAAATTTTATCTATTTTTTCCTTTTTTTTCAAAATTTCTGTTACTACATTTTTTCCATATACGTACATACTTGTTCCTCCAATATTAAAATAATCATTTTATCCAAACGTTCAAAATTTTTTTCTAAATACCAAAATCCGATTAAAGCTTCTAGTGCTGTTGCATGTTTATAAGTTAAAATATCCGTATTTTTTGGATGTCTACTACCTTTATGATTTCTAGCACGACTCACAATAGCCAATTCTTCTTCAGTTAATAAATTCTTTTCCATCCATTCTTTTAAATAATAAGCTTGTCCCTTAGCACTTACATATTTAATTGCTTCAGCTTGTAACTCTTTTACCTTAACAATTCCTTTTTCAATTAAAAACTTTCGAACATAGATTTCATAGATGCTATCTCCTAAATAAGCCAAAGCTAATATATTAAGCTCATTTGCTTTCATTCAATTCCTCAATTCTATCAAATGTAATATTTTTTATAATTCCATTTTTTACATCATTCATAATAATGGCAATAACTTTATCATAATCTATTTCTCCACCTTTTACAAGGCAGCCTCTTCTTTTTCCAATGAATTCCATTGTTTCTATTACATCTTCATCTACTTTTTCTATTCCATAACGTTCTTTTAATATATTTGGATAGTAATTTTCAAGTGTCCTTAAAATATATTCAGTTACATCGAATAGAGGAAGAATTTCTTCTTTTATGGCAGTTAAACTAGCCAAATTATAAGCGACATTCCCAATATCAATTTTAGGCCATAGTATCCCTGGACTATCTAAAAGTTCAACAGTATCACTAATACGAATCCAATTTAATTCTTTTGTTACTCCTGGACGGTTTCCTGTTCCAACAACATTTTTACCAACAAGACGATTAATAAGTGTTGACTTTCCTACATTTGGAATTCCTACTACCAATGCTCTAGCACGCTTTCTTAATAACCCTTTTTCTTTTAGCTTTTTCCATTTTTCCTCTAGCAAATTTTCTGTTAATTGAAGAATCTGTTTCTTTTCAAATTGATGTTCAATATCCATTGCAATAACATGATAGTTCTGTTTTTCATAATATGTTATCCACCTTTTAGTTTCTAACTTATCACACAAATCATATTTTGTTAGTATCATAATCTTTGGCTTATTTTTAATAATATCATCTAAATCTCTAATTTTAGAAGAGTATGGCATTCTTGCATCTACTACTTCATATACAATATCAATCTGTTCTAAATTTTCTTTGATTAGTCTTTTTGTTTTTGCCATATGCCCTGGATACCAGTTGATATTTGTCGAATTTTGTCGATTGTTGTCATTCATTTACTTCACTTCCTTTAATTCATAGATTTATTAAGACTCCTTAATTCGTAATATTGATAAAAATCTTTATAAGTTATTGTTACCATATCACAAGGAGCTAGTTCGTCATAACATTTATATTGATATGACTTTTCGTCTTTAATCATTTTATTGCTTTTTTCAAAAACGTAAATATATCCTACCATATTTTCGTCAATATTTACATTACTCATTGTCATTAAAGGAAATGAGTTTGAATTTGGAATCTCAAAATCCCAAGGTAATCCTTCACTATTGGCTATTATTGTTCCCATAAAAGCATAGGGAGTAGATTTTAAGAATGATGGAAAAAGAAATATTGCAGTAGCAACATTTTCTTTGTTTCCTTTTGAATCATGCGAAGTTTGAGGAATTAATCTATCAAGTTTATATGGACTACCATGAAATAAATATTTTGGATTATCAATATCCTGATTTAAATACTCATCCAGCTTATTATACATTTTTTTCACCTACTTCAATTTTTTCAAGTTCATTTATATATTTATCAAAATCACTAATATATATTTGATCCTGAACGATTCTATATTTTTCAAATTCGGATTCGGCTTTATCACAAGCAATTTTATGTGATATTTTACCAGCATCTTTTAAAATTTCCCTATCCGTAAGTTTAAGAAATTCATCTAACCTATTTGCCCAATCTTCCATAGTCATTGGAATATGCCTAGTTGCTCTACTTTCTGCTAAATCAAGATAAGCAGATACAATTCTTCTTAATGAATATAATTCTTCCTCATTTAAATAATTTTTAGCAATTACAACATCACTTTTTATTATTTTACCATTAGGTGCATCAGACCAACTTGTAAGTCCCATATGCTCTTTGTTCGCATTTGCTCTATTATATATAATTTCTGCTGCTGTATTACCTGTTACAGCAAAATGCATTTTGTTTTGGACTTTTTTAAAAAACTCAATAGTTGTTTTAGCATTTCTATCATAATCAATACTTGTTGCATATATATCTGTTACTTTTTGATAAAATCTTCTTTCTGATAAACGTATTTCCCTAATTCTTTCAAGTAATTCATCAAAGTATTTTTCTGTTAATATTGAGCCACTATTCTTAAGTCTCTCATCATCCATAGAAAAACCTTTGATGGTGTATTCTTTAACAATTGTATTTGCCCATTTTCTAAATTGAACTGCTCTTTCATTATCTACTTTAAATCCTAATGCAATAATCATTTGTAAATTATAATGAACTATATCTCTAGAAACACCCCTATTTCCTTCTTTTTGAACTGTTCGAAATTTTCGAATAGTTGAATCTTCAGTTAATTCATTATCACTATATATCTTTTTAATATGGTAATTTATTGTATTTATTTCTACATTATATAAAGTTGAAAGCATTTTTTGAGTAAGCCATATATTCTCATCTTCATATCTGACTTCTATTGCTTCTCTATCATCGCCAGTTGCTGCTATAAATGTTAAATATTCGGCAGCACTAGACCTAATTGTTATATCTTTTTTTTTCATTTTTTAACCTCTTTTTCTTAAATTTTAACAAAATATGTAAAAACTTATTTTAAACAAACCATTATATATAAAGGCTTTAATGATTGTTTTCCATTTATCCCGATACCCCAGTTTATATTTTCCGAATTTGGGCGAGTGTCCATTTATTTCACTTCCTTATATACCTATTTAATTCTAATAAAAATTCTTGTTCTGTTAACTTACTTAAATACTTATCAAATGCTAATGGAGAATTAGTAATTTCTTCTTTCATCCAACTTTCCATATTGTAACTGTTCATTTCATCAATAGAATTAAACTTTACCTCTACCCTAATTAATCCTTCATATTTATCTAAATACTTTTTTATAGAAATTCTATCATCATCCAAATATAAATAACTATCTCTTATAATTTTTGAATAAGCCTCTTTTTTCAATTTATTAAATTCTTCTTCAGAAATATTTGTTTTTTCTATAACAACATTATCTTTGTCTAAAATTTCTTTTTCAAACACATTTCTTTTACTTTGTATTCTTAAATTATCATTTATATAATATCTTTCATACCTAATAGGGTTATTAATATTTACTCCATCCAATGATTGAATAATAAATCTTCTAGTTAATCTCATAATATTCTCTCCCATCTTATCTATTAAACATTCTAAAACTCTAATTAAACAATCACTTGCAGTCCTATCAACATCAAAAAAATTGATTCTAACTAATCTCCGAACTTACATTTGTACCATATTTATGCTTCCTATATTATCACTTCTTTTTGATAGACTCATTTAAAGATAAATATCTTTCTTTAGTCAATACATAAAAATAATTTTCTACTAGTTCATCTAAATATGTATACTGAACCAATTTGGTTCCTTCTTGTTTTTCAAATCCCAGTTTTTCCATGATGCTGGATTACAAATTGCTGCACTTGTTACTATTTGTTCAATTTCACACTCTAAAAACATGAAATCTATCATTGCTTTTGCTGCCTCTGTGCCATAACCTTTTCTTTGAAAGTTAGGATCAATAATCCACCCTACTCCTCGTATATTTGCATCGTTAATAGTTTCATCTTCATCATGAGCTTCATGACAAGATAATCTGCCAATACATTCACCAGTAGTTTTTAAAAAAATACTCCATTTAAACACATCATTATCAATCGCATGTTCAATATCCTCTTCATAAAATATTTTTTGCATGTTCCAATCTTTTAATTTTTCTCTAAATTTTGGTGATACTACCAGAAAATATCTATTAACATCTGGATTCATTAGTATTTCCCATAATTTTTTTTGTTCATTCATCGTTTGAGCTCTTAAAACTAATCTATCAGTCTCTATTGTTTTGCTTCCTAAAAATTTCATTTTTACACTTTCCTTCTCATACAGTCCTTACTCTTCGTCAACAAAACTTATTGTATACTCAAAAGCTTTCGATATTTCTTCAAATAAAGAGTGAGATGCATCTAAATAAATATTCTTTATATTGTTTTTCTTGCAAAAATCATCATTATATTTGGTATCAAGAATAACATCTTGTGAACCAGATAAGCATAAAATTTTATCACTAAATTTTTCAAAAGATTCTGGAACAAAATTTTGACATTCATTTATCATTTCCATTCCAAAACGAAAATTTTTAGCACCAACAATTGCAAATCCTTTTTCTTTTAATTCTCCATTTTCATATGCTTTTACAATATCTTTTCCAAATATAGAATCTTTATTTAAGAAACAGCCTTCCAATGGATATAAACATGGGCTATACAAAACTATTTTTTTAGGGACTACTTCATCATTTGATAAATAATAGCTAAGTACTGCTGCACCATAAGAAAAAGCTAAAAAACTTATATTTTTCTTATCTGGAACTTCATGTTCTATAACTTTTGCCAGTTCAGAAGCGCTTTTAGAAAGAGTAACTTCATAATCAACCCCATCACTATCTCCATGTCCTGACATATCAAATAAAACAACCTTATAATTTTTTTCCATCAATTGAATCGCTAATTTCTGAAAGTAATTATCTTCTATCGTTCTTCCTTTTCTACATCCTGTAATGCCATGACAAAATATAATTGTAGATCTTATTATGTTTGGTGTATATGTTTCTACAAATAATTTTTCATTTTTGCCATTCAAAATTGTGAACTCTTTTTTCATAAGCTTCTATCTCCTCTTTTTACTTTCCCTAAAAATAAATTTCATTTTAATTTTTGCTTTAATAATTGCTCCTTTTGCACTCTATAATGATCTAATAGATAGTGGAACTCTGGATTTTGTGCTAATAAATCACTTTGTTTTAATTCAAACAGCATACAAATTTCGGATTCATCAAATTTATCAAGGACCTCCTCTATTTCTTTTTCACTAAGTTTATCAAATTGTAAATCATGATAAAAAATTAATTTAGCAACCCTTTCACTAAGTTCTTTTTCTAAATGATATTTTTCCGCAAACTCTAAAAATATTTCTTGTGACTTTTTCCAGTGATTATAAAAATGTCCTATCCCATTTTCATCTTCTGTATAGGTATATGGCTTTCCAACATCATGAAATAGTGCTGTTAACCTAATTATCAAATTGCTAGAAACCCCATCAACAACATGAAGAATATGTTCATACACATCATAAATATGCCAATGGTTATTTTGCTCAAATCCTTTACAGAACTGTAAACTTGGAACCAAAGAAAATATATATTCTTCATTTTCTTTTATTAATAGACTTGGCTTTTCTGATATTAAGATATCGAACAATCTTTCCATAATATAACCCCTTTAAAATTATTTTATATTTCATTAACCTATCAAATCAAGATTTTCATTGATAACGATAGAATTAAATCCAGAAAGTTCATCATATAACATTCTTTCTGGAATATCGTGATATAAATAAATTTTCTTATTATTTTTAAAAGCTTCATAAATTTCAATAAATATTGCCCCACCAATATAATTTTTGATACCACGTTTTTCGTAGTTTAAACACAATACTGCATCCACACTTTTAATTTTGTCTTCGCTCATTTTAAAAAGCTTTTTTTCTAATTCAACATGTGCTTCATGTCCTTGCTCTAAAATTTCTTTTTCTAAGGTTGGATTTTCATAAGTATTTAGCATCACTAATTCAAATCCTTTTTTCTCCAAATATTCTTTGATTGGTGGAATTCTATCATAAAATGATGCACTTGATATAATAAATACTTTTATAACTTCCTCCTATGACTGCCTTTTCATCTCTTCCATCTGCTTTACTTTAACTTTGTTTTTTTCTTCTGCTTTCTCTAGTTGCTTCTCCATTTCCTCTATCTGTTTTTGCTTTTCAAGAAGCTTTAATTCCATTGCTTCTAATTTAGTTCTCATTTCATCATATTCCTGAAATGAAACTTTCCCATAAAATTCTCTTTCTATATCTTCTTTTAAACCTTTAACTTGAGTTAATGAATCTATCACCATATTATTAAGTTGTTTTAAAGCCATTTGCTCACCATATATTGCTTTTGCAAAGTCTTTCCACTCAATATAAACATGTGCCTCTTTAGTAGGTTTAAGACTGTTTCGAATTCCACGAATACTATTACCAATGAGTGTAAGCCCTAATGCAGTTCCAAAAACTCGTTTTTTTGAAAACGGAATCGTAAATATTCCTAGTGCAAAAGTTAAAACATGCTCTAATAAACGATGAATTCCTCTGAAATGATATTCTATTCTTCTAGTAACATCTACTTTCCCAATCTTTTCATTTAGCCTTTTCAAATAATTTTTTTGTCTTTCCAATTCCGCTTTAATTATAATTTCAGCTTCTTTGCTTAACTCTAATTTGGATCGATAAAGTTTCAATTTAGGACTTTTCTTTTCTTCCAATTTATTATTTTCATTTTCTGTTTTTGTTGCTGGTACTTTGTTTCCAATATCTATCTTTTTACCAGTTGATATATTACGATTTACTGTTTCACCATTATTTTTCTTTTTATCAGATTTATCTTTTCTATTACTTTGAAGACTCTTTTGAAATAATGCTGGAAAAGCAATTAAAGTTCCTCCTGCTGCAGTTGCAACTATTGCACTTGTTTTCAAAGAAATTTGATTAGTAGAAGGCAATTCTTTAGTTGGAGTCTCGATTCTTTCACGTGAACGATTCTTTTGATTATCTAGAGGACTTGGGTTTTCATTTTTTGATTTTGTGTTCTCTTTCATATTCAATACAGTAGAGTTTTTTAACGCCTTTTCTACACGTTCAAGTTCTTGCTTACAAATAATTTCTGTTTCTTCTAAAATTTTAACATTATCTTGAAGCGTTCTTTTCTTATTGATATCTCTCACTAAAGTAGTGTTGAGACGTTTAGGAACTTTTTTAGCAATTGTTTGATACTCTATTTGTAGCATTTCTATTCTATGTAAGTCTTGCTCCAACTTTTTCTTTTTCTTTTCCAAATCCTCTAGAGCAGTTGGTTTCATATCTTGCTTTGCTTTTGCAACTACAACTGTAGTTTCCGTTTCTATTTGTGCTAATTTTTTTTCTAATTGGACTTCTTCGCCTATTCCAACTTTAGGCTTTTCTTCAATTATCTCGATTACTCGATCAGGTTTCTTTCCAACTGGTGATAATTGAACTACAATTCCTTCTTTTTTCTGTAATATAGCAGGCGCCTTAGAAAGCTTCCATCGCCTTCTATCCCTCACACCAACTACTTCTTCAATTACTTTCTTTTGTGATTCTAGCAATTGTTTTCTTTTCAATAATTGAGCTTCTTTTCTCTTCTTACGTTTTTCTCTCCATATTCGAATTAACCAAAATTGATACACTCGATTTTTTACTGATCCTTTTGCCCCAAACATCATCCATCACCGCATTTATTATAGCATGTATCTTATCATGAAGTAAATTGATTAAAGATTTTATTTAAACCATTATACATAAAAAAAGAGATTTATCCTCTCCTTTGTTTTGCTACTGCTAATCTTATTAGCAAGCACTTTTCCGGTCCAAGCTCATCGCTACCTAATTTGCTTTCTTCACTTTCTAATTCATACCCATATACTTCATTTAATGGTATCGGTCTCATAATTTTCTGATATATTTCTTCATCTATACATGCATTATGAGAAAAATCAAGAATTTTACCATCTTTTTTCACATAACTATGATAGTGTTTCCTGCCAAATTGATGTGGCATCAAACAAGTTACTGCTTGGTATTCCTCATTTTCTTTTATAAATCTTTCTGCTGCATCATGGCAAAAACCATAATACCCTCTTCTACTTGCAAATTCAAAAGCCTTCATATCTTCTCTATATTCTGTAAGCGGAGTTGTAACAATGGTACCCTCCTTCGTTTCTAATACATAACTATCCTGTAGTTTTTTAAAAGCTTCTATAGAATAAAAGCAAGTCCAGTTATTAGAATGCATGACTGACATATTATTTCGTAGTAATGAATCAATCGTAGCAAATATGCTTTGAAGTTCTGCAGAATAACTATAGTTTAATTTTGTTAAAAAAGGCCATAAAAGGTCTCCATATCCTGAAGAAATGATAATATAAAGTTTAGAAAGTGAATCATATCCAGGCATAAAACAAGGCCCATAATATTTTTCAAAAGATTGTATAACTTTATCAGCAGTTTTGAGTACCTCTACATGACCACTTTTAATAGAATTGTAAAGCTGATATGCCTCCATAAAAAATCCCCCTTTTTTCTAAGGAGGTATTCTATCATAAAACTATTTCAAACGCAAATTAAATTTTAATCATTTCACTGACCCAAAACTATTAAACGGAAAGATACGAAAACTAGCAGTTCCCAATATATCACTTTTCTTAATTAGACCAATCATTCTACTATCACTAGATGCCTTACGATTATCTCCCATTACAAAATAGTATCCTTCTGGAACTTCTGTATAACCTAATTGCAATAAAGAAAAGTCAGCAGTTATATTGCTATATGGGTCATCCACTTTTTTCATATTAATATAAAGTTTTCCATCTACAATTTCAATAGAATCTCCTGGAACGCCTATAACTCTTTTTACAAGTTTGGTTTTCATATAATTTAAAATAACAATATCTCCATATTGATAATTTTGATCATATTTTTTTAACAAAATAATATCTTTGTTTTTTAATGTAGGATACATAGATGTTCCATCTACTCTAACAGGTGTTACAATAAATGTTCTAATTAAAATAACAACTAAAATAATGATTACATAGGGAAATCCCTTTTTTATCCATTCCATATTATCACCATAGCAAAAATAAGACTATGCAGCCTTATTTTCCTTATTTCTTCTTTCTTTAATTCGAACTTGACCTTTGATATCTCTTAAATAACGAAGTTTGGCTTGTCTTACTTTACCACGTCTTACTACTGTTACAGAATCAATTTTTGGTGAATTCATTGGGAAAATTCTTTCTACTCCAACTCCACTTGAAATTTTTCTAACAGTAAAAGTCTTTCCAACTCCACTACCTTGAATTGCTGTTACAAATCCTTCAAAAGCCTGAATTCTTTCTCTTTTTCCTTCAATAATCTTTACATCAACTTTAACAGTATCTCCAACACGGAATTCTGGAATATCTGTTCTAATTTGACTCAATGTAATTTTTTCTACTAAATTCATGTTACACTCTCCTCTATAAAATCAATGATCATAGTTTATCATATTTCCAGCGGATCACGACGTAATAGATTTTACCATATATTTCTAATATATGCAAGCAATTTTCTAAAATTAAAGGGAAATTACCGTCTTCTTCCCCCTGCACTTTTTTCTTCTTTCTCCATAGCTGGTTTATCAATCATATAAATTAACTTCTGTTTTAATTCATGTTCTAAAAGAGCAATTTTTTGAAGAAGTAATGATACATATTTTTCATCCAAATATTTTTGATATTTATATTCAACAATGTCTCTATACCGAGACAAATCATTTAATGCATTCCTAAGAGTTACTCCAGCATCAGATGAAGTATCCTCTTCTCTCAGTGTATCTATAATAAGTTTTAAATACAAATCCAATTTTCTTTTTATTTTCTTTTTTAATACTTTTTCAATAAAAGACTGATTAATAATTACTAATTGATTTACCATAATTCCATCATATTCTACATTATTTTTAGGAACCAAACGATAACCATTTCGTTTTTGGAAATCACTAACCATACTTTGATTATCAAATTTTCCTTTTATAATAGAATAATGTTTCACCATTTTAATCATCTCTTTCTAATAAATCAGGTCTTCTCAATTTTGTTCTTTTCAACTGTTCTTCATATCTCCATTTTTCTATATTTGCATGATGCCCTGAAAGTAATACATCAGGAACCTTCATCCCTCTAAATATAGTAGGCTTTGTATAAACAGGATAGTCTAATAAATTATTATGGAAAGAATCCTCCATGTGTGACTCTTCTTTTATCACTCCATTTAATAATCTCACAATACTATCCGTTATTACCATGCTAGGAAGTTCTCCCCCTGTTAATACATAATCTCCAATGCTAATTTCGTAATCTGCTAATGTACGAATTCGTTCATCAAATCCCTCATAATGACCACATATAAAAATCAAATGTTCCATTTTAGAAAACGCATAGGCCTTTTGCTGTTTCCAAGTTTCACCCTGAGGAGTGACTAAAATCACTTTAGAATTTTCTTTTTTATAATGTTCTACTGCATCAAACACAGGTTGTGGCATTAATACCATACCTTTTCCCCCACCAAACCCATAATCATCTACTTTTTTATGTTTATCTAAAGTAAAATCTCGAATATCATGAATTTCAATTTTTACTTTCCCAGATTCAATTGCTCTTTTTATAATGGACTCATTTAAAAAGCCATCAAACATTGAAGGAAAAAGTGTCAAAATATCAATTTTCATTTAACAATCCTTCTACTACATGAATATCTATTCTTTTACGAGCCAAATCAATATTAGTTACAAATTCTGGAATATATGGAACTAAATGCTTTCTATCTTTATCAGTAATTACTAAAATATCATGAGCTTTACTTTTCATAATAAATGTAACTTCTCCTATAGGTGTTTCTTGATCATAAGCAGTTAGACCAATCACATCTTCTTTAAAGTATCCATCTACTTTGATATCCTCTCTTTTCATATATGCTTTTTCACCTTTATAAATAATAACATCATTAATATCTTCAATACCATCAAAAGTAAACATATCATAGTCTTTGTGTACTCGGTACGTTTTTATTACTAACTCTTCTTTATTTTTTCCAACATAAATTTTTTTATTTATTATGAAAGCCTCTTTCTTATATTCAAAATCAGATAGGAGTCGAACCTCACCTTTTAATCCATGGGTGTTTACAATTTCACCAATATATATATAATCCATATTACACCTACTTATCTAGTTCATATAAAATAATACTTGTTGCAACACCTACATTTAAACTTTCACAACGTTCATCCATTTCTATATATAAATATTCATCACATAAATCTAAAATAGTTTCTTCTACCCCTTGGCCTTCATTTCCCATTATTATAGCAAATTTCTCACAATTTTCAAGTTCTTTTATACTTTTTCCATAAGTTACCTTTGTTCCATAGACCTTATAATGCTGCTTTTGCAGTTTTGGAATCAATTCATACAAATCATCTACAATAATTGGAATGTGAAAAATCATTCCTTGACTAGAACGAATCACCTTAGAATTATAAGCATCTACAGTACTAGGACTCAAGATAATCATATCTACATGGAATGCTACTGCACTTCGAATAATTGTTCCTAAGTTTCCAGGATCTTGAATACCATCTAATATAATAATTCGATTTCCATAATTTTCTTCAAAATTAGGCTTTTCACAAAGACCAAAAATAGTTCCAGGGCTTTCTACCTCTGTGATATAATGAATTACATTATTACTCAAATAATTGGTTGGAACTGATAATGGAAAAAGTTCATCTTTTTCCAATAACAATTCTTTTAAATGACCCGTTTTATATGCTTCTAATACCAAGTGCCTACCTTCTACTAAAAATAATCCAGTCTTATCACGATATTTTTTTGTATTTAACTTTTTTAAATCTTTTATTTTTTTATTATCAATAGAAGTATAAAGCATAAAATCACCTAATTCATTGTAACATATTTTTAAAAATAAAGTCTATAATTCTAAAGAAAAAGAACAAACAAAATTGTTCTAACAAAGTTTTCTGACACCAGATAATATTTTTTCTTTATTTATTTTAGCACTTTCTAATTCTTCATTTGAGACTTGCAATCCTAGGAATAATCGTTCTTCTAAAGTTAGAGATTTCGCTAACTCCATTAGTTGTAAACAATCACTATATTGTTTAAAGCGAGACAAATAAAAATCTGTTGGCCCTAATGGTTTTGTATAACCAAAAAACAGAATTTCCATAATTTCATCATTCAAAATATTTCTAATTCTCTCTAAATCTTCTTTATTTTTAGCATGTTCTATAAGAGTAAGAGCCAAATCATTTCCACAAATATCAGCAACTCTCTCTTCTGGACAATAAAGCCAATTTTTTTGATACTTTCTATCATTTTTATGGCTAATGATTGAAGCTATTATTTGCAATATAAAAAAGAATGGATTTGGTAACTTCACAATTGTATCAAAAAATGCATCCTCTTTCGCTACATAAGCATTGCAGGCCTTCCAAAGAAACACTTGTGTATTTTCTTCTGAGCTTTCTCTTTTCCTTTGCTGATCGACATGTTCAATCTCATGTCTAACAAGAGAAACAGAATAATAAAATTTCTCATCTTTTTCTAATCGGTAAGAATCAAATGCTCTTTTAAAATTTGTTTCATATACTCTTAAAGTTCTTGCATTAGTATATTCTGCAACACTATCCTTCGAATAAGAATGAAATTCAATATCTCTCACATAATTATGGAGATTTTTATAAGATACTAAAAGTTCTACTAATTGTGCTATAAATCTTTTATCTATTTCTTGATGGCTTTTACTATAATCATAAATCAGTCTTAATATTTCGTCTATCATTTGTTCTTCTTTAATTGTTCTAGAATTTTGGTTTACAATATAATGTGGAAATGGTTTGCATAACAAATGATAAGCCATTGTTAGTTGATATTTCTTATCACTCATGTCACAATATTCTGGACTTAAAAATTCATATATATCTGGATTATATTGTGTCATTAAAGATTGATAAATTCTTTCTACTTGTTCATTCACAAAACCTGATTGAATTCCAAAAGCTGTCAATGCTTCCTGATAGCTTTTCTGCATATTATCCCCTTCTTTTAATAAGAACTACAATAACATCAACTTTATTCTTTGTCAAATTTGTATTTTAATATAAAATGTGCTATGATACACAGAAAAAAAGGGGGATTTTATGGAACAGTCTGAACTAGCTATAACTATAGAAAATGGAATATCTTTTTTTAGTCAAATTGAATCGTTTAACTTTTCTCTAAAACATATTGATATATTTGATAAGTTAGGGGCCAAAAACTTTGAAAAAATAAAAGCTGAAGCAATGAAAACAAATGCATCATTTCCATACTCAAGAGATTTTGTAAAGACCAGTCTAGAAGTGAATAAACGAGAAGCTGTCTCTTTTACTGAACAAATACTTGAATCAAATAGTGGAAAAGCACTTCTCACATTGCCAATTGAAAAACAAGCTATGGATTTATTTGATGGAGCCACTTTATTTCATTATGATGGAGAAGAAAGAACCATTATAGCTTCTAAAATTATCCTGTTTAGAACAGACTTATCTTATAATGCTTTATCTTTGGTACATGAAAATACCCATATTTTATTTAATAATCCTGCTCCTGCCAAAGGATTCCATATTCATTATAATGAGCTATTACCTATTTTGATGGAATTAATCGCCACAATGCGTTTTGAGGAAACATTAAGAGATCCAAACTTATTAAAACATTACATAGATATTAGAATTAAAACATTACGTGACCATATCACAGAATATATGCAAGGCTTACAACTAAGAGCCGCAGGAGTCAAAAATCATATAGCAATGGAATATTCAATTCACAATAGCTATTCTTATATTATAGCAATAATTTATGCACTACGTTTATTTGAACTATATAAAGAAGAACCTATAGCAATGAAAAAATGGATTCAAGATGCTATTACGCATCAAAGAAAAGTTGAAGATTTACTGGCAGATGCAAATGTATCTTTAAAGGATAAAGACACAATAAAAGCTACTGAAAAAGTTTTAAAAATGTATCAAAAATAATTTGATACATTTTTTTACAGTTTATCTTCGGATAAAAAAAGCCGCTAGTTGTTCTAATCCTCATTTGTTACATTCCTAGAACCAGTATAAGGATTTCCACTTCCTCCTTGAGAAAACATTAATTCTAGTGTAACAAATTTATATATTCCCAGAAAAAGGATTTTCTTTTGTTTTAAATTTACAATCATTAAAAATATACTCCCATATAGTTTCAATTCTTGATAAAACTGCGCTCCCCATTCCATCAATATCAATTCCATGTGTAAACAATAGTATATTCATATGCCACCTCTATGATGCTTATAACATAAAGCCAAACAATTATTTATTTTTTCCTAGAAATATTTAAAACAACCCCCATACTACATAACGTAATTAATAAACTAGAACCTCCATAAGAAAGAAAAGGAAGTGTTACTCCTGTAACAGGTATTAATCCAACAACAACGCACAAATTCAAGATGGCTTGAAAAGAAAGTTGAAAGATAATCCCAAATGCCAAATACTTTCCAAATAAATCTGAAGATTCATGAGCAATTCTAAAACCACTTATAATAATAAGAAGAAATAAAGATGCCACTATCAAAACCCCTAAAAAACCAAATTCTTCACTAATAATTGAAAAAATAAAATCTGTTTGTGGCTCTGGTAAATAAAAATGTTTTTGAATAGAATTTCCAAATCCTAATCCAAATAATCCACCTGGACCTATTGCATATAAAGATTGAATAATTTGAAATCCACTACCTAGAGGATCTTTCCAAGGATCTAGAAAAGACAAAATTCTAGCAAGGCGATATGGTGCTATAGCGATTAGCCCAATAATCCCAATAACTCCTATAATTCCAATTTTAAAGAAAAACTTAAAATTAACACCACCCACAAACAAAATTCCAATAATGGTCATAACAATAATAGTTCCAGTTCCAAAATCTGGTTGTAACATAATAAGACCAAATATAGATAGCGTAAGTCCCAGAATTGGAAGAACCCCTTTCTTCACACTTTTCATATCTTTTTCGTTTTTGCACAAATATTTAGATGTAAAAATAATAAGTCCTAATTTTGTAAACTCACTTGGTTGTATTCCAAATGATCCTATTCCAAACCAGCTCCTACTTCCATTTCGGACAGTTCCTATTCCAGGAATGAGTACTAAAATTAGCAATAAAATACAAAGTCCTAAAATTTTATTTGCATGTTTATGGTAAATATGAAAATCAATTTTGCTAATAAAGATCATTAAAATAACACCAATCAAGAAGAATAATCCTTGATTTTTAACAAACTTAAAGGGATCTTGAAATTTATATTCTGCCCAGATATAAGAAGCAGAATAAATCATAATTAATCCAAATATGGAAATGGCTAACACACTTAAAAATAATAACAAATTAAATTTTTTTTCTTTCACTATAACCACACTCCAAAAGCAAGTGCTACCATGGCTCCAATTAGACCAATAATCCAAAATAATTTTACGATATCTCTTTCATTCCAACCCAATTTTTCAAAAGTGTGATGAATTGGTGTCATAGGAAATATACGCTTGTGTGTCAATTTATAATATCCTCGCTGTATCAAACAAGAAACGGTTTCTACTACAAACACGATTCCAATAATAATCAATAATAATTCATGTCGTGTTAAAATTGCCAAAGCTCCCAATGTGGCGCCTAATGCCAAAGAACCAGTATCTCCCATAAAGACTTTTGCAGGACTTACATTAAAAATTAAAAATCCTAATAAAGACCCTACTAAAACAAAGGAAAAGATTGCCAAAGCATCATATCCTTCTAACCATCCTGTATTCCATGCAATTAGGCCAAATGCTAAAAATGCAATTACGGATAATCCGCCAGCCAAACCATCTAATCCATCTGTTAAATTTACAGCATTGCTACTAGCTACCAATATAAATAGAATAAATAAACCATAAAGCCATCCAATGTTTATTTTAATATGAAGTGTATGTATCCAAAGTAATGGTTCATTTCCACCTTTCATAAAAAGATAGAAGAAAATAATTGCAATAATTAATTGTAAAATCATTTTCGCTTTTTCTGTTAATCCTTTATTATTATGCTTTACAATAATTAAATAATCATCTATAAATCCAATCATAGCATATCCGATAAAGGTAAACAGAACAATTAATAAGCTATATGAAAAATTAATTTTATGCAACAAGTAAAGCAATAAAATAGTAAGAATAGTTGGTAAAAGAAAGATAAAGCCACCCATTGTCGGAGTCCCACTTTTTTTAGAGTGTGTTTCTCTTAAATAGATACTAAGAGATTGTCCTGCTTTTAAATTTTTCAATATCGGAATTAAGAAAATTCCACAAAATACAGCCAATAAAAATCCAATCATCATTGCAAATACAGATTTTGTTAATATAAGCATAGATACCTCCTATTCTGTCAACATCAAACGAATTGTTTCTCCCTCATAAATTTTTTCTCCTGCTTTTGGAGATTGATAAGATATTATTTCTCCAGTACCAGAAAATTCAACTTTAAAACTTCCTAACTTTGTCATAGCTTCTTTTACAGATAAGCCTGTTACATTTGGAACTTCTACATATTTTTTTTCACCATATTTATATTCTTTTTCACTTGCACCTTCTCTTTTTTTAATCCCCAAAGCATTAATAGCATCCAATAATACATTTCTAGCAATAGGTGCTGCTACTGTTCCTCCATATTGTGTGACCCCTTTGGCATTATCTATAGCAATATAAACAACAATTTCTGGATCATCAGCAGGAAGAAATCCCATAAAAGAAACAATATAATTGCCAACCATGTATCTGCCATCTTTTACTTTTTGAGCTGTCCCAGTTTTTCCACCCACTCGGTACCCCTCTATAAATGCATTTCCACCTGTTCCATTACTAACAACACTTTCTAATGCCATTCTCACTTTTTCACTTGTATCTTCACTAATTACTTTTCGAACAACTGTAGGTGAAGTCTCTTTAATAATCGTATTTGTTTCTGGTTCATTTAAACTTTTTACAATATATGGCTTTAATAAAGTTCCTCCATTAATCGCTGCGGAAACAGCAGTAATTTGTTGAATTGGAGTTACTGAAACACCTTGACCAAATGCAGTCGTTGCTAGCTCTACTGGTCCCACTTTATCTAGATTAAATAAAATTCCACTTCCTTCTCCATTTAAATCCACTCCTGTTTTTTGTCCAAACCCAAATTTTTTAATATAATCAAATAATTTATCTTTGCCAATTCTCTGGCCTAGGATAACAAATCCAGGATTGCAAGAATTTTCTACAACCTCTAAAAAGCTTTGTGTTCCATGTCCTCCATGCTTCCAACATTTAATACGAGCATTTTCTACTTTAATACTTCCTGTATCTGTAAACTTTTCTTTTTCTAAATCTACTAAATTTTCCTCTAATGCGGTAGCTAAGGTAATAATTTTAAAAGTACTTCCTGGTTCATATGTAGCCCAAATTGGTAAGTTACGATTAATTTCTTCAATTGTATAGTCAGAATAATGACTTGGTGAAAAGTTTGGTCTTGAAGAAATCGCTAAAATCTCCCCTGTTTTTGGATCCATAGCAATTCCCAAAGCTTGATCAGGATTATATTTAGATACTGCATTATCTAGTTCTCTTTCCAATGAAGCTTGTATTTCATAATTAATGGTCAACGTCATATTAATGCCATCTTGAGGTTTTTCATATACTTCATTTAATTGTAATCTAGCCCCTTTTGCATCACTAAAATATTTAATTGCTCCATAACTACCAGTTAAATATTTATCATACATCAGTTCTAAACCTGATAATCCTTGATTATCAATTCCAACAAAACCTAAAGTATGAGAAAGCACAGTGTCATAAGGATATTCTCTTTTTGATTCTTTTACCAAATATACCCCAGGAAGCTTTAAATCATTAATTTTATCAGCGATTTCATAGGAAAGCCTTCTCCCTTCTGGATGTACCCTTTCAATAGATGTTTTTTTACTTACATGTTTCATCATTTCTTCCTTAGATACATTTAAAATATTGGCTAATAACTCTGCGGTTTTATCTTTATCTTTTATTTGATTGGGAATTAAAACAAGAGAAGTAGTTGTAATGTTATCTGCTAGCACTACTCCATTTCGATCAAATATTTTTCCTCGATTTGCTTCAATCGGTAAATTTCTACTCCATAAACTAGATGCATATTTGTTTAGCTTTTTATATTGAAAAACTTGAATATAAAAAACTTTTCCAATAATAAGAATAAAAAATAAAAAAATAAATAATAAAACTATTTTCATTCTAGTGTGAATGGCTTTAAAGAACATAGATTTCACCTCTAGTAAAGAATATGTGCTAGTCCACAAAAAAAGAAGAAATTTTTTTCTTCTCTTTATTGTAATTTCAACCGCACCATTTTAATCATAATT
>JAAWCI010000031.1 GCA_022793145.1 Bacilli bacterium | reverse complement strand
CCATTATTTCTAACATTTTTTAGTGTTAGTAAATCACAAATTTCTAATGGAATAATTATTTTACCTGTTTGGGAATTATTATCTCCCATAAAACGATTATCATAAATTTCATTATTTTGACTTCCTTCTTTTAAAATAACGTTTGATAGTAAAGTACTATTTGTTAACTTTATATATCCTGCATTTGTTATATTTCCTAAATATGTTTTATGTGAAGAAGAATCTATTGTTATGTAATCTGCTTTTAATATTCCTTCATTGTATATCACATCTACTGGCCCTATTGAAGATCCTGGATTATAATAATCATTCTTTATCACAGAATAATTCATGATCACTTGTCCGCTTGAATTAATATATATAAATTTATTATTATCAGTTGATGATCCTGGATTATTATAATTAATTTTGACTGAATTTTCTTCTGTACCAAATAATTCTAAAGTGCCATTAACTGTTATTTTTTTTCTACTTTCAAAATTAATAATACTCCCTGCTTCTACTTCAACTATTACTCCCTCTTTAATTACAAGATCTTTACTAACAGTATAATTTCCTTTATGGAGCAACGTATCTTCTGTTATTTCCCCAGAAAACTCTCCACCATTTAAAAATACTGTTGGTTCGAATACTTTTTCTCTTTCCACCTCACTTGCCAATATAATTTCTTCTTTTTGTTTTTCTAATTGATTACTTGGAATAAATACAACCATCATCAAAAAGAAAACCAACCATATCTTTTTCTTCATACCTTACTCCTTACTAAAAAAATCACCTTGTTATTTTGATTAATACTTTCAAAATACAAGATGACTCTATTCTTTATTCGTACCAACCAAAAAACATAATCTTACCTGTTGTTAGTACTACTTTCTACTGTTAATCACATAGTAACATACATACACTAATAAATCAATCATTTGTGAAAAAAAAGTGAAATTCATAATATTAAACTTATCAGACAAACTTTTCTTTTCACCAAACATAAGATATAATCAATATAAAGAGAGATGAAGAAAATGGGAATTGATAACGAATTAAAAAAATATATTGAAACTAATATATTTCCAAAATATGAAAAATCCCATGAAATAGAACATATAAAATATGTAATTGATAGATGTTTTTCCCTCATCAAACAAAATGGATTAATAATTCACCCCAATATAATTTATACAATTGCAGCATACCATGATATTGGACATCATATTAATTCCAAAACTCACGAAATGATATCAGCAAAAATTATGATACAAGATAAAAACTTACATCAATTTTTTTCTGATAAAGAATTCATTATAATAAAAGAAGCAATTGAAGATCATTGTGCTAGTTCAAAAAGGAAACCTAGAAGTATATATGGAAAACTCATATCTTCTACTGACAGAAATAACAGTGTTGAACAATGCTTAATATAGGGAAAGAAACTAGATCTCAAAGCAGATGATGAAGCTTTATTTTTAAGATCTTTTGAAGTATTAAAGCAAAAATTTGGAATTGGTGGTTACGCAAAATTTTATTTTAAAGATATAATCTATGAACAATTTTTACAAGAATTAAGAATCCTATTACAAAATCAAGAAATATTTTGTGAAATTCAAAGAAAATACATAAAAGAACTAAAAAGCCAAGGAAAATAGAAAATTATTTTTACCCATTTTTTGTAAAGTCAAAATATGAAATGAATAACAAGTCTGTTTTTTTGAAAAAACAGCTTTTTTTGTGGTAAAATAATAAACGGAGTTGATATTATGTTTAAGAAATTAAATATACTTGATGAAAAAAATCCTCTTTTGCGCAAAAAAAGTGAAGATGCCATTTTCCCACTTTCTAAAGAGGAAAAAGTTTTAATTCAAAGAATGATTGATCATCTGACATATAGTCAAATTGAAGAATATGAAAAAAAATATGATTTACGTCCTGGAATGGGACTTGCATTTCCACAATTAGGAATCAATAAAAGAATCATTGTAATTGTCTATGAAGTAGAAGAAGGAACTTTTGAAAATTACGTATTCATCAATCCTAAAATCGTCAGTCATTCAACAGAAATGATTGCCGCTGAAGCTGGAGAAGGATGTTTGAGTGTCAATAGAGAAGTAGAAGGACATGTTGCTAGATACGCTAGAGTTACTGTAGAAGGATTCGATGAGAATGGAGCCCCAATCAGAGTTCGTGCTAGAGAAGATTTGGCGCTTGCTTTCCAACATGAAATTGATCATCTAGATGGAATTTTATTCTATGATAGAATCAATAAAAAACACCCATTCTATACAGAACAAGAAATGAGGTTAATTTAATGAGAGCAACCTATAAATTAATTTTATTAATTATTATCGCTTGCACCTCTTCTATTTTGATTTACCACTTTGTAGATAAAGTAGAACCAGTAAAAGAAATAGAAGATTTCCTAGTTACACAAAATAAAAAAGAATTATCCATTGTTTCAGATAGTTCTTCCTATACAGCTCTTAATCCTAAGATTGTTTTAAACCCTTATGATATTTCGCCTTTGACGGCTCTTTTAATTTTTGAAACAAAGGATTTAACAGCACCTACAATTACAGTAGTTGGAAAAGATGAGAAAACTACCATTACCAATACTTTTACTCCTTCAAAAAAGCATTTTCTTCCAATATATGGATTATATGCAGATACCAATAATGAAGTTTTATTAACGGTAAATGGAGTCACTACTAAATTATCAATTCAAACCGAAAAGCTTCCAGATGATTTTGTATTACCAACTAAAGTAGAAAAAACAAGTGAAGTGAGTAATGAACTTTATTTCTTTACTCCTTCTTCTACGGGTTACACAGCTGCTTATGATCAAAACGGAGATGTCAGATGGTATTTGACTGAAAACTTTATTTGGGATATTCAAAGATTACAAAACGGCCATTTATTACTAAGTAGTAATCGCCTTATTAATCCCCCATATTATATGGCTGGTTTAATGGAAATGGATTTGCTTGGAAAAGTTTATTATGAATATACACTTCCTGGAGGATATCATCATGATGTATATGAAATGGATGATGGAAATTTCCTTATTGCCTCTGACAACTTTGAAGATGGTACTGTAGAAGATACCATTGTTGAAATTGATAGAACAACTGGAGAAATTATAAAAACGATTGATTTAAAAGAAATTATTCCTACAAATGAAGGACACAATTTATATACTACAGAATATGATTGGTTCCATAACAATTCTGTTTGGTTTGATAAAAAAACAAATTCTATTACACTTTCGGGAAGACATCAAGATATTGTCGTTAATATCGATTATGATTCTCTTGAAATCAATTGGATTTTAGGAGATCCTACAAATTGGAGCAAAGAATATCAAAAATACTTTTTAACTCCAACTGGAGATAATTTTGAATATCAATATGCACAGCATGCAGCAAAAATTCTTCCAAATGGGGACTTGTTCTTATTTGATAATGGAAATAACCGATCTAAAACAGAAACAAAAGTAAGTGCTGATAACAATTATAGCCGAGGGGTTATCTATCATATTGACACAAACAACAAAACAGTAGAACAAGTTTGGCAATACGGAAAAGAAGAAGGTAGTAACTTTTATTCTCCTTACATTTCTGATGTTGATTATTTGAATGAAAATCATTACTCTATTTTATCAGGAGGACATTCTACAGTAGATGGAAAAGTAAACAATGATCCAGCAGGATTTGCAAATGTTGATAGTTTAAATAGCATTCTCGTAGAAATAAAAAATAACAAACAAATACTAAGAATGGAATTCCCTACTAATTTCTATAGAACTGAGAAAATGAATTTGTATGGAAATGACCGATACTTTGTTGGACTAGGATCTAGATTAGGAACTATGGGAGAAACCAAAACAGCTTCTAAAAATCCATTTATTTTATGGAATAAAGAAGATAATAAGATATTCGAAAAATATAATTTGAAAATTTATAAAGAAGCTGACCGATTAGTTGTATCTGGAACATTTAAAAAAGATGATCATGTCCAAATCATTTTAGATAGCCTTTTTAAAAACAAAACTTACAACATGATTATTTCTAAAAAACCCTATACAGCAATGTGTGTAGATATCTTTAATGAAGAAGAAACAAAAAATGGAATTCATGTTACAAAATATATCAATGATATTGGCTTAAAAGGAAAATATTACATTTATATAAAAATCAATAACACAGTTTATGATATCAACCAATATGTTGAATATTAAAGCTTCTTAGGAAGCTTTTTATAATACTATTTTTACCAAAATTACATCCTCCCCTATCTTTTCGATTTGAGACCACTTTATTCCAATTTCTCCATTGTTAGAAAACATTGAAACAAAAAACTTTGACTTTTCTACAATTAATTCTGCCATTTTTCCTTCTGAATCGATCGAAACATCAATAATATTTCCAACTTTTTTGCCATCTACTAAATTAATAACATCTTTATTTTGTAAATCAGATAAACGCATAAATACCACCCACTTAGTTCTATTTTATGTTTAAAAAAAGTCTATATTCTGTTTAAAAAATGAAAAGTCTCTTCATAATACCTTTGAAAGGAGAAGATTATGGCACGTCATAAAGTAGACATTTGTGGCGTGAATACTGCGAATATTAATGTATTAAGTAATAATGAACAAATAGAGCTTTTAAAAAAATTTAAAGATGGAGACATTTTCGCGAAAGATGAATTAGTAAGCGGAAATCTAAAATTAGTATTATCCATTTTAAGAAAATTCAGCAATCGAGTGGATAATATGGATGACTTATTTCAGGTAGGTTGTATTGGCTTAATTAAAGCCATTGAAAACTTTGATTTATCTCATGAAGTTCGATTTTCTACTTATGCAGTACCTATGATTTTAGGAGAAATTAAACGTTATTTAAGAGATAACAATAGTGTTCGAATTGCTAGAAGCATTAAAGATACTGCTTACAAAGCAAACAAAGTTAAAGAAGAACTCACCAATGAACTAGGAAAAGAACCTAGTATTCATATGATAGCTACAAAATTAAATATGAGCGATTTTGAAGTTGGAAATGCTTTAGATTCTATGAAAGATACAATCAGTATGTCAGAACCTATTTATAGCGATGGTGGAGACACCATCTTTCTAGAAGACCAATTGAAAGATAAAAAAAATGAAGATTTCGATTTGCATGTTGAATTAAAAGATGCGATCGCAAAATTAAAAGAGAAAGAACAATTTATTATAAGAGAGCGTTATTTGATTGGAAAAACACAAATGGAATTGGCCAATGAAATTGGTATTTCACAAGCTCAGATTTCACGTCTAGAGAAAAGTGGATTAGAAAATATCAAAAAAATGATGCAATAAAAACAATACTAAAAAAAGTATTGTTTTCTATTTAAAAAACCCTTGTTATGATTTTTTATAAACATATTCCTTTGGTTTTTCTTCTATAACATCTTTCCCAATTCCCCAATAAGAATGAACACTTTTCCAGCCTGGATAATTTGCATCACCAAATTCTTCTGCCATCTTTCTTAACGCATCTTCCCTATCAAATCTAGCATCAGCTTCTTCTCTGCTTATTTGTCCTCTTGCTCTACGAATCTGCCCTGCTACAAATAATTTTTCTTGTTCATTTCCAAAATATATTTCTTCTACAAAAGAATCCTCTACTACACTTCCAACGTGTACACCATAACGACAACGTAAACTCATACGTGCACTTCTATCATAAGGTAAACTATTATAATACATTGACCCTCTAATTCTTCCATTTTCATCTTTAATGTCTGTCCATAAACAATGATCTGTTTCCTCTAAAGTCCATCCCTTAGGTAAGGTTGCCCTACATAGAATATCATCATCTGGAATATCCGTAAATGTAAAACCTAACTGTTCCCATTCTTCTTTACTTGGCTTCATTCTTTTTGCCATCATGACACTATTTAATGCATTTCTTCGCTCTTCAATGTTCATATGATCCAAAACATCAGGTTCTCTATCAAATATACGCACTAGTATTAATAGTGCCTCTAATTCTGCTTTACTTTTCATATAAATCCCCCTAACAATAAAATTTATTATAACAAAGTTTAAAAAAAATCTATATCAATTACCCAAAAAAAAGCAATACAAAACTTGTATTACTAAACTCCTACTGACATTGTTTCAGGAAGTGTTGAACCTCCATCAATCACAATTCCTTGACCTGTAATATAAGAAGATTCTGAGCTTGCTAAAAAGGCCGCCAATTCTCCTAATTCTTCTATTGTTCCCAAACGCTTCATTGGAATTCCTGCTGCAATACCATCAATTACAGATTCAGGATTTTCATTATCAGATTCTTCTGCAATTCCATCTACCATTGGAGTCTTAATATACCCTGGCATTATTGCATTTACCCTAATATGATCAGTTACTAATTCTGCTGCCAATGCTTTTGTAAAGCCAATTAGAGCTGCTTTAGTTGTAGCATAAGCTACTTCTCCTGGATCGGCCACCATTGGTCCTGTAACACTAGACAAATTGATAATAGATCCGCCTGTTTCTTTCATATATGGAAGCGCTGATTTGGTAACATTCCATGTCCCTTTGATATTAATATCAAAATGAAAGTCTCTTGTTTTATCGTCCATGTCCTCGAACCTAGTTAACTTAGCTACTCCAGCATTGTTGACTAAAATATCAATACTTCCAAATTTCTTTCCAATTGCTGACATACAAGCATCTACCATTTTGGCATCTCTAATATCAACCTGAAATCCCGCTACTACATTCTCCGAATTTTTTAATTTTTGTAAAGACTCTTTTAATTTATCTGAATAGTCTAAAACAATTACTTTAGCGCCATATTTTAAAAATACTTCAGCAATTCCGTATCCATTTCCCATCGCGCCACCTGTAACAACTGCTACTTTTCCATCTAACTTCTTCATCATACCCCGTCCTATCCTAGTACTATCTTTATCCATTATAGCACAATTCCAATAAAAAGAATAGTAAAGTTTGTTTTTATAACACACTTATAGCCATTATTTCAACCCAATGACATATAAACAAATTCCCATATTCGTTGCTTTAAAATTGATCAAACAACTTAAAATTCGATTTCATACAAAAAGAACTGTTTTTCAGTTCTTATATTTTATTTAAATTTTGTAGTTTCCGAATCACTTTTTTCTCAATTCTAGAAATATATGACTGACTAATTCCAAGTACATCTGCCACATCTTTTTGCGTCATTTCAGTAGAATTATAAAGTCCATACCTTAAAATCATAATTTTCTGATCACGTTCATTTAATTTTTTGATTTCACTATACAGTAATGACTTTTCTGTTTCATTTTCTAATCCTTTGGTTACAATATCTGATTCAGTTCCCAAAATATCCTCTAATCTCAGTTCGTTTCCTTCTGCATCATAACTAAGACTATCTTCAAAACTAACTTCACCTCTTCTTTTTTTATTCTTTCTTAAAAACATTAAGATTTCATTATCAATACATCTAGAAGAATAAGTCGCCAATTTAATATTTTTATCTGGTTTATAGGTACTAACCCCTTTAATGAGACCAATTGTTCCAATACTAACCAAATCTTCCAAATCAACGCCTGTATTTTCATACTTTTTGGCTAAAAATACAACCAAACGCAAGTTATGTTCAATCAGTTTACTTTTAGCTGACTCGTCACCTTCTATACTTTTTTCTATGTATAAAGCCTCTTCTTCTTTAGAAAGTGGTTCTGGCAATTTATCAGCACTTCCCACAAAAAATAAATTATGATCAATTATAAAAATCTTTTTTAATAATTCCCATATTTTTCTAAACATATGATCCCTCCATTACTTTCGTATGTAGTAAAACATCAATTCCATCAATGGTAATATTTTGTTTCATTATGCCAAGCAATATATTTTTTTTCTTTCCAACTCCCTTAATTTCAATTTCTGGAATTCGAATACATTCTAATAAAGTCGTTCCACTTGCTGTACTGATTGGAACCAATATCATTTTAAATTCATTAATATCATAAATAAATTTTCGGTGATCAATCAAAATAATTGGATTATGATGATATGGTTCTACCAAATGATTTCCACTATCTAAAAAGCCATTACAGTGTAGAATTCGATTATTCCCAAAATTTAAATTTACTTGATAATAATTAGAATAATTATTTTTTAAATACATTCCCTGTTTGACATAAATAAATAAGATGATTGGAGAAAAAATAAGCAATACAATATAGTTGACACTCAATCCGTTATGATAAAAAACAATTCCTTCTTGCTTATATGAAAATTCTACATTTAAATAATATAAAAAGCCTCCTAATATCATACTTGCACTATATAAATAAAATAAATTTTTAAATGTGTACCTAAAATCTCGAAAACCAAAAGATAAAATTACCATAACAATACTGATTATGATTTTTAATATAAAAAGTTCTAAACTGCTTATTTTAACAAACAAAAATAATATACTAAGTCCTCCAAAAAAAGCACCTTTTAATAGTTGATTAACAGAAACATTTCTTCTTAAAATAATAGATACTCCCATTAGTAAAAAGAAATCAAACAAAAAGTTTAAAATCATAATTAAATCAAGATAGATTTTCATGATATCACCAAAGATACTTTATCATAAAGTTTCTATAAATTATGTCGTTTTATTTTTTAATTCATCAATTTCTTGCTGCATTGCTTTAATCGTTTCTTCAAATAAGCAAATCAAATCTTGATTGGATAGTGAACTTGTTGTTTCATTGTCTTTCAAAATGGCAATTCTAGCTGCATTTGTACATAATACTTGTCCTACTAGCATTAACCAGTTTCCTAAATCATTTTGTTGCTTTGCATTTAAATTCGGTATGATTAAAAACCCTACAACAACCGCAGTAATTGTAAAGGCACTTGCTTGTTCATTTAATTTTTCATTCATTTTTCTTCTCCATTATAGTAAATGATAATATAATAATATTTATTCAAAAAAAAGATGCCTTTTTGACATCTTAGAAACCTCTTTTTCTTAAAAAAGCTGGAATGATTGTATCATCTTCATTTCCTGTATCTGGATCCTCGGCCTTCTTTGCTTCTTCTCTTCTACTTGGAGCATTATAAGATTGATATAATGGTTCTGTTTTGTCTTCAAAACCAGTTGCTATTACAGTTACAATAATTTCATCATTTAAATTTTCATTAATGACTGCACCAAAAATCGTATTGATATCTGTATTTGCAGAAGAACGAATTACCTCAGCTGCTTCCTCTACTTCAAAAAGTGTAAGATTCGCACCACCTGTCACATTAATAATAGCATCTGTTGCGCCACTAATACTAGTCTCTAATAATGGGCTTGATACAGCTTGTCTTGCTGCTTCTGTTGCTCTATCTTCTCCAACTCCCATTCCAATTCCAATAAGCGCATTTCCTCGCTTTTCCATAACTGCTTTTACATCTGCAAAGTCAAGGTTAATTAATCCTGCTACTGCAATCAAATCAGAAATTGATTGAACACCTCTTCTTAACACATTATCAACTTCTTTAAACGAATCTAATAGTGGTGTTGTTTTATCAATAATCTCTCTTAATCTATCATTTGGAATTACAATTAAAGTATCAACATTTTTCTTTAATTCTTCTAATCCTGATAGAGCTTGTGTCATTCTTTTCTTTCCTTCAAATGAAAATGGCTTTGTTACAATTCCTACAGTTAAAGCTCCCATACCTTGAGCTATATTGGCAATTACAGGAGCCGCTCCTGTTCCTGTTCCTCCACCCATACCACAAGTAACAAATACCATATCTGCTCCTTTTAAAGCCTCTTCAATATCTGTTTTTGATTCTAAAGCTGCTTCCTTTCCTATTTGAGGGTTTGCTCCAGCACCCAAACCATTCGTAAGCTCTGTTCCAATTTGTATTTTAACTGGTGCTTGTGAAGTATTCAATACTTGTAAATCCGTATTGGCTACAATAAAGTCTACACCCTTGACACCAGATTCTATCATTCTATTAACGGCGTTACATCCTCCGCCACCAACACCAATTACTTTTATTTTTGCTAATTGATCTATTTCTAATCCAAACATATATATCCTCCCTTATTCGCCAAAAAAGTATCCAAATACTTTACCTAACATTGTATCGTTTGAAATATTAATTACATTTCGTTTTGATGATGATAACGCTTCCATATCATTGTTACTGATCATAGTAAAATCTTGTCCTTTTAGTTTCTGCTTATGAATGAAATAAACAATATTTCCAACTACTGAAGAATATTTATTATTCCGAATTCCTACTACTTTTACATTTCCTACTATTGCATTCTTTCCTAATATTTCAGAAACAATGTAGTCAAAACTAGAACTGCTGCTTACCCCTCCAGTAACAATAATATATTCAATCGGTTTTTCTGCTAGGATACTAATTTCTTTTCTTGCTAGAGTCAGGATTTCCTCTATTCTAGACATTACAATTTCAGAGGCCTCTAGTTGTTTAATTACTACTTTTTCTCCACTTGTATTCAATACCTCATATCCTTCATTTGGACTCGCATATTTTTTATATGCCAAGGCAAACTTTTCTTTCATTCTAACTGCATCTTTCATGTCAATTTTATACATATAAGCCAAATCATTATCAATGCTTTTTCCGCCTAATCCAATCACAGAATTTTTTACAATAATACCTTTGTTATAAAGAGAAACTGAAGTCGTTTCTGCTCCTATATTAACAATTGCTCCTACTAAGTCACTATTCTCTTTATTCTTAAAAGCATAGGCATCTCCAATACTATTTAAGGAAATATCTACAACTTCCACCCCAATTTCTTCCAATAAACTTATCACAGAATAAACATTTTTTTTAGGAGTTGTAACCATGATAGCTCTAGCACCTAACAAAGTTCCATTCAAACCTTTTGGTTCTTTTATTCCACCTTGATTATCAATTGAAAAGTCAATTGGGAGTATTGTTACCATCTCTTTATTTGGATTTAATTTTGATTGAATCGCATTCTCTAATACATTGATAACATCCTCTCCTACAACGGTCTCACCCAAAAGTCTAGTTTCTCCTTTTACCATCGTAAATTCAGCAAAATAACTTGGAATAGATGCAATTACTTGCTTAATATGAATTCCAAGCATATCTTCAATCTCATTAAATGCCTGCCTAATAGATATAGAAGCTTCTTCTACATCTGTAATTAACCCTTTTTTTATTCCTTTCGATTTAACAGAAGATGCTGCTAATAAATTTAATTTATTTTTATACAACTCACAAACAACGAGCTTGATTGTATCTGAACCAATATCAATACTTGTATAAATATGTTTCACATGATCATCTCCTACAATCTAATAACAATTATACTATATATTTTAAAAAAGTAAAAGAGATATAATAAAAAAAGTGACAAAAAGAAAGCTTTCTCAATCACTTTTTAAAATTTATCTATTTAGATACTAAAAAATTAGCACGATATACTTTTTTCTTTATAAGATCATTATTTGCCTTAGAATCACAAGTCATAATAACACTACCAGATTGTTCACTAAAATCGCTTAGTGTAGAAATCATATTTAAACGACGATTATCATCTAAAGACCCCCAACCAATTCCATCTAACAATAATGGTTGTCCTTTTTCTTGATTGCTTAAAATTGAAGCTAGATAAAGGCATCGTTCTTCTGTTGAAGAAAGCTGATATGGATTATTTGGAAGTCCCAATTCTTGAAACATAGACCATAACTTTTGATAATAATAAGTAAGTATGTCTTGATCTGCACTTTGAATATTTTGAATATAAGATTCTTCCGTTGGATAACCAACTTGAACAATTGGAGATTTTAGAACTTCGGATAACTCTCTTAAAAAAGCCAAACTGCTTTTTGTCTCTGAATCTGAAACAACATTAAAATTACGAAGTTTATATTTCTCTGCTCCTACTGTAATTATAGAGCCAAGTTCTCTTTTTTTATTTTCAAATAAAATTTTAGAAAATTCTGAAGCTTTTAAAAATAGCTTTCTCATATATCTAAAATTTTCTTTTATATCCCACATGTCACTAGTTAACTGCATTTCATCTGGCAAAAGAAAGACCAAGTTCAGATTATATTGAAGAGTTTCTTGTTCTTGCCTATAAATAGGAAATAAAATTTCACTTGCAAATTCTTCATACCCATCTTCTGTTAATATTCCTGCTTGCAACACCTGTTCTCTAACCTTTTCTTCTCTTAAATCCAACACAAAAAAGTGTGCTTTTTCATGTCCTACAAAAGTTTGGATATATTTTGCATAACGAATTCTTTTTCCACGAAATAAGAAATTTGAACTTTGTTTGATCATAGTAAGCCTCTTTTCATAAAACAGTCATTATAATATCAAAAAAAAGAGATAGATTCAAGTCTATCCTTCTAAAATTTCAAAAGAATTTCCAGCATCCAATTTAATAATTCCTTTTTTTCCAATAAACTCATCTTTACTAATAATTTCTGTATAATGATTAATCAATGAAAACCGGGTAAGAGTTAAGTAAACATAGTTTCCATCACTCATAGAAAGAAGAAATCTACCATCATCCACTTCATTTGGATCATATTTAATTTCTGAAATTCTTCCCAAAATATCCTTAGAAACTTCTCTCATTCTTTCCATAAACTGTTCATATTTGGTATTAGGAATATAATTGATAACCAAAGGTACATCAAAAGTTGCTTTCACTTCTGTCCCATCTAGCAAAACGATTTTATTATTTGGCTGATAATAAAACATAGGATAATT
The DNA here is from genome assembly GCA_022793145.1 of Bacilli bacterium. The sequence goes on along the minus strand of JAAWCI010000031.1, from coordinate 33,053 downwards.
TTCTTCTATCACAATTAGAACTCTACCTGTCCAGTTCTTACTTACATTTGCAGATTTAATGTAAGTACTTTGCTCCAATCTTTTTTTTATTTTAGAACTTGAATTTATAAAACTAGAAGGATAATCTTGTAAATGAGCCAAATCAATGATTTCTTGATCATGTAAGTAATAATTATTTTGAATAACAATATTTTTAATTGGTGCTCTATAGCAGAAAGATAAAAAAAGATAAAGTAAGATTAAAATAATAAAGGCAATCAAGATTCTTCCATACCGAATTTTGATTTTCTTTTTTGGTTCCATCTTTTTTTGGGGTGCAATATTTGGTTGATATGAAACATTTTTTTTAACTACTTTATTTTTTTTATTTTTCACAAAATCACCTTTTTATTCTACGAATTCTTGTTCTACTTTTAATTCAATTCCTGTTTCCTTTTTTACTTTCTCTTGAATTTCTCTAATTAATTGTTTAATATCTTCTCCTGTCGCTCCATCTTTATTAATAATAAAATTGGCATGTTTTTTACTTACTTCAGCACCGCCGATTTTTTTTCCTTTATATCCGATCAATTCTATTAGTCTACCAGCAAAATCTCCTTCTGGGTTACGGAATACACTTCCTGCACTTGGATATTCTAAAGGTTGGGTTTCCAATCGTCTTTTTTTTCTTTCCTTGATCAATTCTGAAATTTCCTCCTGGTCACCATGTATCAATTCTATCTTTGCTTCTAAACAAATATATCCAGAATGTTTTTGCAAAAAAGACGTTCGATAATGAAATTCCATCTCTTGATTTGTAAGTTCTTTGATTTCTAATTCTGGTGTTAATACTGTAACTGTTCTTACAATATAGCCCATATCACTTTTATAGGCTCCTGCATTCATAAAAATAGCTCCCCCTACAGTACCTGGAATTCCAGTAGCAAATTCTAGGCCTGACAATCCCATTCTTGATGCTTTTAAAGCAAGCTTCATAATTGAGTAACCAGCCCCTACAGTAATCATAGTATCGTTTATTTCCAAATGATGAAACGCTTCTAATTTGATTAATACCCCATTATAATGTTTTTCAAATATCAAATTAGAACCATTTCCAATAATTTTATGTTTCACATGATTGACTTTTAAAAACTGCAATAAGGTTTTTAATTCTTCTATAGAAGTGGGAAAAATAACTGCATCTATAATTCCCTCCATTTGATATGTTGTATACTCTTTTAAATTACAGTTTGCAAGTACTTTACCACAATTTAAATTTTCTAATTGTTTTATAATATCCATATTTACTTCCTATCTATTAACTTTTGAATGCAAGTAACAATTCTTGTTGCACTATCTGGAATGTCTAATTTTCTTAGTTGTTCTTTCATCTCTTGCTGCTTTAATTTATTTGCTAATATAGAATCAATGCTTTTTACTAATATATCATCCTTTAAATCCTTCTCTTCCAATAAAACTGCTGCTCCTTTTTCAGTAAGGGCTATTGCATTTTTATACTGATGGTTATTTGGAACATAAGGACTTGGTATTAGAATAGATGGGATATGAAGTGCAATGAGCTCGCTTAATGTAGAAGCACCTGCTCTTGTTACCATTAAATCTGTATTTTTCATAATTCGAGTCATATTTTCAATATATGGAACAACTTTTACATTTTGTGGAAATTTAGTTTTTGAAACATCATCATAATCTTTCTTTCCTGTTACAAATAAAACTTCATAGCTTTTTCCTCGAAATTGATTCATTGTTGCCACTAAAAACTCATTAATTTTTGTTGCACCTAATGATCCCATTACAATAAGTACCAATTGTTTTTCTTGATGCAAACCAAATTCTGCTTTGCTCATTGGCATTTTTTTCACCGCATCTTCACTACAAGGATTTCCTGTAAAAATCGTTTTTTCTTTTGGAAATGAATTTACCGAATCGGGAAAAGAAACACCAATTTGATCTACATACTTACTCAAAAATAAATTAGAAGCTCCAGGGACACTATTTTGTTCATGAATAAATGTTTTAATTTTTAGTTTATGTGCGGCATAAATAACAGGAGCTGTCACATATCCCCCCACTCCAATTACAATATCAGGCTTAAAATCTTTTAATATTCTTTTTGATTTTTTAATTGCTTTCATAAAATAATAAATTGTTTTCCCATTTTTTAAAAGCTTTTTTCGATAAAAACCATAAATTTCCAATTGTTTAAAAGGAATATGGTGAGCTGGAACAATAGAATTTTCCATTCTATCATGAGTTCCAATATATAAGAATTCACTATTGGGTTCTTTTTCTTTTATTTTATTTATAATTGCTAACGCTGGATAAATATGACCACCTGTTCCACCTGCACTTATGACAACTCTCATATTATCACACCCTTCAAAGTTCATTATATCATATTCTATTCAATTTCTAAAGAGTTTATGAGGAGAAAAAAAATAGGAAAATCCTACTTTTAGCCCTCTATAGCAGTATGATTAAAGCTACACTTTCCTGCTGGAAGTGGTACTTTATCATCTGTTCCACTATCTTCTACTACTTCATAAATATACTGATTTGAACCAGATTTAATCTTTACTATCATATCATTTGGAAACTGTGCGCCAGTAATTGGATTTTCAATAGAAACTTCCAATATTCCTTCTGCTTTTAAGCATCCTAAAGTAATACTGGTATTAATCGATTCCTCAGGTATTTCTAATGCATGTTTTGCCATCCAATCCCCTGCAGCTTTTTTAATATTCTCCATTTGAATTTTATATAGATTTTGTTTCCCTCTAGCTATATTTCTTGAAACCATTGGAATCGCTAATAGTGCTACAACAGCTAATATAGTAATAACTCCTAAAAGTTCAGCTAGTGTAAATCCTCTTTGCTTCATTTAGACACCCTCTACTCTATATATAATCATATAGTTTTTTTAATATTTAGTCAAGGTTATTTCTTAAAAAAAATTAGGAAGAAAAAGAGAAAAGGACTAAATGTTCTCTTCTCTAATCGCATCTAAAATATTTTCTTTTTTCATTTTTTTCGTTGCATACATCATTGTTAAAAAGATAATTATAAATACAGCAAGAACTGCAATTCCAATACTTTTCCATGGTATTAAAAATTTACCAAAACTGCTAACTCCTGACATTACGCTATGAATCCATAAAATAATTAAGAAAGAAAATGGGATTCCATACAATAAAGATTTTACTCCAAAGAAGAAACTTTCAAAGTATAAAATTTTATTAAAGCCATGTGGAGTAAGACCCATACTACGTAGCATTGCAAATTCTTTTCTCCTTAATTGAATACTTGTGTTAATGGTATTAAAGACACTCGTAACTCCAATTAATGTAACAAGTGTAATAAATCCATATAATAGTAATCCTACTACAATATATAAATTTTTCATTTGTCTCATTTCTTTTGGGTAATTAAAATAGCTAATTTCCCATTTATTACTCAATGTTTCCCTATAATCTGTAACATATTGGTCTAATTTTTGATACTTTGGAGCTTTTAGATATATATAAGAACTATCTGAATAATAACTATCATAATATTCTTCGTTTTCTTTAAATAGTTGATTAAAAGTTGCTTCAGGAACAATTATGACAATAGCTCCCTCTGATAGAAAATTATCTATTACAAATGGTACTTTTTTTGTAATATAAATATTTTCTAAACTACCATTACAAGTAAGTTCAAATTCTTCACCTGCTATTCTATTACATATATTAAATTGATATTCTTTTTTTGGGTCTTTTAAAACTGTAGAATTATAAACTTTCCGGTTATTATTTCTATATAATACATATTTTGTTTTGTCAATCAAGATTGGTTGTTCTTCTTTTAATCCTAGTTCCTTTAAATAACTTTTGTAATTATCAGTATCCAATGAAATAATGGTAAGAGAAATTCCATCTGTCTTTGATCCACTAAAATAGTCTATCAGTTCTTCATTATATAGTTCATCTAATTTATAAGAAGTAGTATATTTTGAGCCATATTTCAATACAGCATTTTTTTCTACGCCTTCATAATTCTTCACAGTATCAATAAAATTCTGATAAGTAGAAGGTTCTTTTACCACTAATTCTATATCAAAATCTGGTATTTCTAATGTATCAGAAGAAGTTTTCATTCCATATTCAACAAAAGTTGAAAATGAAATGAATAGCACAATACTGATGAAAAGAGATACAATTGTAATACGATATTTTTTCTTATTTCTCTTAATATTCTTTAAAGCAATCTCTCCTTCTACTCCAAAGAATTTCTGTACCCATTTTCCTGTTTTTAATTTTCTATTCTTAATTTTAATATCATCATTTAGTCTGATTGCTTCTATTGGAGTAATTTTACTTGCTTTTAATGCTGGCAAATATGCTGAAATTAAAATAGTAACAATCATAAATGTAATTGGTATGATTAAAAATATTGGATAAGCTGTTAGCACAAGATTGGTTCCAAATAAATTAGGAATTAAATAATTAATAATCGCTACTACGATACCAATTCCAATAAAACTTCCTAATACTCCTAAAGGAATTCCAATTAGTCCTACAATGAGAGCTTCAAAAAATACAGTTTGTCGCAATTGTTTTTTTGTAGCACCAATACTAGAAAATAATCCAAATTGTTTTTTTCTTTCCATAACAGAAATCGCAAATGAATTATAGATAACAACAACACACCCAATCGATACTAAGGTTAACATAATCACCATAACATTAATGAGAGCTTGCATAATATTTCCATATCTGCTAGCACCATAAAGAGCTAACAAAGAATCATTATAATGAACTTCTGCTTCTCCTTCAAAAAAGCCTAAATTTTTCGTCAAAGATTTCATATCCTCATACGCTTTTGATGGTTTTTTAAACGTCATATAAACATTGACATTTTGATTTTCTAAATCAATTTTTGTTAAAAAAGTATAACCTGCTGCATTCCAAGGTTCAAATACTGGTTTTTCTATAATCCCTACTATTTTATATGTATATTCTTTTGTATCTACCAAAGTTTTTGAAACATCATCTTTATACGTATACTCATATTTTTCAGTATCTGCTTCTACATCTGAATCAATATCATAAAATTCTTCATTTTTAGGAAGAGTGCCTTCTTCATTCTCTCTTCTTCCAATTTTTAAAGTAATTTCTTCTCCTATTTGATAATTAATTTTATTTTCATTTAACAAATGATTTGGAATGACAATTTCATTTTCATTTTCTGGAAATCTTCCCTTTACAAGCTTCATTTCTTTCAAATAATCATCAGATACAGCGTTGATAAAAAAGTACTTTTTAGAATCATCAGCTTCACTCTCTTTAAATTCACTAAATCCTATTGGTGATTCATAAAAATAATGTTTCACATGATGATTATTTGCTAAAACATCTAATTTTTTATTATCTAAATCAAATAATAAAGCATGATAATCTCCAGTCTCTGCTTTCGTAGTACGAATAGAATTATCTTGAATCGTTGAAAATAAAAGTCCAATTCCAACCATTAAAGCAGTTGATAAAATAATTCCAATAATGGTTACAATAGTTCTTTTTTTATTCATCTTTAAATGTTTTATTGTAAGTTCATTTAATATTTTCATTATTGCACCTTCTCATCATTGATAATTTTCCCATCATCAATGGTAATAATTCTATTGGCGTTTAACGCAAGATTATAATCATGGGTAATCATAATAATGGTCTGTTTGTATTTTTTGTTCGATAATTTTAATAATTCTACAATCTCTTTTGAGGCCTTACTATCTAGATTCCCAGTTGGTTCATCTGCTAAAAGTAAAGCCGGATGGTTCATCAAAGCTCTTCCGATAGATACCCTTTGTTGTTGCCCACCTGATAGTTCATTTGGTAAATGACTAATTCGATTTTGTAATCCTAATGTTTCTATTAATTCATTTAAATAAACTTGGTCTACTTTCTTACTATCTAATAAAATTGGTAATGTGATATTCTCTGTTACATTTAAAATTGGAATTAAATTATAAAATTGATAAATAAGTCCAACTTGTCTTCTTCTGAAAATCGCCAAGTTTGTCTCGTTTAATTTATAAACATCTTCCCCTTCTACATATACTTTTCCACTAGTAGGTCTATCTACTCCACCTAGTATATGTAAAAGTGTACTTTTTCCACTTCCACTAGATCCTACAATTGCAACAAACTCCCCTTTTTCTACTGAGAAACTGACATGATCCAAAGCTTTTACCAAAGTTTCTCCTTTTCCATACGTTTTGCATAAATTGTCTACTTTTAATATTTCCATAATATTCGTCCTTTCTTACTTTTTACATATAATTTTTTTAGAATGCAAGGATGAAACTTCTTCCTCTGCTTTTTCAAATAGCATAGCACTTTCTATAATCCCAATCAAGCAAAATACAATGATGACTGGAAGTATATAACAAATAATCTCTTTCATAAGAATTCCTCCTTCACTGATATCATTCTATCTAATATTTATGACTTTCATGTGACTAAAATCATGACAGTTTTGTCACTTACTCTTTTCTGAATCATATGGTTAATTATTTAAAAATGCAAAATAGAATAAACAATATTTATATTTTTAACAGTTTCAAGTGTTTTCTTAATAAGATTTTCTTCTACTATCTCAGTAAAAAAGATAGAAAAATCTATCTAAATCATATTTTTATAAAATTTGATAAAAAAATTAGTTCCTTCTCCTTCTATAGATGTTGCATAGATTTCTCCTTGCTGCTTCTCCATAACCTTCTTTGCCATATTTAAGCCGACACCAATAGACTCTTTATTTCCACTTCCAGTGTAAAAACGTTCAAAAATATGAGGCAATTCTTCTTTCTTTATGCCACTTCCTGTATCTTGAATAGAAACTTCTGTATAAAGTGGATTATCAGAAATAGAGATTATTATTTTGCCATTTTCTTCTGTATGTTCATAAGCATTTTTTAAAACATTCACAAATACTTCTACAGTCCAGTGGGGATCTAATAATACCATCGTTTTATTTTGCTTTTCAAAAAGAACTTCAATTTTCTTTAATTCTATTGGAATTTGAAGGGGTTCTAAAGCTTCCTCTATTACATTTGAAATATTAGTTAATTCCAATTTCAATTGAACACTTCCACTATCCAAACGTGACATTTTTAACAATGTTGTTACAAGCCATTCTATTCGCTCTAACTGCATTCTATTTTTGTCTAAAAATTGCTGTTTTGTTTTAGAATCAATATCATCTTTTGATAATAAATCGTTAATCACATACATGCTCGTTAAAGGGGTTCTTATTTGATGAGAAATATCAGATAAAATTTGTTCTAATTCTTTTTTATCTTGTAAAGACTGATCTCGCCCTTCTTTTAATTTTACAGTCAATTTATACACATCATTTTTTAAAGTGCTAATATTTCCTTCTTCATAATCTTTTATATCTAAATTATATTTTCCATTTAAAACATGATCCATATATTCACTAAGAGATTTTAATTGTTGATTATGTTTCTTTAAAAAGATCCAATAGGAAAAGGAAAGCAAAAGAAAAATTCCTGTTATGATAAAAAAAGTTGAGAGCATAACTTCAGTCTGTAAATGATGGAAGTGCTCCAAATAATTTAAAGTTCCAGTTTCATCCAAACCATATTTCTTTAAAATCTGTTTGCCTTCATCAAAATTTCCGTTTCCAGACAAAATAGAAGTAATCACCTCATCTTCTAGTTCAGGATGTGTATTTAAAAGAGCTGATATCATATAACCATTATTTTTAACAAACTCTTCTTTATACTTCACATCTATAAATTGAAAAAATAAAAATCCAATGATTAGAGTGATTCCAAATAAAATAAGTTCTCCCAAAATAAGTCGTTTTACATCTTTATTTTTTAACATGTTCCACCGACTTTATATCCAATTCCTCTAACTGTTTCAATTATTTTAGGTTCATTTGGATTATCTTCTATCTTTTCTCTTATTCTTTTTACATAAACAGTCAAAGTGTTATCATTAACGTATGCTTCATTCACATCCCAGATATCTGCCAATATTTTTTCTCTAGAAAAAACTACATTTGGGTTCAAAGCAAGAATCAGTAATATTTTATATTCTAGAGCAGTTAGCATTACATCCACTCCATTTTTAAATACTTTTGCTTGTTTCATATCAATTTTAATATTTTGAAGCGTAATAACAGAGCTGTTCTCTTTAGAGTTTCTTCTAAGAACATTTTTGATTCTAGAAACAAGTTCTCTTGCTTTAAATGGTTTTGTAATATAATCATCTGCTCCCATATCAAGTCCTCTTACAATAGATATTTCCAAATCATTAGCAGTTAGAAAGATAATTGCAATATCTTTGATTTTTTTTATTTTTTGAAAAGTCTGATATCCATCTTCATCTGGTAAATTAATATCTAATAGTACCAAATCAAACAATTCTTTTTCTATACATTCAATTGCTTCTTTTGCACAGGAAGCTTCTCTAATTTCAAAGTTTTCAGCTTCCAAATAGTATTTCAAACCTACACGAATCGTTTCTTCATCTTCTACAATTAAAATCTTTGCCATAATCTCACCTAATCCTATTATACTATATTTTACCTTATTAAAAGTGAATAAAAAGTAAGAAAAAAGAGAATTTATCTCTTTTTCATAGCAAGATATAATTGCATAGCTTTTTTTTCTTCTGTTACAATTTGGGTTTCTCCTACAATTGTACTTCGAAACGGATAAGAAAGCGCTTGCAATTCAGCGCGTGTTTGTTTCAAGGCGTTTAATTGATTGTCTCTATTTTTAAACATAACAACATGTTTCGAAGTCATCATAGCGCCATTATCATTCACAATACATTTTAAATATTGAGAAGCAACTTTTGCATGCTTTAGTTTCATTTTGCAAGTATGAATTCCATGCTGTTTTAGAATTTGAACGACCTCTTTTAATTTTTGATTCGCACGTTTTTTCTGCAATCTTGGAAGTATCAAATTGAAACTGGTTTTGATAGGTGCTAGAACAGCAACAATCCAAAGATAAATAGATGGGTTTATAAAATTCCAAGTAAGAGGGCATAAAATAAGAGCTTCTATCACTAATACAATAGTAAATAATTTAAGATTTTTATAAAGAATCAAAGGAACATTAATTTTCTTTTTGCTATTTTCAATCAATTCTTCTAATTTATATTGTGTTAAATCCATATTAAAACCTTGACCTTGCTAATGTTTTTTCTAATATGCTTTTTACTTGTTTTGAGTCTTCCATAATTTCAACATAGTCTACATCTATAACATCTCCACTTGTTATTGGTCTAAACTCTTGAACAAGTTCTGAACGTACTTGCCTTAATGCTTTTAATTGCTCATTTTCATCTGTAAAAATCGTTATACTTTCCACAATATTAGTAATCCCCTGCTCACGCATAACTTGACTTGGGAGTTTCTCTGCAACAAGTGCTCTTTTTAAATTCAATCTGCTAACATCTATTCCCTCTTGATTTAAATATTTTGCTAAAGATGTCAACTGTTGATTTGCTTGATGTTTTATTTTAGCATGTGTGTATACCTGACTTAACACATTAATAACAGCACAGCCTCCTGATCCAACCCAGCATGTCCACGGTAAAACTTGATGTAATATGTTATTGCAAAATAAACCTGCTACACAAACTAAAAATGTAAAAACGGATAACCCTTTAATCAATAAGTTTTTCAAATTTAATTTTTTCCTACTCATTAAAATTATTTGATGAATATCAATACTATTTAAATTCATATAAAGTCCCCCTTTTCAAACGAATTTATTCTATCACATATTTCATTTTCGTTAAACAAAGGGAATATTAATTCTTATTCCTCTTATTTTCTAATAGTAATTGCTTTACTTTTGGTGAATCTTTTACAATTTTAGTATATTGTCTATCTATACTCTCACATTTTACTTCCTTGACACAATCACGCAAACACGCAATATAACTATATGGTTCTCTTAATAGTTCACTTCGAATTTGTTGAAGTGCTTTCAATTGTCCATAATTGTCTTGGAATATAGTTGTTTGAACTTTTCCTATTCCATATAAATAAGACTCACTATCTTCATTATAACTACGAGTAGTAAATGTAGTTGCTTTTTGAAGCTTTAATCGAGTAGTATGAATCCCATTCTTTCCTAGTTCTTTGGCTACTTTACGTAGTTTTGATGAAGCATATACACGTCTTTGCGCATTTTTTATATAAAAAGAAACAGGGGTAACAAAAGAAGAAATTGCAGCACCCAATAATACATACTTATAAGGAGCAACAATTAGTCCTAATAAAAATATACAACCCATAGCAACTGAAAATTTACTTAATTTTTTCTCTTTTTCATTCATCCTAATATTACTCCAAGTAATTAGTTTTTCAATATTATATTTATCCAAATTCATAAATTTCCTCCTAATAAAACTTTTATAAACTCTGTTGTTAATATTATAACCCAAATCTTCTACGTTCTGAAGTTTCTCTTTTTACTTGTTCTTCTAGACTTATTTGTTCAATTGTCGCCATTCCTCTAATTGTTTCTATAAGTTCTCTATATTCCCTGATTTGTTCTGTACTCATTCTTGCCATAACACTTTGATCCAATTGTAATCGATGAGCCTCTTTAATAAATTCTTTTTTTTCATCACGAGAAGCGGTTCCCCATCTTCCTATTATATTTTTTAAAATTTGAAGAAGTCGTTCTTGTGGTGTCAATTGTGCATCTGCGGCAACCTTTTTTGCACGTTGTTCAATAGAATGCTTGAGAGATTTCCATAACCTTTGCACTTCTTTGCTTTCTCCTTCCGATAAACGAAAGCTAGGTACTAATGATACCAAAGAATTAAACCTCTGAATTTTCTCTGCATAATCTGGGCTATCTAATAACATACTAGGACTTACCCTCATCATCTTTTCTATATTACGTAGCAAAATTAAAAATTCATCTTTTTCACTCATATCATATTTTGCCATCTTTTATTCACATCCTTTTTTCCCTACTATTAAAAATAAACGTTTTATAATAGCTTCCTCTAAAACAGGATAAACACGATCCTCTTTAAATTCAACAAATCGCAAATCATATCCACTTTCTGGTTTGAGTTTGCTAATATACAAATAGATTTTCTCATGTAACTCTATTTTATCAATAATATAATATTCTATATTATCTTCTAATTCAATAATTTTTCCTTTTTCTAAATTCATCCTATTTTAATCCTTTTATTGTTTTATGTACTTTATAAATCATTCCACAGAACCCTTCAGCTATGATACTAGCCAAAACGGAAACTGATATTCCTTCTAATTTGTTTCGCATATAATCTCTTTTATAAATAGCTTCAAATAATTTAACTACTTGATCATGTTGAAGCGCTGTTTTTTTAGAAATCACTTTTTCAGCTAGATACATACTTTCACCAATCTCCATAAAATGGAATGTCATCAAATATATTATAGCGGTTAGTATTGCAGTAGTAATTCCAAACGTGATTAAAATTGGTACAATACTTTCTTTTTCTTCTTGATTTGGTTCTCTAACATTTTTTATTTTCATTATTTCTACTTTTTTAAAGCCCCAAGCTTCTCTTCTGTAGTTACTAAGTCATTCAATAAACGTTCACGCTCTTTTAATAGTGCATCTCTCTTTTCCGCTATAGTCATGCCTTCGTAAGTTTTGGCTCTAGTAGCTGTTTGCACTTTAGTTCCTTCTTCTTTCACAGGCAGTTCCGTTTGCTCAAATGAGTCTTCTGGCTTATATATTGTACCTCTTCTTAATAATTCATCTTCTAATTCCTTTTCTTTTGTACATAAAAGCTGATAAGCATTACATATATTTGCTCCTGGAAAAAATAAATCATAAAGCAACCCAAACATATCTGTTAAATGAATCCCTGTCATTTTGCTTGAAAATGTGTATCCTTTTTTCAATAGACTTTTTCTTACTGCAAAACATTTTATAAAATCAATTGTTATACTTGCTATTGTTGTTGAAAAATAAAGATTCAAAAGCATTATAAATTCCCCCTTTTTTTAATGCCCTTATTTTAGCACATATCCCTATTTTGTCAAATTTTGTTAAGGATAATTGCCAAAACAAGAAATTTTTCATATAATGTAATAAAGTAAAGACTTGAAAGGAGTAAATCTTCACTTAGCGCCTGGACTATTGTTAGTTGACGAGGTTAACAGAATATCGAAAGATTCGGCGGGTACTGTTACGGATTTGTGTATTCGAAAGAATGATTGTGAAAAAGCAAAATCAAGATTGTAACAAAACAACATTCCAACACTTTTTTTAATCATGGAAAGAAGGATAATTATGTGTGGAATAGTTGGATATCTAGGCAAACAAGAAAAAACGATATCTATTTTAATTACGGGCTTAAAAGCCTTAGAATATAGAGGATATGATTCCGCTGGAATTGCATATCAAAAAAACAATAAAATCAAAGTTATAAAATCAGTTGGAAGATTAGAACAATTAGAAAAAAAAGTAAAATTAGAAAATACAATATTAGGAATAGGACATACAAGATGGGCAACTCATGGAAAAGCTTGCACAACCAATTCTCATCCCCATCAAAGCGGAAATATTACACTTGTTCATAATGGAATTATAGAAAATTACATAGAATTAAAACAAATGTTAGAAAAAAAGGGATATCAATTCCAAACAGAAACAGATACTGAAGTTGCTGCTGCTTTTATAGATGATGCTTTTAAAAATTTTAAAAATATGATTAAAGCTTTAAAAAAGGCGAAAGAAAAGTTAAAAGGTTCTTATGCATTTGCTATTATCAATGATTTAGAACCAGATACTTTATATGCAATGAAAAAAGAAAGTCCTCTGGTTTTAGGGAAAACAGAAGAGGAATTGTTTTTAGCTTCTGACCCAATGGCAATTAGTTCTTATACAAAAGAAATTTGTTATCTAAATGAAGGAAGCATTGTGAAATTAGAAAAAAATAAAGTGACTCTAATAGAAGAAAAAGAGACTCATCCTATTTGGAAAACGCTCCATATTGAAAATTGTAACAATGACAAAAATGGATATGCTCATTATATGTTAAAAGAAATTTATGAACAGCCTGATGTCATTTACAATATCATAACTCCATTTTTAAAAGATCCTGAGATGGAATTCAAAAAATTGCCTAACTTTTCTAAGTACAACAAAATTCAAATTGTCGCTTGTGGAAGTGCCTACCATACTGGGTTAGTTGGAAAATGGATGATAGAAACATACGCTAGTATTCCTGTTGAAGTTGAAATCGCCAGTGAGTATCGATATAAAAAAGTATTTTATGATAAAAAAACTTTAGTGATTGTTGTTTCACAATCTGGAGAAACTGCTGATACCTTAGCATCTCTTAGAAAAGCAAATAAAGATCACATTGATACCCTTGCTCTAGTAAATGTTATTACTAGTACAATTGCAAGAGAGGCAAAATATATACTTCCTTTAAAAGCTGGCTCTGAAATAGCGGTTGCAACTACAAAGGCTTATTTGGCTCAGCTAGCCCTCTTTTCTCTCATTACCCTGAAATTGAAATTAGAGCAAAGTTCTAATATGGAAGAAATCATTCCATTATTAAGCGCTTTTCAAAAACTTCCATTAAAAATGAAAAAGTTATTGGAAAATTTAAAAACCAAAGACATTGCTTATAAAATTTATAAGCACAATGACATATTCTTTTTAGGAAGAAGTATTGATTACGCTATTTGCATGGAAGCATCTTTAAAACTAAAAGAGATTTCATACATTCATAGTGAAGCTTATGCTGCAGGGGAACTAAAACACGGAACCATTTCATTAATTGAAGAAAAAACACCAGTTTTATCTTTGGTCACTGATTCGTCTATTCAAGAAAAAACTATCAGTAATATCAAAGAAGTAAAAGCTAGAGGAGCATATTCTATCGTAGTTACAAATCAAAAGCTTGAAGAATGTGATTATTGTGATGATTTCATTATAGTTCCTTCTACAGAGCCTTTATTTCAACCTATTTTAAATATTATTCCATTTCAACTGCTTGCTTATGAAATTGCTCTTTTAAGAGGCTGTGATATTGATAAACCTAAAAATTTAGCCAAATCAGTAACAGTAGAATAAATTCATCAAAAAACTATTGTAGTTAAATACAATAGTTTTTTATCTTTGTAAGCGTTTCACATGGGCAAGCTCTATTTCATCACTTGTAAATCGATCTATATAATGAAACATAGCATTGGCATCATCTACAATATCACGTCCTTGCACATTCATTTCACTTGGCTGACAAATGACAATATCATTATCTTTTAAATCAATGATTCTTCGAATTGTATAATCATCAGAAGTGGCTCCATATCCCTCTGTCCATGGATAAGTAATATCAGGAGTCTGCTCTCTTAATCGAAAGACAAGTCGCCTTAAAAATGAAGGGTTACATAAAGGAAAATACAGTTTCTGTACATTTAATCTTTCTCCAGGATGTTTCACATGAAATTTTGCATAATGAACTTGTCCATTTTTTTCAGACATCGTAAAGATGTTTAGTCCAACAGTAAACCCCATATTTTCTAAAATTTCAGCAAGACATAATGTAATTGCTCCTCTATTATAAATCTGCCCAGTTGAAACTGAACCTAAAATAGCAGAATTATAATATATGTCAATATGCCTTCTTTTTGGATTTTGCTTGTTCAGCATAGAAAGAGGATTTCCTTCTAAATATGCTTTTACATCAGGAGCATAACCGACATAAAAATTATATTGCTTACTTCTTTTTCTAGATAATTTAATATATTTTTCTAAAGAAGTTTTTAATTCAACTAGCTTATCAAAATTCTCATGATATCCATACTTACAAAATTCTTTGGCTTCTGCTAAAGATCTAGTTTGACAAAAATCAAAATCCCCTGTTTCACTTCCCAGATCTCTATATCCCCAAATGCTAGAATTGATTGGTGCATGATCTAAATATTCAATAAATTCAATCAAAGAACCAAATGAATATTCCATAACATCTAATTCACCCTTTTTATAATATTGATACATATTATCTACTAAGCCTCAACTGTTTAATACCTTCATAAAATTTGTTATCAGAACGAATATCTTGCATATTTCCTATAATAACATTAATATCATCTTGACCAAGATTTTTGATAACATTAGAAGTTAAAATATAAGGTACAGGAATACCATTAATTTCTTTTTTATATACTTTTCCAATTCCACGAGTTGAAACAATATGAGGAACTTTAGATTGATAAACTGCATTTCTAAACGCCCACATAAATTGTAAGACTTCATCATTTGGATATAAAGCTTGCTCTAAGTTCTTATCATAATCAAAGAAAATATTGTCAAACCGATCTAAGGTAGCACCATCTAATGCATTTCTTCCAACATATTGTAAGTCTGCTCCTTTTCCCCAAGTATTGGCCGCTGCTATAATTCTAAAGTCTGGATGTCTATCAATTGTTTCATGTGGAAATGCCATATATCCATTTGCAAGTGCGGAATTGATTACAATCAGTGCAGATGGATCAGAATTATCAATTTCATCTAGGAAAAAAACACCACCATTTTTAAATGCTTTATAAAATTCAGTATCTCGGTAATTTCCTCCAGCATCAATAAAGCCAGTCAATTTAAATTCATTAGATGCATTATTGGTATAATACATATGTAAACCTAAAGCATCTGCTACTTGAGATATCGCAACATTCTTTCCACTTCCCGCTGGTCCAATTAACATAATTGGTTCATCTAATTGTGTTTGCGTTAATATCTGCTCAAATCTTTCATGATAAAATCCGCCTTGAGTTTTTCCTAAAATAACATCATTTAACTTAATAATATGAGTGATTGGAACCGTTATCTGACTGGCATAATCACTTAGTTTTTCATTAAATAATTCATTTAACTGCGTTGTAATTTCATGTTCTATACTATATTCTTCTATCGTTCTCCTTATAATCTGTAAAATCTGAGTCTTAAGTTCCTTATCCAATTCATTAAAAACATAATCGCTTATCTTTTTTTTAGGATCTTGTGATAACAAATAAGCCTCTACATTTTCTTCTATTTTTGCTCTAACAGCACTATCTGTAACTTGAACAAGCAAAGCATTTAATCCTTCAATTAAAGAAGTTGCATTTTCTCTAGTATTTTTAATTAAAGAAGTGTCCTTTTTAAAAGGTCTCCCATCCAAAGTAAAAATTTCTCCATTTCTCATATAAGTGTTTGGTTCCATTTCTACTATATCTTCACAAAATTGTTTCAATAACTCTTTATTATTAGAAAACATAACTTCAGAATTTTTTCTTGTATAACCATAATATAAATGTGTAAATTCATTTATTGGTTCTGAAACACCAGCAATCAGTGAATTCGTGTTTCTATCCCAAACAGCAGAACAAAAATGCATATAGGATTTTAGTTTCTCAAAAAAATCTGTTTTATATTCACGATACATATAATTGGTAAGACGTTGATATCTGTCTTCATCACTAATGCTATATTTTGAATATGCTCTAACTGCGGCCCTAATCTCTGATTGGATATATCCATTAACAGTGAGAATTCCTGTATCACCTTCCCAATGCGGATCTCGATCATCTTCATAATCAGCATAAACAATTTTAGAAAAAATTAAATTATCTCCTATTTTTGATCTTACAGTATAAGACTGTGGACAAATGTTTCTAAGAGCACTAACAATATCATTCAGATTAATATCCACGCCTTTATACGCAATAAACCATTTTCCTGTTTTTTCACTATATTCCATAATATCCCCCCACTATTCTCAAAGTAGAATACTTTGAGAAAAAATAGATAACTTTAGGCAAACAAAGAAGAAAAAGAATAGCCTGAAACAGTCTCTGAAAAAAGTTACATTTGACAAATTGGTAAAAAATGGTATTATATAACGTGTCAGAGATAAATCTCAAAGTATTCTACTTTGGGATCTTAATTCAATAAAAAAACAAATGTTTTAAAATATACATTTGTTTTTTTATACCTCTTTATAAGTTTCATCAAGCAAAGAATATAAAATCCCTTTCGCTTTTTTTCCTAATCTTTTTTCTACTACTTTCCTATATCCTTTTACTTGTTCTTGATAAGAGGTCTTTTCAATATTCTTTAGTTTATAATCAATAATGTAACATATATCTTGATCTTCGATCAACAAGTCAATTATGCCATGAAACTCAATATCACTATCCATATCTATAATTTCTAATTCTTGATAAAAAATAGGAGATTTTAAATTAGACCAAAAATCAGCTTGAAAAAATGCTTTTAATTTTTGATATTCAAAATTAGACAATTCCATTTTTTCTAAACTTTCTTCAATATGATTATAATCCACATATTGAAGACATTCATGCAATTTAATTCCAAGATCTAATCTATCTTGCTCTTTCTCATCTACAATATGATAGCTTTTTGAGAATGTTTTCTCTTCTAATTTCTTTTTCTGAATACTTAAATTAATATAATTACTTTTTTGATTGGATTTTTCTAATAGCGACTCATAATTTGTCTCTTTTAATTGCTCATACTTTTTCGTCAATAAAAGATTATCTAATGAACAAGGAATTATATATGGCTTCAGTTTCGATTTGATAGATAATAAAATGTCATAAAAACATTTATATTTTAAACGTATTTTTGAATCAACAAAATCATCAAAACTAGTTGCTTCCTTATCACTCAAATTGGTTACAAAAATCATTTTTTCTTTTGCTCGTGAAAGTGCTACATAAAAAACTCGAATTCGCTCTGAAATATCTTCCTTATTCCATTCTTCTTTTAACAATTCTTTATAGAAATTTTCTCTGATTCCTTCATCAAAATGAGGAACAATAAATCCAAACTTCTGATCAAATAAAAATCGATCTTTTAAATCAGCCTTAGAAAACTTTTTCCCTAATCCTGCATAATAACAAATATGATACTCTAATCCTTTAGACTTATGAATTGTCATTAAATTAACTGAATTACTATCTGCTTCTTGATTTCTACTAAAAGTAATGTCAGTTTCTCCTTTTATTGCTTCTTCTAAATAATAAATAAAATCAAATATTTGATATCCCATTTTTTCTAAATTTCTAGAAACATCTAATAAGTAATCTAATTTTATACTAAGAAACTCAATGTTTTGCAATTTCAATATCGCCTGATACATATCAAATTCTTGATAAATTTGGTTCAACAATTCTGATAAAGTATGTGTTTTTGAATATTCTGCCAATCCCTGCATTTTTTGATGTAATTCATAAACAGGAGACGAATTCAGGTTTAAGGACTCTTGAAAATTATCTTTATGTTCCATAAAAAATTCAAATAATTCTTCATCTTTTATATCTGCAACAAATGATCTAGATACACTCATCACCGAATATTGTAAATGATCTTTCGCATAATTAAAATCCAATATAGAATAAATCCATTTCATCATATTTTCTATTACAAAGATCTCATCTGAATAAACAAAATCTTCATCTTTATGTATCAACAAAGGAATTCCTAAATAAGTAAATATTTTCTTATATAAATCAAATGAAGTTTTGCGATCTAAAAGAATGGAGAAATCATTATAAGCAATATTTCTTAATTCGTGGTTATCTTTATCATAAACTTGGTAGTGACTCTCTACTTTTTTTTGAATATCATTTGCAATAATAAAAGCTTCTATTTCTTCTGGTCTATACGTTCTTGCATATTCCGTTTCCTTATACTGATAATCTAATATTTCAAAGTGATAGTTTTGAACAGTTTTTCCGCCTTTTTCATACTCTTCATTTCCAAATACCATTGCATGACCTGATTTATAATCTGCGCCACCAATTTCTTGATCCATAAATTTTTCAAACAAAAAGTTAATATCTTCCAAGACTTCTTTTCTAGAACGAAAGTTTTTATTTAAATCTATTTTTTCACCATTTTGATGAATACTATAACTACTATATTTATCCATAAAAATACTTGGATTTGCATTTCTAAATCGATAGATTGATTGTTTGATGTCACCAACCATATACACATTATGATTTGCAATTAAAGAAATAAAATAATCGCCAATATCATTTGTATCCTGATATTCATCAATCATAATTTCATTCGTATTCTCTTTTATTTGATTAGCTATAAAAGGAAATTCTTCTAATAATGTAATAGCAAGTCTTCCAATATCCGAAAATTCATACAAGCTTTCTTTTTTCTTATAATCAAATAATTCTTTATCGAACTCTTTCAAAATAGAAATCAAAGTTTCTACTGTTTCTCTTGTATCATAAATAGAACTTTTTAAAGAGATTCTGTTTTCATAGATACAAAGTTCTTTTAATCGAATAAAATGCTCTTTTAATGAATCATAAATTTCTTTCATTTTTAAAAGTTCTTGTTCCTCTATTTTTTTACTTCTTGTAAATGAGGGAAGCGAAACCGTTGATATCACTTTATAATCATCATAATTCGCACATGCGTACAGTGGTTCTAAAACCTCCCCTATACGCAAAACAAATTCTATTCCAACAGGATGATTCACATTGCTTTTTAAATCAGCCAACGAACTTAAAATTTCCTCTTTTTCCTCCTCTAAAATCTTTTCGTATTGTTTCACTTTTTCTTCAATAAAAGATTCTTCGTAATATTTTTCTAAATAAGTATCTAAATATTCTTTTTTATGAGCAATCGATTCTAAGGAATCATTCAATTTTAAACATATGCTTTTCATCTTGTCATCGTCTTTTATTGTAAATGTATCTAACAATTTTAAAAAACCCAAATCTTTTCTCTGATAAAAATTGTGAAATACATCATCAATGAGTTCTTTTTTCTTCATTCCTAACACAATATTATCAGCAATTCCAATATCCTTTTTTATTCCTAATAAATAATGATATTTTTTCACAAGTGATAGACTATAACTATCAAATGTTGTAATAGCTGCACTGTCAATTTTTTCTAATTCCTTTTCAAGGCCTTTATTTCCATTTTCAATTTCTTTCTTTATCTTTTTTCTTACTCTAGTCTTCATTTCAAAGGCTGCAGCCTTTGTAAATGTCAAAACAACCAAAGATGAAATTGAAACGCCTCTCTTTAGTTTTTCTATAATTCGCTCTGTTAAAACAGCCGTTTTTCCACTTCCTGCTCCTGCACTTACAATAATATTATTGCCATCTTTATAAATAGCTTCCCATTGTTCCTCAGTCCATGTCGCATTTGCTGGTTTTATTGGTATCATTCTTTTCACCTCCTAAAAACTCTAAATCTTTATATTCTTTTAATCGAACTACATTTTTGGGTTTTAAATAACAGATATCTCGATAGGAACAATAACTACAACTACTAACTTGTTCTTTAAATTCACTTGAAAATTTTTTAGGTGCAATAGGAAAATCAGCATTTTCTACTGCATTTTCTACTTCCCTAATATTCTTTTCTACAACCTTTAACAATTCTTTTAACGTCTCTTCTTCTAGCAAACGATTTGATGCATAAAAATCTCCATCTTTTTTTACTCTCACACCCTTAATATAACTAGAAATTTTATAATGTGTATCTAGCCTACTTATAAATTCAGTTCGTTTTAAACTAATACCATCTAGCTTACTTTGCTCAAATAGCAAATCTTCTAAAGTTTTCCCTTCTACATAATTTGGAAGAACAGCTGCAATGGATTCAATATAAGCCCCTCCTAATTTATAATTTTGAAACTTCTTTTCTTTTGAAATCAAATATAAATAAATTAATAATTGCATGTTCATTCCATAAATCACTTTAGATAAATCGCTAGTTGCAAATCCAGTTTTATAATCAACTACAATGACATAAGAGTTTTCTCCATCATCAACTGTTAAAATTTTATCAATTTTTCCAAATATTTTAAATGTGATGTTTTTTCCTTCCGTCCATTCAATCGTTTCTTCAAAAAAAGTTGGTTTAAACTCTGAATGAGCAAGCTGAGTATCCATGATTTTGATAAGTTTTCTAATTTCTAATTCATATTTTTGCAAATAAAAGTTTCTTTTTTCTATTGGAAACATTTCTATTTGCTCTAATTCTTTTTTGATAATATCGTCCAAATCATTTTCTTTCTTATAATATTTTTCCAAAATTGAATGAAATAAATTTCCAACAATCAAACTAGTACTTTCTATAAATGGTGGAACAACTTTCAAAATTGAGCCAATATAGTATTTAAATGGGCATTCGAAAAATTTCTGCATACTTGTATAAGATAAAACAACATAAGGAACATATTTTTCAAATAGGGATTTATGAATTCCTGTAAATTGGTTGTCATATTCTCCATAATAAATTGTTTCAAGGCCATATCTGTTGAGCAAGTCCACTGTCTTATGATTAAAATTGATAAATTCATCTAAAGAAGAATTTAAAAGATAGGTATTATAATTCTGATTGGTATAATGATATTCTCCTTTTTCTATCTCATATAACTCTAAAAAAGTTGATTTTAAATATTCCTTAAAAGGACTCTTTCTTTTGAAACTCAAAAATATATGAGGAAGTGCTTCTATTTTTCTCACAACTTTTTGTTCTTCTCCTATTGTTTTCTCTAAAGATGTTGAAAGCGCCAAAAGCATTTTCTGATCATCACTAAAATAATCAGTATCTTCATAAATCATTGGAAATTCTCCTAAATTAACTCCCATCAAGAAAATATAATCATCTTCTTGAAAAGCAGTTGATAAGAAGTCAACTTCTTTTACCACATTATAATAGTTTTCTTTCTTTATACTTGTCCTTTTTAAATCATAAATCAAGATCTCTTTTATGTCCAAAAAGGTTTTTGATCCATCATAATATTTATTAAAAATAGACGCGAGCATTTCATAGATCTCAGCATAAAATGGATTTGCTTTTGGATATTTATTTTCTAATTCTAAAAGTAAAGTTGGCAAAGTTTTTAAAGACGATTCATATGGGATCATCTTTAAAAAATCTTGAACCATTTGATATTCATATAAAGCATGTGAATCATAAAGTTCTAAAGGAATACCAAACTGATAAAAAATTTTTGATAAAACGCTTTTATAATCATTATTCAAGGCTCCTAAAAAAATATGATCAGCCGAAATTCCTTCCTTTAGTAAGCAAGAAATCTTTTCAGCAGTTCCTACTACTTCTTTTTCTAATGTTTCATATTCTGTCACTTTTGGAAGAAAAGTTGGAGTTATCTCTTTTAAATACTCTACTTTAGTATATATGTTCAAAAGAAAAAGAAAAGGTTTCATCTCATAATCTTCATAACCATAAACAAATACATGTGACCTTTTTAACTGTTCTAAAAAAGCAGGATGTTCCATTATTAATCCTTGTTCTTTTAACCATTCCTTTTTTCGAAATAAATCAGGATCTTGCTCCTCTTTTGTGATACTATACATTGCATCTAATAGAATAGCTCCATTTTCTGGAATTAAATAAAATTGATTACAAAGTTTATATAAAGCATCTTTACGATATTCATAAAATAAAAGCTTTCTTAGTTCAGATAAAGTTAAAAATTGAATATGATAAAAACTTGATTCCTTTGACAATTCTTTTAAAAGTGCCATCTTATAATTGGATGGCGTAATGATAATACTATTTTCTTGCTTTACTTTTTCTAATGAGATCATACTTTCACCTTCTACTATAAAAAGTATAGCATAGAATACATTTGTTCGTCAATCTAAGATAAAAAAAAGCGACCTTTAATCAGTGAAAGCTTTCACTTTTGGTGCTTCTTTTTTTGCCATTACATTAGCCTGCAATTTTCTCCAAAGAAAATTTCTTTGATGACAAGATATTATATTTTCTAAAGCTGCTTTTAGTTCAAAATCCTCTACTGATTGCATTTTTGATGCACTTTTAAACCAACTACTTATTCTTCCTACAAATAATTCTTCTTGCTGCTCATGTCCATAAAAAGAACAATTTTCTAATGGCTTTAAAACAGTATGACTCACTGTTCCATTTGACATATTTAAGGTAGAATAATCTATTTTTTCTCCAATAACTCCAGTTACTACTTTAGCTGACATAGGATCTAGCGAACGAACCTTTTCTTTGGTTTTCTCTAGAGCTTCTAAGGCATCTGTTACAACCTCTACTCCCTCAAACATTCCTGTTGTTTGATCTAATAATCCCAATAATCTATAAAGTTTTATTTCTTCACAATAATCATAATCAAATCCATTTAATACTATAAGTTGCTTTTTCATTTTTATCATTCCTCTCTTTGTTTATTATGGTGTCTAATTTTAGGACAAAAAAGAAAGTGTTGCACTTCCCTTTTCTATTTTACTTCGCCTATAGAAGGAGTTATCATATAAGTTTTTTTCGCTGTTCTTGGAGCTATACTTTCAGCTGAAATTTGAATTCCACGCCAACCAGAATTACTATTAGCTTTCATTAATATAACTTCTATAAGTTCATATAGATAAGTTAGACACTTAGTAATTTCTGTATTACCTTCAAAATGGAAAAGTTGTGGTTGATATATAATTGCATCATATCGATTTACAGGTCTTCTAAAACTTCGTGTAAATTTTCCATTTAAGTGTTCTTTTTCTCTTCCTTTTAATCGTTCTTCATCTTTATCTAAATCAAAATAACCAAACGCAATACTTTTATCAGATAGTAATCCACGATACTCCAAA
The DNA here is from genome assembly GCA_022793145.1 of Bacilli bacterium. Next base: position 9,374 of record JAAWCI010000031.1, on the reverse strand, counting down.
GTTCTTCCATTATAATAGCCAGCTATTAATGAAAAACTTTTTGATGCTTTATAAGCTTGACAAATATAAGCCACTAAGTCTACATAGCTTTCTACACTACAATCACCATATGGAATTTCAATTCCTTTAAAAATGCCTGTATCAAGTTCTATAATCCCAATAATTTCAGATTGTTTTACTTCATTATTTTTATAATCTTTATAATATCCATCTAATGATATTAATGTTTTTTCTTTCATAGGTCCCCCTTTTAGACACGCCGTTTGCCATTATAGCACATTCTAAAGGGTTTGGCAAATTAATCTTTTATCCAGTCTTTTCCATCTACCATTCTAGTAACTAACATAGAAGAAGTAATGTCACCAGTTACATTTAAGCAGGTAGCTGGTGGATCTACCAACCATGCTATTGTTGCAATAATTGGAAAAGCACTCGCTGGGAAATTATAAAGACTTACAATCAACATTTCTCCAATGAGACCTCCACCTGGAATTCCAGACATTACAACCCCACTTAAGACGGCAATCAAAAGGGCGATCAAATATGTATCAATTCCAGTAAATGGTACTCCAAATATTCCAAATAAAAATACAATTTTTAAAATTGCTGCCATACTAGAACCTTCCATATGCATCGTAGCACCTATTGGCATACAAATTTCTCTAACATCCTTTGGAACTCCCATATGTTCTGCTGCTTCTAAATTAGAAGGAAGACTCGCTAGTGATGATTGAGTAGCCAAAGATGTAAGAGCAGGTGCAAAGGCATTTTTATAAAAGGCTTTAATACCTTTCTTTTTATGCGAAAAATAAGAATAAATAGTATACATAATAAAGAAATACAAAATACACATTCCATAATATAAAGCCATACTTCTGGCATAACTACCGAGTAGATTTGGCCCAAATTCTCCAACTAAAGATGCAAAATAAGCACCTAATCCGATTGGAGCATAATACATGATGATACGAATAAATTTCATCATGACTTTTGATAATGTTTCTAATCCTGTTGCGATTTTCTTTCCTTCTTTTCCAAGTAAACTAATACTAATTCCAAATATAATAGAGAAAATAATTAATGGCAACATATGATCTTTTGAAAGTAATGAAGCAAAATCTGTAACAGTTATCATCTCTACAATTTTACTACCAATATTAACAGCTTCTTGCCCTTCGGATACAAAAGGAATGCTTGCACCTCCTACTGGATCAATAATTAAGGATACAATTAACATCAAGACAGCTGCTACAAAGCTTGTAAACAAAAATGTTATAAATAAATATTTTAAAATATGCCCCAGTCTTTTCATATTTACCATATTTGCAATGGATGATGAAATTGTAAAAAAGACAAGTGGCACTACAAGTGTATACATTAAATTTAAAAATACTTCTCCAAATGGTTTTAAAACTGTTGCATCTTCCTTAAAAATGACACCAATTAACGATCCTATTAAAACAGAACCAATTAAAATGAGTGGGAAAATAAACGGTTTTAACTTCTTCATAAAACTAACCTCCTATGACAATATATGAAATAAAAAAAAAAACATTCCTAAGAATGCATTTTTAATGTATATGGTTTTTTAAATTCCGTTTCTCCAATTTTGGTTTCTAAATCTTTGGCTTTTACAATACCCAAAATAGTTCCATCTGCTTCTGTTGGACTCCCTAAAGATCTTCTTAACGAGAAAGGTTCTCCAACTTTTTTGCCACGCAATGCATTTCCCATAGGGGATTCAAATGTCACATTTACAACTCCTGAAATATGACGAAGCCCATCAATTTGGAACTTTAATTCTTCAGGGTCTTCTCCTTCATATGCAATTTTTACTTTCACTACATCTCCTATTTCAACGGTATCCTCATCTGACTCTACATTTATTTTTACTATCTCAGCACGATTTAACAGTTCTTCAATCCTTGCTTTGTCCGCAGTCCAGCGTGCAATATCTTGAGAAGCTGTATGACTAGCGAAATTTTGAAAGAGTCCCCCTTCTTCTCGCGCTGCTCTTCCATGTTCGTTCTTTGCTTCTGCTATTTTTTGCTCCAATTCTTGTAACTCAGCCTGTAAAGCTCGAGCTTTTACTTCTGTTATTTGTACTATTTTCATGTAAATAAAACCTCCTACTTCATTTATTATAACATTTCTATCAAAAGAAAAAAAGAGTCTTTATAAAAACTCTAACATTAGCCATTCTGGTTTTAAAAATAAAAGGATCCCAATAAATATCATAATACTTCCTCCAATCAAATGAGAATATTTCGCATATTTATTAGAAATTCCAGTTACTTTCATTGTAGTCATAGCAATAAAAAATACCAATAAATCATCAATTAAAAAGAAAAAAATATAAAATAGAATGTAAGCTGTATATTCTGCAGTAGTTAAATGATTGAGGGCCAATATTTGCGTAAAAATAAGAGGCAATCCTGCTGAACAAGCAAGTTCTAATAAATTTACTGAAATTGCAAGAGCAATAATACCAATAAAAGCCAATAAAAATTTTTGCTCTGAAGTAATCTTTTTAATTCGAAATAATGTTTTTTTTCTTTGTGCCTCAGCAACAACCAGGCAGCCATCTTCTTTAGATTTATAAAAACTCCAAAGATTCCATACTCCTGCAAAGAGCGCAAATAAGGCAATTAATTTTTGAATCCACATAATAGAAGTAATTGAAAGAACTATTTTTAGCCAAGAAACCATAAATAACAAATAGATAAGCGCCGAAGTAGATAAAAAAGTCAACCCCAAAATCCACATTTTTTTACGGTCTTTCATTCCAATTAACATACTAATCAAAAATAATAGTACCCACATTGCACAAGGATTAAAGCCATCAACAAAGCCAATGAAAGCGGCAAGTAAAGGAAGAGAAACTTGCTTGGGATTAATTTCTCCTAAAAAAGGAACTGTAATTGGAATATCTTCCTCTTTTTCTTCTAAAACTTCATTTTGATTTTCTTCTTCAGAAATAGATTCTCCATTTCGAATCGCTTTTACAATATCTACACTTTTTTCATTAGAATATTTTTCTATAAAATGTTCAATTTGTCTAGCAATATTATCATTATAACCTGTCAGTCCTATTTTCCCAATCACTGTATACGGAACATAGTTATTCTCTGTTTTTAAAGCTTTTTTTACTTTCTCTAACAAATCTGAATTTTCAGGAATCTCTGTTACTTCTAACATTTCAATATCTAAATTAGAATACTTACTTTGAATACGAGTTAAAAATTCTTTTTCAGCCCTACAATGAGGACAACTATTCGAATAAAATAAATATAATTTTACGTTTTCTAATGCCTTACTTGGAGTTGGGAATAGAAAATAAAGGGCAATTAAAAAAGTAAATATCCAGAAAGACCCTATATACTTGTATTTTCGTTTACCCAAGATATAACCTCCTCTACTGACTTTTCTCCAATCAATCTAGAACATTCCAAACCATTTTTTTCAAAAATAAGAACAGGAAGTTTTTCTAAGTCTTGATAAAGGGAAGCTTCTTGATCAAAATCCAAATCATATTCTACCCATTCTAAATCAGGAAATGCTTGTTTGGCATTGGTCCATGCTTTTTTCATAACCAAACAACTACTACACCAAATCGCACTAATTACAATGACTCTCATTCATTTTCCTCCTTAATTGTAAGACCCAAAAGAGGGAAAAAACAAACTGCTTGATTCGGAGTTACAATTGCGCCTTTTAAATCCGCTAAATTTAGGAAAATCCCTTCAATTTCATTGGTTCTAAAATCTATACTTTTTAAAGATGTATTATGAAAATCTGCTTTGATAAATCGGTTGTTTTTTAATACTAATTGTTCTAATTTTATTCTTGAGAAACTAGCTTCACTAAAATCACTCTCTATTAGTTTTACATGCTTCAAGGTACTATCATTAAAATTACTATAATTTGATTTAGAACTCAGAATTGATACATCAATACAAGTGCTTCCGCTCATATCAGTTCCTATTAAATTACAACTTTCAAAAATCACCTTAATGAAACTAGAACCATAAAAATTAGAATTTGAGAAACAACATTCCTTAAACGTTACATTTTGAAATCGAATTCCTTCAAAATTTCCATCAAATATTATCTTTTCAAATGTACAATCTTGAAATTCAATATAATGATGAAAATCAGTAATCGTCTCTTCTTTCAATACACAATAAGAAACACATTCTAAGTCTTTCAACTCATCTATTTTTTTCACTTCGCTCATTGGTAAATGCCAGCCTTTCTAATGTCTCTTTTAATACATCTATAAAAATGGAAAGCTCCTGTTTTGTTGTTTTATGTGAAATACTAACACGTAAACTGCTTGCAGCATAATTATCATTATGAGTAACTGCCATCACTGCTACAGAAGCACTTCCTCCTTTAGAACATGCTGTTTGAGTAGAAATGAAAATGTTTTTTTCCTCTAGGGCATGTTGTAAAGTTTCTGGTTTTATCCCTGGAACACTAAAATTTAAAATATGAGGAACAGAACTGTCACTACTATTGATATGGATCCCATTTATTTGTTTTAATTCCTCTCTCAAATAAGAATTGAGCTGTCTTACACATTCTTCTTTTTCTTTTAGGTTCACAAGCGCTAAACGAAGAGCTTTTGCTAGGGAGACAATAAGTGGTAAAGCTGGAGTTCCACTTCTATAAATGGTTGTACTTTTCCCACCGTGAATCAGTGGTTCAAATGAAATACCTTCTTTTTTTATTAAACAACCAATTCCTTTCATCCCATAAAATTTATGTGCCGAGAAACTAATTAAGTCCAAATTTTCTAAAGATAGATTAATCTTTCCAATACTTTGTGTCATATCTACATGAAAAAAACATTTTGGATATGATTTTAATAATTTTCCGATTTCTTCTATTGGTTGAATGATACCTAATTCACTACTAACTGATGCCATAGTTACTAAAATCGTATCGTCTCTTAGCAAAGTTTGTAAATGTTTTAAATCAACTTTGCCTTCTTCATCTAACTTCACAAAATCAATCTCAAAGCCAAGATTCGTTAGATATTGTAATGGAGCTATAACAGAAGAATGTTCTAATTCTGTTGTAATAATATGCTTTCCACGATTTTGATATTTGAGGGCGACTCCTTTAATTGCTGTATTATTTGCTTCAGAAGAACCACTAGTATAAATAATCTCACTCGGTTTTATATTTAAAAGCATTGCTATTTGAGTTGTCGCATCATTGATTAATCCATTTGCTTCAATTCCCAAACGATGTAGTGAATTTGGATTTCCAATAAAATTTTTACAAGCTTTTATATAGCTTTCCAATACTTGCTCGTCTACTGGAGTAGTCGCAGAATAATCTAAATATATCACTTTTATCACCACTAAGAGTATAGCATAAAAAAAGAGGAAACAACAGAAATATTCTATATTTTCCTCTTTTATTCGAATATTTGATATTTATGTTCTTTCTGTATTATAAACTGAATTAAATCAGAATAAGCAATCGAAATTGTTGCTGTATTGATATTTGGGTGAAATAATAGCTTGCTATTTTTTAAAGATTTCTCAATTGCAATCATACATTTATTTTCATTGTCATTCAAAATTCCAAATGGTGTAACTGATCCAGGACATAATCCAAGTATTTTTTTTATTCTTCATTTGAAGCAAAGCTCAATCGTTTGGAATTAATTTTTTGTGCTATATCCTTCAATGATATTTGATGATGATCATTTAAAATAATCAAATAATAATTGTTTTTTGGATCTTTTAAAAATAAATTTTTGCACCCAATCCCATCCATTTTCTCTTTTATCTTTTGAGATTGCTCTACAGTAAAAACTGCTTCATGATCTACCTTTTCATAAGAAATTTTGAATTTTTCCAATTCGTTATAAACTTCTTTCATATTTACTTTTTCCTTCTATCTTTTGCATAGATTTTTCGATATTGTACCTCAATGTCATAATTGGGATTTGCTTCTAATATCATTCTACGAAGTACTTTTAAATCATCGATTCTATGATAATAACAAATAGATAAATTAGGCGAATATTCTTTTAATGTCCATCTTGCACCTTCTAACATAAGCCTTTCTGCACCTTCTATATCAGCTTTTATAAAATCGACATGATTTATCTTTTGTGCTGATACAAAAGTATCTATAGTCGTTGTCTTAACAGGAACTGTTATTTTTTTAGAAACACTTGTTTGTAATTGATTGCAAGAAGCCTCAGAGTGTAATTCAAACATAGCATCTCCATTCTGATTAGAAACTGCTTGTTCAGAAATTATCAGATTTGAGTTTCTTTCTCTTAAAATTTCTAAATATTTTTTTCTGACTATTTCAGTAGGTTCAAAAGCATAAACTCTGCAACCTTTCGCAAGTGCAACACTAGAAAATAAACCATAATTAGCTCCCAAATCTAATACAATATCTCCTTTCTTTAAAGTAACATCATGATATTCATAAGGGCCCTCTAAAAATGGTTGGGGATTATTTTCTAATACTACATATGGCATAACAATATCCAAAAATTCTGCTTTAAAACATTTATAATCTTCGTAGTTTGGCTTTGGTATTTGAATAGTTCCAAAGGAAGTATTAATGCTATAAAAATCACCACTATCATAGTTTCTATCTAGCCACTCAATAAATGGCACATAATCACTATTTTGAGTTTTAAAAGTTCCTAATACAAATTTTTTAAAATTGCTTCTATTTAAATCTAACCAATAAATATAGTAAAAAGGATTATCTGAGGAAAGATTATTTTGTTTTATTCCCTCTTTAATTCTTTCATAAATGCTACCATATGGAAGTCTTGATAATATTTGCCATTTTAAAAAATTAAGTTGATCCATATTTTTACCCCTGCTTTTTTAAATATTATAAAACTCGAGAGTACCCCCGAGTTTCATTATCAATTGGTAGTCTGTATGGGATTCGAACCCACGTATGCCACCTTGAGAGGGTGGTGTGTTAAGCCACTTCACCAACAGACCATAATAATGTCTTTTACAAATGACATTATCATTCTATCATAAATTATTTTTTTTTACAATATTTCAAACGTTCTTTTTTTAATACAAAAATCTTTTTTCACCATTTTTATTTGCCTGTCTGCTTCAAAATATACTTCAATAAATTCTTTTAAAATCAATACCAAATGCTTTTGCTTGCTTAGTTAAATCTTTGGTTTGTATCTTATATTGTCTGCCATCTTTTATGAAATAAGTTCCACATTGTCTAAACTCAAAGTTAACATTTTTTCTTATACATTGCTTTCTAATATCTAATACCCAATCAAATCTTAATGGTCTAGCATTTATATCAGATTCACCACCAACCACTACAAGTTCAATAGTTTCAAGATATTTTTCAATATCAATCTTTTCTAATAATGGTTGGGCTGTGATGCATTTATGTTTTATAGGTAAATCTTTAAACACTGATAACCTATAATCAGCATTTTTCTGATTTTCAATAGTACAACATACAACGACATTATCATATCCATCCTTCCAATCCTTTGGAATACATTTCATGAATCTATCTATTCGTTTGGTTAGAAATAAGAAAGTACAGTCTTGTCTTTCTTTCATCATTTTCCAACAATCATCACGCCAATCATCTGCTTCTTCAATTAAAAAATCAGTAGAAAAGCATAGATATACAATACCTGATTTTATTTTGTAATTACCATTTTTTAGCTTTTCTGTTGGCTTATCAAAATCTTTTGTTTTTATTATCTCATTAGTATTGACATTTCTTTTTGAGTCTCCTTTATGAATGTAGCAATGTAAGCACCCTTCACTACATTTTTTACATCCACGCCAAGGATTCCACATTGCCATTTCACCACTCCCTTAAAATCTTGATTTTTCATAATTATATGGAATACTTGTCCCTACAACCACATCTTCTATTTTTTCTATAATTAGCCAATCATCCATATTTCCTTGATGATCGAAATCTAATAACTCAATATTTTCTACATGATCAAATTCAACCAAACATAAGCATTTCTTATGCCATCTTTCTTTTTGCTTATCAGTTAATTGCAATTTACTACTATTATCTTCTATCGTTTTAGTTATTTCATCTTCTGATAATTTAACAAAATTTTGAACATCTATAACAATTGCTTTGGCTGCTATTTTTTTTGTTCCTTTTTCCATGAAGTAAAGCACCTCATCTTTAAATACTCTACTATGTGGTATTTTTCTTCCTGCTGCACCTCTAATAATCATTGTTTTACTACCATCTAAAATCTTATTTAATTCTTTTGTTTTATCATCACAATAAACTAAATGTACCATAATCCAACACCATCTTTCTTTTTCATTATATCACAAAAAAGTGAATCTTTTATATCAGATCCACTTTAAAAGTATAGAAACTACAAAAAGCTTGTTTCAAATTTCTATCTAATCCTATATACTACAATTTAGACGAATAGCTGTGAATTCGCCTTTTTTCCTTTTCTAATTCTCCTTAAAAACTATTTTGTAAACAACTATCATAATAATCATCATCAAACCAGTAGCCATAAACACATGTATCACCTGACCATTTTCCGCCTGCACTAATGCAACAAGACTTTTTAGAAGAATGATTCTCAAAACTATTTGCTTCATCAAATTCTTCTACAACCGCTACAAAAAACCAGAAAAACATAATTAATGTAACACCAACTACACCTACTATAATTGCAATTATTAAATTTTTATCTAAATCTTTTGGTTTTGATGTAGAAGCATGCTCTACTCTTTTACCACAATTTAAACATGCATAAGCACCTTCTTTTAATTCATTTCCACAATTTCCACAAAACTTTGCCATAAAATCACTTCCTACTAATAGTATAACATAAAAAAAAGAAATATGTGAGAAACCACTTATTTCTTTCCATAATTTTTATATTCAATCATATTCCTCTCACATTATTCATTACCATATTCAGGAATAGAATAATCAAAATTGGTATGATAAACTTTCCTAATTTTCCAAAAAAGAAATCTGTTTTCTTTTTATCTTTTATAATATCATAAATCAAATAACCATTCACAATAATAAAAAATATAAAAACTGGTATCGATAATAAATTATACTGGATCGCTTTCAATAAATTCCCAGATAATATAGCTCTAAATCCTCTGGTAAATCCACAAGCTGGACAAGCAATATGAAATACCTGTTTTATCACGCACTCTGTCAAAAGTTGACCAGATAAAATCAAATAACACATCACAAATTCTATGACAAATAAAAAACTTTTAAAAATTCTATTCATAACGAAAAAAGTCTATTAAGACTTTTAGTTTTCTAAATAATTTCCGTTTGCATCTTTGTCAATGCTTCCAGTTAAAATTAAAATTCCT
>JAAWCI010000030.1 GCA_022793145.1 Bacilli bacterium | reverse complement strand
TTCTAACTATACAAAATAATGAAATTTAGTAAAAATGGACAGTAGATTTACTGTCTTTTTTCATACCAAATGTTACTAACTATATTTTGATTTTTTCTTTCCATACTAATAGTAAAGGAGGGGAGAATGATGAATAAGAATAAATTAGTAGTACCTGGAGCAAAAGATGCTGTAGAAAATTTGAAGTACGAAATTGCTCGTGAATTTGGAATTACTCTTGGAGCTGATACTAGTTCTAGATTGAATGGTACAGTTGGAGGAGAAATGACCAAACGTTTGGTTGAATTAGGTAAAAAGCAATTGAAAGGATAATTGTTATGAAACGTGAAATGACATTACAAGAATATATTGATGCAATTTACTATGGTAAAAAGTATTATAAGAATGTAGAAAATAATAAAAAATAAGGAACTGCTATTTGCAGTTTTTTTACTTTTTGTTATATATAATCAGAAGAGAAATATATATAATAAGTATTATATTTGGAATTCAATATTATAAATAAAAAAATATGTTACAATAACGTCATCAAAAAGGAATAATATGAGATTAAATAGGGCTAATAAAGTGATGAGTTCTATGAATGAAATGGTGGGAGATGTAGATTTTTATGTAAGAAACAAATCAACCAGAACCAGAAACCATTTTTAAAAAAGAAGTAGAAGATTTAGATACCTTAAAAGAGGATGATTGAAAAAAATTGATAAATCATTTTTGTAGTAATTGTGGTACAAAAATCAAATACAGTTATTAAAATTTGTAAATAAGAATGTTTGATTAAAGGAAGAGATGCAAGTAGAATGTCCTAATTCTTCTGATTGTGGAACTGTTCTTTTTAATTTTTTAGATAATTAGAAATTGAAAAAGATAAAAGATATTTAAAATATAAAAAGACATTACGATTGATTTCTTTTTGTGTTATAATAAATAAGCATTTTTGAGGAGACCAACTATGAATAGTCAATAATTTTTTGAAAAAAATTTTTAAACATAAAAATTATTGTACAACAATAAACCGTAAGTGAGGTTACGGATTTGGCTCCTATTGTCAATGAAGACATTAAAATAAGCAAAGTTCTTTGAAAAATTAGTCTAAATTAAATTTGACATTATGTTTTAACATAAAAAAGATAGTTCTAATTAATTTACCAGCACAATGCCCTAAAGCGTTGTAATGTAATTTACCTTGAAGTCTTTTAGTGCTATAATAATTGTTGAAAGTTTTAGTGTTTAGCTGAACATTATTTGCCGCAAGGATAAGAGCATAACGAAGTAAAGAAGAGCCTCGTTTACTCATTCTAGTAGATGATGCGTTAAAAGTGCCAGACTGTTTAACGGATGGATCTAGGCCAGCAAATGCTAAAACTTGACCTGGATTATTAAAGCGATTAATGTCACCAATTTCAGAGATGATAATGGCTGCAGTCATATCACCAATACCTGGAATTGAAGTAATAACATTGTCGCTTTTTTTAATAAAGTCACTGACTTGTTTTTCAATATCTTTAATTTGAGATTCAAGAAGTTCAATCAATTCAATCGTCATTTTAATTTGGATAGATAATGCATAATTATTGATACCAATTGAATTAGAAGCTAACTCTTTCAGTTCGATGGCACGAGATTTATCATATTTTCCACGAGAATTTTTAATCAACAGATTAGAAAGTTTAGTAAGATTGACTTTAGAAATATCTTCAGGAGATTGATAAAGTTTTAAAAGTTCATGAGCCGTTTTAAGATCAAGGTTATCTTTGAAGAAACTATTTAATTCAGGAAATAACTGATCAACATAAGTCTTTAATTGAATTTTAGCATCAGCAGCTTTACCCTTAAGTTCTTTATGAAATCTACAAAGAGATTTAATTTCAAGTAATTCAATATCATAATCAGATAATAAATTATAATAGCCTAGAGATAAAGCTTCACAAATAAGCATAGAATCAACTTTATCATTTTTAACTTTTCTAATTCTAGTTTTTCTTAAAGTAGCGGTTTGAATAGGATTAATAATACCTAGTTTAAATTGTTTTTCGTGAAAATAGAAAATAAGATTGTTACCATAGTGAGCAGTAGATTCTAACCCAATTAGGACTTGATTCTTATCAAAATTTTTAATTTTATAAAAAAGAAGCTGAAAACCAGTTTTGTCATTAGTAACTAAAAAAGGTTTTTCAATAACTTCTCCAGTAGAAGAATCGATAATAGATGCATAATGGTTTGTTTTGGCAATATCAATACCAACATAAATCATAAAAGAACACCTCACAATAAATATTTTAGATAACGAATGTGGTTCCACAGTATTTATCTATCACAGCCTTGCTTGTTATAAGAAGTCTAAGCTTCAACCAACCAATAAGCAATTAAAGATAAAACTGTGGTTGTAAACTCCAATAAAGTAGTCAAAGCTACAGGCAACATAATATACAATCCACAGTTATCTTAAGTATATTATATAAAATTAGAGAGAAATACGAAAGGAGTAATGATAATATACTAGTCAGTATTAAATACAAAATCTCTCTTGTAACTGACTATATATATCATACAAGGC
>JAAWCI010000029.1 GCA_022793145.1 Bacilli bacterium | reverse complement strand
TGCTTGTATGAATCTCAAAAAGTTTGCCATACACCATTATGCCTAGTATAAAAATATATTAGGTATTTATCTTTATTCATTATTTCTCCATTAAAAAGACAAATAAGCATTTTTACTTGCTTATTTGTCAACAGCCTGAAAAGAATTCATAGAATTCTTTTTTTCCTTAATTTTTTCATTGATATATGCTAAAATGGTATAGGAAGATATTTTTTAAGAAAGGAATGATGTTGATTATGAAACCTATTGTATTATGTATATTAGATGGTGTAGGAAAGAAAGAGGATTCTCATGGAAACGCTTTTTTAAAGGCCAGAACGCCAAACTTTGATGCTTTATGGAATAATTATCCTCATTCTTTGTTAGAAGCAAGCGGGAAACTTGTTGGATTACCAGAAGGCCAGATGGGAAATAGTGAAGTTGGTCATATGAATATTGGAGCAGGCAGAATTGTTTATCAACCTTTAGAATTAATTAATAAACATATTGAAGAAGGAACGATTGCTCATAATCAAGAATTATTAGATGTCATAAAGCATGTGAAAGAGAACAATTCAGCACTTCATTTATTTGGGTTATTGAGTGATGGTGGAATTCATTCCCATGTTGATCATTTGATGGGAATTTTAGATATGATAAAAAAAGAGAATGTAGAAAAATTATATATTCATGCTTTTACAGATGGTAGAGATACATTACCAAATATTGCTTCCATTTATATAGAAAAATTAGAGCAAAAGTTACGGGATCTTAGCATTGGTTCTATTGCTACTATATCTGGAAGATATTATGCAATGGATCGAGATAATAGATGGGACCGTGTAGAGAAAGCTTATCAGGCAATTGTAAATGGAATTGGAGAAAATTATAGGAGTGCAAAAGAAGTAGTAGAAGCAAATTATCAAAGAGAACTGAGTGATGAATTTATTATACCTGCTATTATTGATGAAAATGGAACAGTAAAAGAAAATGATGGTTGTATTGTATTTAATTATCGTCCAGATCGTTTGCGAGAATTGTTTAGTGCTTTAACCAATCCAAAATTTGAGGGATTTGAGAGAAAATTTATTTCCAATTTAAAATTAGTTACTATGATGCCAGTAAGTGAAGAGGTAATAGGAACTCATGCTTTTGAATTAGAACAATTAAAAAATACCTTTGGAGAATATATTGATGGTTTGGGAATGAAGCAATTACGAATTGCTGAAACTGAAAAATATGCTCATGTTACTTATTTTTTTGATGGAGGAATAGAAAAAGATTTAAAAGGTTGTACTAGAATATTAATTCCATCTCCTAAAGTAGCAACTTATGATTTAAAGCCAGAGATGAGCGCAATGGAAATAACTGATAAATTGCTTCTTGAATTAGAAACAAATCATTATGATGTTGTTATTTTGAATTATGCAAATGGAGATATGGTAGGACACACTGGGGATTTTGATGCAACAGTGAAAGCTGTTGAAGTGTTAGATAATTGTTTAGGAAGATTAGAAGAGGTGATTGTGAAACAATTGAATGGAACGTTAATCGTTACTGCAGACCATGGAAATTGTGATACTATGTTAGATGAACAGAATCGAATTGTAACAAGTCATTCTACAGCGTTGGTACCATTTATTATTACAGAAAAAAATCTAACTTTAAAAAATGGAAAATTGGGGGATATAGCTCCAACATTATTAGAACTATTAAAAGTTGAGATACCTAAAGAAATGGTTGGGGAAAGCTTGATAAAAAAATAATTTTCTAAAAAGGACAAGCATATAATGAAAATAAAAATATAAAAGAATTGAGGTAGGTTATGGATAAAAGATTAATAGCCAAAATATTTATTGTAGTAAGTATTTTATTTATTGCAACTCTATGCGGAATTTATGGGTATCGTTTCATTCATTATTATAGACTAGAAAATCCAAAGATAGCAAAAGAACGATTATTATGGACAACCATTACAGATTTGAATCATGTAGTATCATCGGGAAATGGATTATATAAAGATAATAAGGAATACTATTATAAAGGTGCAGTTGAGGACAATTATGTATTTTATTCTGGAATATTATGGAGGATTGTAAAAGTAGATCAAAACAATAATGTTATTTTGATCAGTGAAGATGCTTTGACATCAATGGTTTTGGGTTATGAAGCAGATAATTTTAAAAAATCTTATGGGTATGATTGGTTAAATAATACATTTTATAATCAGCTATCAAATCAAGAACTTTTAGTAGAACATAGTTATTGTGCAGATGCTATTTTAGATTCTAATGATGTTCGTTGTACAAAAGAGGAAACTGGAAAAATTACAATGATGAGTGTTTATGAGTATTTAAAAGCATCAGGAAGTAAAAGCTATTTGAATAATGGGAAGACATTTTGGACTGTTAGTCCAAATGAAGAATACAAAACATGGTTTGTTAATCAAAGTGGATTAGTAAGTAATGAATCAGTATCAGGAGAAAGTTATTATAGCTATGGAATACGACCTGTAATTGCAGTAAAAGGAGATACAAAAATTTTAGCAGGATCAGGTACAAAAGATTCTCCATATCAAATTACTATAATAAAAAGTTCTGCCTTGAAAGAACAATTTATTGGAAGTTATGTTTCTTATAGTAATCAAATATGGCGAATTATAGAAATTAATGATTTAGGTGTGAAAATAGCACTCAATGGATATTTGAAAGTAAACGACGAAGAAATAAGTGAACCATTTTCAAAAGATTCTAATCTTTATAGTATTAAATCAACAGACAACATAGGTTATTATTTGAATTCTAAATATTATGACTCACTTGAAAATAAAGAATATTTGGTTGAATATCCATGGCGAAACTATTATTACAATAGCGTAGAAAAATATAATTATCATGGAAAAGCAGCGGATGTTGTAAGAACCGAAGTGGGGCTATTGCAAGTTTCAGATTTGTTTATTAATAATTTTTCAGATTATGCTTTGATGAATCCAGCAAATGAGGATGATGGGACAGTATTTACAGTATTAAAAGATGGTAGATTGTTTGCGAATTCAGTAACAGAAAATCTGAAAGTGAGACCAGTTGTTGTATTAAAAATTAATTTGACTATTTCAGGTGGTAGTGGAACAGAATCAGATCCATTTGAAATTGGTGTTTAAATGAAATGGGTAGTAAATAAAAGAAAAATGGAAGATGTTCAAAAAAATTTTGGAAATAAAAGGAAGAAAGAAGAAAAGAAAAACAAAAAAAAGAGAGGTCTATTAATTGCTGTTATTATTTGCATTTTACTTGATTTCGGGGCTTCTCTTTGCCTTTTTTTTGCATATGGACCAATTACTTATTTTAGAGATTTGCTGATTACTACAGCAATGACAACGAAAAGTCACAAATATTTAGCTCGAACTATTTATAGTGAAAAAACAATAGAGAAAGTAATTAATTCTAATTATGTAGTGGATATAAAAGAAAATACAAATGTGGATGATATTCAAATTGGGAGTTCAGATGAAATTACAGAATATGAATCTATTTATGATGAACAAATCTTAAAGAGAAATCCTAATGATCTTTATAAAATGATTCCTTTAGAGGGAGATGGATATAAAGGCTACTTGGTAGCAATTTATGATCCATCTAGAATTTCTTTGGTATCATCTAGATATTATGGAAATTGGGGACAATACTTAGAGGAGATAGCAAAGCAACATAAAGCGAAAGTTGGGATTAATGCAAGTGGATTTGATGATACTAATCAGGTAGGGAATGGTGCCAAAGCAGCAGGCATTTTTATAAAAAGTGGAAAGTTAATAGAAGGAAAACCAAATACAATAGCAAAATTGATTGGATTTAATAAAGAACATGTACTGATGCTTATGAATGCAACAGCACAAGAAGCAATATCTCAAGGTATGGTAGATGCAGTGGAATTTGGCCCTTTTCTCATTGTAAATGGAAAACCAGCTGAAATGAAAGGAAATGGCGGTTGGGGGATTTCTTCTAGAACAGCTATTGCGCAAAGAAAAGATGGAATTGTTTTATTTTTAGTGATAGATGGAAGACAGCCAGGATATAGCATGGGAACAAATATTAGGGAAATTACAAAGATTCTTTTAAGATATAAAGCATATAATGCAGCCAATTTAGATGGAGGAGCTTCCAGTAGTTTAAATATAGAAGGAAAACTTGTTAGTAAACCATGCGCTGTTAGTCCAAAAGGAGAGCGCCCAATACCAAATGCTTGGATTGTCAAATAATTGTTAAGGAGTCATCAAGGATGATTTCTTTTTTTGTAAAGCAAAATAATCTGGTTTACATATTTGTTTCAAAAATATTTGATTTCCTAGTTTGATAAAAATTAGTATTTATATTATAATAAAAGAGGAAAAAGAGGTGAGCAAAAGTGTTTCAAATTGGAGATATTATATTAAAAAATAAAATTGTTTTGGCCCCTATGGCAGGTGTTTCTAATAGTGCTTATAGAACAATTGTTAAAGATATGGGATGTGGATTAATTTATGCAGAAATGGTTAGTGACAAAGCAATTTATTATGGAAATCAAAAGACAATTGATTTACTTTACATGACTGATTATGAAAGACCAATTGCTCAACAAATATTTGGTAGTGATAAAGAATCTTTTGTCGTAGCAGCAAAATATATTTATGAAACAATGAAGCCAGATATTATTGATATCAATATGGGTTGTCCTGTTCCTAAAGTTGCACTTCGTGCACAAGCAGGGAGTGCGTTATTAAAAGATCCAGATAAAGTAGAAGAAATTGTATTAGCGGTAGTAAATGCAGTTCCTATTCCTGTGACAGTTAAGATTCGAAGTGGATGGGATCATAACCATATTAATGCTGTAGAAATTGTTAAAAGAGTAGAACGCGCAGGTGCAAAAGCGATAGCTGTTCACGCTAGAACTAGAGCACAGGGGTATGCTGGAAAAGCAGATTGGAATATCATTAAACAAGTAAAAGAAGCAGTTCAGATTCCTGTAATCGGAAATGGAGACATTAGAAGTGCAAAAGATGCAAAAAGAATGCTTGATGAAACTGGTTGTGATGCTGTTATGATAGGAAGAGGCGTTCTTGGGAATCCTTGGTTAATTAGAGAATGTGTTGCTTATTTAGAAACAGGAGAAGAGCTTTTTCCACCATCGGAAGAAGAAAAAATAGCGATGTTGAAACGCCATTTTGAGTTGCTATTAAAAACAAAAAATGAGAAGTTAGCAGTTTTAGAAATAAGGACACATGCCGCTTGGTATTTGAAAGGGTTACCAAATACTTTGGAATTAAAAAATGGAATTTTTAAAGTCAAAACAAAAGAAGCTTTTTACGCTTTAATAGAAGAATATGAGGTGAGAAGAAATGAACTCAAAAATAATTAAAAGAATGTTTGCTTATTTTATAGATATTATGATTATTCTTTTTGTAATTGGAATTATTGTAAATGCAAAAGAAAAAGATAAAACAGTGATGCAATTAAGAAGCGATATTCAAATTGTAAATGAACTTTATGCAAATGGAGAAATAAAGTTTCAAGAATATTTTGATAGGTGGACAGTGATCAATCATCAAATCGATCAAGAGTGTGTCATTTATTTTATCTTTAATATTTTATTAATTTTAGTTTATTTTGTATTACTGCCTTATGTTTGGAATGGTCAAACATTTGGGAAAAAGCTTTTAAAATTACAAGTTGTTTCTAATAATGGTGAAAAGGTTACTATTGTGCAATACTTGATTCGCAATATGTTATTAAATGGTTTAGCGCAAGTAATACTACTATTGTTATTTTTATATTTATTGCCAAGTTCTATGTATTTTATCTTTTCATCAATTTTGACTTTTATCCAATTAATACTAGTAATTATTAGTGTTTTTATGATATTATATAGGAAAGACAAGAGAGGTCTTCATGATATTTTAAGTAGTACAAAAGTGATTACAGTATCATGAAAAAGTAGAGGTGAAAAAGTGAGAGAATTTACAGAACAAGAATTAATTCGTAGAGAGAAAGCAGAAGAATTAAGAAGCAAAGGAATAGATCCGTTTGGACATCGCTTCGAAACTACAACAGATTCTAAACAGCTAAAAGAAAAATATCAAGAACACTCAAAAGAGGAACTGATAGAAATGAATATTCCTGCTGTTGTTGCAGGACGAATTATGACAAAACGTGGCAAAGGGAAAGTAGGCTTTATGCACATTCAAGATAAATTTGGGCAAATTCAAATTTATGTGAGACAAGATGCGATTGGAGAAGAAAATTATGAAATCTTCAAAAAAGCAGATCTTGGAGATATTGTAGGAATAGAGGGAACTGTTTTCCGCACTGACACAGGAGAACTTAGTATCAAAGCTAGTAAGTATATTCACTTAGTAAAAGCATTGAGACCTCTTCCTGAAAAATTTCATGGATTAGCAGATGTAGAAGAGAGATATCGTAGACGTTATGTTGATTTAATCATGAATGAAGAAGCAAGGAGAGTAGCATTTACTCGTCCAGCAATTATTCGTTCTATTAGAAATTATTTGGATAATTTGGGTTATTCAGAAGTGGAAACTCCAGTTTTAAATCCAATTTTAGGTGGAGCAGCAGCGCGTCCATTTATTACTCATCATAATACTTTAGATATGAATTTCTATCTTCGCATTGCAACAGAATTGCCACTGAAACGGTTACTTGTTGGTGGTATGGATGCCGTATATGAAATCGGTCGTATATTTAGAAATGAAGGAATGGACCGAAATCATAATCCAGAATTTACAACAATTGAACTTTATAAAGCATATAGTGATTTAGAAGGCATGATGGATATTACAGAAGGTATTATTGGAAATGCTGCTAAAACAGTATTAGGAACTTATGAAGTGGATTATAAAGGACATCATTTATCATTAGCTCCAAAGTTTAAAAGAATTCATATGGTAGAAGCAATTAAAGAAAAAACGGGAATTGATTTTTTTGAGGATATGTCATTAGAAGAAGCAAAGAAGTTGGCAGTAGAACATGGAATTGAATTAGAAGCTCATTTCTTATATGGTCATATTGTGAATGCATTTTTTGAAAAATATGTAGAAGATACAATTGTAGAACCAACATTTGTATTTGGGCATCCAACGCATGTAAGTCCGCTTGCTAAAAAGAGTTCCGATCCAAGATTTACTGAACGTTTTGAATTGTTTATTTGTGGATGTGAATATGCGAATGCATTTACAGAATTAAATGATCCAATTGATCAATATGAAAGATTTGAAAGCCAATTAAAAGAAAAAGAACTTGGAAATGATGAAGCAAATGAAATGGATTTAGACTTTGTAGAAGCCTTAGAATATGGAATGCCACCAGCAGGTGGAATGGGAATGGGGATTGATCGTTTGACGATGTTATTAACAAACTCTGAAACAATTCGTGAAGTTATTTTATTCCCACATATGAAAAACAGAAGTTAATGGATTTATATATAGTAAGACATGGGGAGACTGGTTATAATAAAATGGGCTTATTACAAGGTCGAATTGACATTCCATTAAATCAAAATGGAATTGATCAAGCAAAGCAAACAAAAAAAGAGCTAGAACAGATAAATTTTGATGTTGTTATTTCTTCTCCATTATCTAGAGCAATAGAAACTGCAAAAATTATTGCTCCAGATAAAGAAATAAAAACTGATCATCGATTGATAGAGAGAAATCTTGGTGAATATGAAGGCAAGCCTAAAAGAATATGTGACTTTGATTTTTATGATAATTTACTAGCAAATCATACAGAAAAAGGTATGGAAGCAATTTTAGATTTAATTGTTCGAGTAAGAAGTTTGATCTTGGAACTAAAAGAAAAATATCCAGATTCGACTATTTTACTAGTAACACATGGTGGACTTATTAATGCGGCTTCTTATTGCTTTAAGCCAAATTCAAATGAGGAAATTCTAAAACGAATTGATCTCATAAATGGTGGATTTATAAAATATCATTTATAGGAGGAAAAATTATGAAAATATTATCAGTAAATGCTGGAAGCTCATCTTTGAAATTTCAAATGTATGAAATGCCAGAAGAAACCGTTTTAATTTCAGGTGTATTTGAAAGAATTGGAATTGAAAATAGTCTTTATACAATTAAAATAAATGGCGAAAAAATAGAAAAGAAAGTAGATTTACCAAATCATAAAATTGCTTTTCAAATATTAATAGATGAGTTAAAAGAACGTCAAGTGGTGGAAAACTTAGATGAAATAAAAGGAATTGGACATCGAGTTGTACAAGGTGGCTCCTATTTTGATAAAACAGAGATAGTAACGGAAGAAGTTGTTTCTAAAATAGAAGAATTATCTGCATTAGCACCACTTCATAATCCAGCTGCTATTGTTGGAATTAGAGCTGCTCAAGAGGTAGTTCCTGGAGCTATCCAAACGGTTGTATTTGATACTGCGTTTCATCAGACGATGGAAAAAGAAACTTACCTTTATGCGGTTCCATATGAATGGTATACAGATTATAAAGTAAGAAGATATGGAGCTCATGGAACAAGCCATAAATATATAGCACTTAGAGCCAATGAAATATTAGGAAGAGAAAATACTAGATTAATTACTTGTCATATTGGAAATGGTGGAAGTGTTAGTGCAGTAAAAAATGGAAAATGTATTAATACATCTATGGGATTAACTCCTAATGCTGGATTAGTAATGGGGACACGTTGTGGTGATATTGATGCTACAATTATACCTTATATTATGGAAAAAACAGGAATGACTCCAAAAGAAATAGATACAGCACTAAATAAGAAAAGTGGATTATTAGGAATTAGTGGAGTAAGTAGTGATTCTAGAGATATTGAAGATGGTATAAAAAGTGGCAATGAAAGATGTGCTTTGGCGCAAAGTATGTTTGTAAAAAGAGTCATTGATTATATCGCAAAATATTATGTTGAATTAGGTGGATGCGATGCTATTATTTTTACAGCAGGAATTGGTGAAAACTCTATTAGAGTAAGAGAAAGAATTATTAATGGATTATCTGCATTAGGAGTAGAACTAGATAAGGAAGCAAATAATGTTCAAGCAAAAGAAGCTTTAATTACAACTTCTGCATCTAGTATTCCTTGTTATATAATTCCAACTGATGAAGAGGTTATGATAGCTAGAGACACTTATTATCTCTCTAAATAGAAAGAGTGTAACTTATGTATAATAGAATGTATTCAAATATTTATAAAAAGATAAAGAAATATGATACCATTGTGATTGCTAGGCATGTTGGTGCAGATCCAGATGCTTTAGCAAGTTCTTTGGGTTTAAAAGACATTATTTTACATGCATTTCCTAAAAAGAAGGTGTATGTTATTGGTCATCCTGCTTCAAAATTTAAGTATTTAGGGACTCTTGATAAAATGTCTGAAGAATTATATCAAAATTCTTTATTAATTGTAACAGACACTCCTGATAAAAGAAGAGTAGATGGAGTGGATGCTAGTAAATTTGAATGTTCTATTAAAATAGATCATCATCCATTCATTGAAAAATATTGTGAAATTGAGTGGATTGATGATACAAAAACAAGTGCTTCAGAAATGATTTTAGATCTTGTTTTAAATACAAGATTAAAAATTAATAAAGAAGCAGCAGAAAAATTGTATATTGGACTGGTATCAGATAGTAATCGATTTTTGTTTCATTATACAACCCCAAAAACATTTGAATTGATTTCTTGGCTAATTAAAAAAACCAAGATTGATATTACCAAATTATATACGTTATTATATTTAAGACCACTTAAAGAATTGAAATTTCAAGGATATGTGGAATCTCATTTAGAAGTGACAGAGCATGGAGTAGCTTATATTTGTATAACGGATGAAGTATTACATCAATATGAAGTAGATCCAGCTGCTCCAGGAAATATGATAAACAATTTTAATTATATAGAAGAGGCACTTGTATGGGTTATTTTTTCAGAAGATAAAAACAATAATACCATTCGAGGATCTATACGTTCTAGAGGGCCAATTATTAATGAAGTAGCAGCTACTTTTGGTGGTGGCGGACACATTTATGCAAGTGGTGTACGATTAAAGACTTTTGAAGATGCTGATGCTTTGGTTTTGGCTTTAGATAAAGCTTGTGAAGATTATGAAAAATAATCTTTTTTCTTTAAAATGTATTTTTCATATCGATTGAATAAAAGAAGGTATATTTTAAATAGTATGGACAAATAAAAAACTAGTAGAATTATTGGAAACTAAAATATTTACTTCTTTAGAATAATACAAGGAAGTTATAATAGTGCATCATCTATAGAACTATCAATTGATAGGTCACTATCCTTTAAAGCTTTATAAGCCATATAAATAGCCAGTAGTGCTACAACAAGTGTTAAAACAGAAGAGAGAATATCTAAATAGTCAAATGTTAGATCTTCTCCTTTTTCTTTGTCAATTTTTAAATGAAGAGCATTAGCTCCTAGAAAAAGAAAAACAATGGCAAGAACAAATAATCGATTGAGCGCAACATAATTTAATGTATCTTGTTTAGAAAAAAGAGGTTTTTTGTTTTCTTCTAACAATTTTTGATTATAAAGTAAAATAAAAGCAAAAGAAAAACTTAAAATAGATAGAAGAGTACCTATTAGTTGGATATCAATTACAGTTGTATTATCAATTTTTTTCATTTCGTATCGCTTGAATTTCTTTTAATTCACTGACTGTCACAATTTGATATCCTTGTTTTTTTAATTCTGGAAGAATTAATTTTAGAGCATTTAATGTAGACTTATAAATATCATGCATTAAAATAATTTTTCCGTCTTTTATATCATGAAGAGCTTTTTCATATATTGTTTTACTATTTCGAAATTTCCAATCTTCTGTATCAACATTCCAAAGAACAATTTCCATATTAATATTTGACTTTAATGAATTAGAAGTGGCTCCATAAGTTGGACGAAATAAATGAATATCATAGTCTAATGTTTTTTTTACAACTTCGTTGGTCATTTCTATTTGATTATGTAAATCCTTAGAAGAAAGTCTTGTTAGCTTTTTATGATTATAAGAGTGATTCCCTAGTTCATTTCCACTTTCTAAAACAAATGTTAACGTATCATGGTAATTTTCTACTTTATTTCCTAAAATGAAAAAAGTAGCATTTGCGTCATATTCATTTAATAATTTAACAATTTCTTTTGTATATTTACTCGGCCCATCATCAAAAGTAAGAGCAATCGTTGGCTTTGTAGGAGATAGCTCTTTTTTATTTGGCTTATAAAGAGAGGTTTTCTGAAGCGTAGTTTTTTCTATTGAAATGTGAAAGTCTTTGTTTGGAAACTCATATTCTATAATCCCACAATTTCCACTTGCGATTTCATAAGGATTAAAATAAAGAGTAATAGATTGATCCGTGAAAGTAAATTTAAGATTATTTGTTTTTTGGAAAACTTTTTCTAAATCATCTATTAAAATACAATCTTGATGTTTTTTTACAAGATCCATTTTTACTTTTCCCATAGGAATAGTTGCAATATCTGATAATTGTAAAAATTTATTTTCTTTTTGGTCAAAAACGAATGTTTTAATATCATGGATTGGATGAGCTAGTAATGGAGAAGTAAAAAAAGTTGTTAGGACAATATTAGAATAGCGATTCCCAATTACTTTATATTCATAATCAATATTGAGTTCTGGAAGGTCTTCTATATAAACTTTTTCTTTTATATATTGTTTTAAGTTTAGTCTAGTATTTGTGATATAATTTTTAACCTCTTTATCTAATTTTTCAAATCCAGTTTTAGGATAATGAATACTAATAAGATCGGTTTTATTTTGTTCAATGACTACTTCAATTGTCAATTCTGTTTTTTTGTTACATCCACAAAAAAGAGGAGCCAAAATAATTAAAAATAGGAGCCATTTTTTCATCAGTATTCACCTCATTAAACTATATTCTAATTTTGATAAAACTTACCAAAACTGTTGTTCTTTATATATCATTTATAACGACTGAAAGCGAAAAAAAGTTCGTGTACAAAAACTATGTTTTTTTTATAAAAATTGAAAAATAAAAAATGGAAAAAAATGAAATTTAAAAAAAATGATTTTTTAAAAAATGAAAAAAAATTTAAAAAATTTAAAAACAAAAAATGATAAAAATAAACAAAAAACATTGAAAATAAAAGGAAAAAACGACAATTTTAACAAAATGACTAATAAAGGTAAAAAAATAAAAAAATCAAAAATGTAAATATACATTTTTTTGAAAAAATATTTTTTTAGAAAAATATTGAAAAATAAGGGCTTAGCGAATTTGGTAAAAAAAAGTCAAAAAAAAGACCGACAAATGTTTGACTTTTGTGTGGTTTTAGACTATACTGAAATTGTACAAAAAATAGAAGAGAGGATTTAGAAATATGGTGGGTGTAGAAGAACAATTGGCTACATTAAAAGTAGTAAAACGAGATGGAAAAAAAGTAGATTTTAATGGAACAAAAATTGCTATGGCGATTAAAAAAGCATTTGACCATTTTATTATTCTAGATGATGATGATGCAAAAACATCTTTATATACTGAAAAAGACATTAACAAAGTTTATATGGCAGTGATTAAAAGAATTGAAAAGGAATATAAAGATGAAGAAAAAATTAAGATAGAAGATATCCAAGACATGATAGAAGATGAATTAAAGAAAAAGGGATATGAAGAAATCTATACTCATTTTTCTGAATATAGAGAAAGAAGATCACAGTCAAGACAACTTTTCAGTGATGAAAAGAAAATGCATAAATTTTTAAAAACAATTGAAGGCCTTGGATTAAAGTCAGCACATGAAGAAGATAACAAAAGAGAAAACGCTAATATTGATGGAAATTCTGCAATGGGAACAATGCTTCAATATGGTAGTACTGTTTCAAAAGAATTTGCAAAAGCATATTTAATGAAAAGAAAATTCTCAGAAGCACATGATAATGGAGATATTCATATTCATGATATGGATTTTATGCCAATGGGAACAACAACATGTATGCAAATCGATTTGGATAAATTATTTAAAAATGGTTTTTCAACAGGCCATGGTCATCTAAGAGAGCCAAATGATATTATGTCATATGCGGCATTGGCAGCGATTGCAATTCAATCAAATCAAAATGATCAACATGGAGGACAATCTGTTCCAGCATTTGATTATTATCTTGCTCCAGGCGTTTTAAAAACATTTAAAAAACAATGGAAGCAATCTATTTATGATTTATTAGATTATTCTGGTTTTTTGACATTTGTAAATATGAATGCCATTACAAAAGAAGTAGATAAATTAGAAACGATCGATGTAGATTTAGAAAAATTTGAACCGCTTGCAAAAAATTCAGAGGAAGTAAAACATATTTTTGAAGTAGCAAAAGAAAAAGCAACCCAAAGAACAGAACGTATTACATTTCAGGCAATGGAAGCTTTTGTTCATAATTTAAATACAATGCATTCAAGAGCAGGAGCCCAAGTACCATTTTCTTCTATTAACTTTGGTACTGACATTTCTCCAGAAGGAAGAATGGTTACAAGAAATTATTTACTTGCAGTAGAAGCAGGATTAGGGCATAGTGAAACACCAATTTTCCCAATTTCTATTTTTAAAGTAAAAGAGGGAATTAACTATAATCCAGAAGATCCAAATTATGATTTGTTGAGATTATCTTGTGAAGTATCAGCAAAAAGATTATTTCCAAACTTTTCATTCATTGATGCTCCATTTAACTTGCAATATTATAAACCAGATGATTATCGTACAGAAGTAGGATATATGGGATGTAGAACGAGAGTTCTTGGAAATGTAATTGATCCAGATCGTTCTATTACTCCAGGAAGAGGGAATTTGTCATTTACTTCTATTAATTTACCAAGGCTTGGAATTAAACACGGTATAGTAAGTCATGAAAAAACAGATATGAATGGTTTCTTTGAGGAGCTAGAAGAAATGATGGATATGGTAAAAGATCAATTGTTAGAACGTTTTGAAATTCAATGTAACAAGAGATTGTATAATTTCCCATTTTTACTAGAGCAAGGAGTATGGTTGGATTCTGAAAAATTAAAACCAACGGATCGTTTAAGAAAAGTATTGAAACATGGTACTTTAAGTATTGGTTTTATTGGATTAGCAGAATGTTTAAAAGCTTTAATTGGAAAACATCATGGAGAAAGTGAAGAAGCCCAAAAATTAGGATTAGAAATTATTGGATTTATGCGCAAGAAATGTGATGAATATTCAGAAAAATACAATTTGAATTTTACTTGCTTAGCAACACCAGCAGAGGGACTTTCAGGAAGATTTATTAATATAGATAAAGCGATTTATGGAAAAATCAAAGGGGTAACGGATAAAGCATACTATACAAATTCTTTCCATGTACCAGTTTATTACAATATTTCAATTACCAAAAAATTAGGGTTAGAAGCACCTTATCATGCATTAACAAATGCAGGACATATCAGTTATATTGAATTAGATGGAGATCCATCAGAAAATGTAGATGCTTTTGAAAAAATTGTTCGTACAATGAAAGAAGTCGGAATTGGGTATGGTGCAGTAAATCATCCAGTGGATAGAGATCCAGTATGTGGATATGTTGGAATTATTAAGGATGTATGTCCAAGGTGTGGCAGACGTGCAGGGGAGCCAGTTAGTATTGACAAATTAAAAGAATTAGATTGTTATAATAAATAGAAAGAGGGATAAATATGGAAAAACAAGTAGAAAAAGTAGAGAAAGTAGAAAAAACGGTAGGAGAAGGCGTAGGATTTGAACGTATTAGAAGAATTACAGGTTATTTAGTAGGAACTGTTGATAGATTTAATAATGGAAAAAGAGCGGAAGAACGTGATCGTGTAAAACATACCTATGATTGCTCTTGCTGTGGCAAATAATGAAAATCCGTTTAGCTGGACCAATCCAGTCAGATAGCATTGTAGATGGAGAAGGCATTCGTACAGTAATTTGGACACAAGGTTGTATCCATAATTGCTATGGATGCCATAATCCAGAAACGCATTCTTTTGATGCTGGAACTTTAGTTGATACAGAAGATGTAATAAAAATATTAGACAATTTAAAAGGTCAAGATGGCATTACATTGTCAGGTGGAGATCCAATGTGCCAAGTAGAAGCATGCTTAGAAATTGCTAGATATGCAAAAAAGATAGGTTTAAATGTATGGTGCTATACAGGCTATACTTTTGAACAATTATTAAAAATGTCAGAAACAAAATCAAGTATATTGGAATTATTAAAGAATATCGATATGCTTGTAGACGGAAAATTTATTTTGGAAGAAAAAAGTTTAGAAGTTCAATTTAGAGGTTCTAAGAATCAAAGGATTATAGATGTAAAGAAAAGTTTAGAAGAGCATAGAGCAATTACAAATCCAAAGTATGATAGTCATAAACCTCAGATTTCTAGATATCATCGTCCAGAGTATATGTTTGTTTAAAATAGTCAATTTGACTATTTTTTTATTTGTGATAGAATATAGCGTAAAAAAAGGGGGGTTTTTAGTATGGAACACATAACAAGACCAATTGAAACAACAGAATTAAAAAGACTTATGGCATTAGGTAGTGGTGTACCAGAAACAAAATATTGGACATATAACTATTTTAGTGATTATGCTCTTTTAGCTTTTTTGCTAGATAAAAATGGAAGCAAGAAAATTGTTGGTGGTGATGTACTAGAACTTAAATGCTTTATGCGAGAGGCTTTATCTAAAATAAATCACTCAGATACAACTTATTCTAATTACAGTCCTTATTATCTATCAAATATAGATATGATAGAATATTCTGGAGGAAATAAGTATGCACCTGATTATTTTATCTTAAAAGAAGGTGTTTCACTTTTAGATGTAGCAACACGTGTAGCAGCACGTTTCGATAGAAGGCAACTTAGTACAGTATTGCCACCAGAAGTAGTAAATGTATTATTAAAATTACTACCAGAAGAAGAGGTTGCTAAGGAATATGTAAAAAAATAAAACGATTTTGTAACCGTTTTTTTTTATAAATAAAATTCATCAACTTCAGTATGAAAACTATCAACATTTTTATGAATTGCCCATATTTTTTTTAATTCTGTGATAAACTTTTTTTCATCTGTATCTGTAGTAATAATGTCTGATAATGATAAAATTCCAACTACTTTTTCGTGATCACTTACTATCAATCTTTTTACTTTTTCTTGTCCCATTACTTTTAATGCATTTTCTATAGAGTCATCCTTATCAATAGAAATTACATTATTGGTCATATAGCGTTCTATTTTGGCTTCACTATCTAATTCAGCGCTAAAAGTACTGCATATGATATCTCTATCAGTAACAACTCCAATGATGTGTTTGTTTTGTTCAATAGGAATGAAACCAATATCATATTTTTTCATTAATTCGGCAATTTCACTTACCTTTTGATTAATACTACCAATAATTAAATCTCTAGACATAATATCTTCAATTTTCATGTTTATTCACCCATTTTTATTATGAAACTATTTCTAGGAATATATTCATATTCATATCATAAATTAGGTGGGAATATGAGAAGAAAAGTACATTTAAGAAAAAAAAGAATTATTTTTAATAAAAGGAAAAGTAATATATTGATTTTTAGTTTATTATCTCTTTTTATTAGTGTTATTTTAGTACTTCAATTTATTAGTTCTAGAATTACTCCAGGACTCATGGAATATGCAGAAATACAAGCAAAAAAATTTGTTACTTTATTGATTAATAGTGCTGTTACAGAATCAATAGGAGAAGATTTAGATGCAGATTCTTTATTTTTGATTACAAAAGATTCAAATGGAGAGATAAGAAGCATTGACTTAGATCCAGTGAAAGTAAATCGATTGCTTAGCAATACTACAAATAGTGTACAAGTCAATTTACAGCATATAGAAAGAGGAGAGATTGACAAGTTGACACTTATGGACGATACTTTGAGAGATTATAATCCAAATGATTTAAAAAAAGGCGTCATTGGAAATATTCCAACAGGAGTCATTTTTAAGAATGCGTTACTTTCTAATTTGGGTCCAAAATTTCCAATTCGTTTAAAAATCATGGGAGATATTATTACAAATATTAAAACGAAAGTGACAAACTATGGAATTAATAATGCTGTAATAGAAGTAAGTATACAAGTAGATGTGACAACTCAAGCAATCTTACCATTTTCATCTAAGGTGATAAAAGTGTCATCCGATATTCCTTTAACGATTAAATTGATGCAAGGTGATGTACCTTCTTACTATTTTGGGGACAAGGTTTTATCATAAATTGTTATTAAATGTTTATGGTTTCTAATCTTTTTTATTATAAAATTTAATAATAAATGAATATATGTATCAAAACGGTTACAAAATAAAGATAGAAAAAAAGAGTTTGTTATAATGAAAAAGAATAGAGAGGTAATGGAAAATGGATAGAGTAACACATTGCAACCGAGGGGGGGGGCTTAGAAAATAAGGCCTTTACCTTAATAGAACTACTAGCTGTCATAATCATAATAGGAATGATAGCTTTGATTACAGTACCAATTGTAATGGG
>JAAWCI010000085.1 GCA_022793145.1 Bacilli bacterium | reverse complement strand
TGGAGAGTTTGATAATCCATATAGATATGCAGGATATTATTATGATATAGAAACAGATAACTATTATTTAATAAGTAGATATTATAATCCAAAGATAGCTAGATTTATCAGTGAAGATTCATATAGAGGAGATTATAATGACCCACTTAGTTTAAATAGATATGTATATGTTGTAAACAATCCATTAATTTATATTGATCCTGATGGATATTGGCCGAAATGGTTAGAAGAGTTTGGAAAGAATTTATGGGATGAAACTGTAAATTTTGGAAAGACATTAGGAGCAACATTTCATGGAGGAGCAGAAGCAATAGTAGATACTTTAGTTGGAATAGTTCAAAATCCAATTAATGCTGTAAAACAAGCATATTATGGCGGAAAATATATAGACAATGAATTATATCACGCTATTGGCTTAAAAGCTGATGAAAGTTATAAAGCAGATGCCAAAGAATATGGAACAAATTTCATGGAAATCGCATCTCAGTATAATGTAATAAATATGGCTACTGGAATCTTTAATAATTTTAAAACTACATTGGATCCAAAAAATTTAGAGAGTTTTGTAGATAAAGATACTCCATATTCAGAGAAAGTAGCATATGCGAATAGTGCAACAAAAACAGCAATGACAGTATATGGAACATATAAAGTAGGACAAGGTATTTATAATAAAGTTACACAAGTAAATACAGCGGGTACATTAAAAACATATGGAAATACTAATTTATCAAATACTGCTTTGTATAGAAATAGTCCATATAGTGGGCAAATAGTAGCTCCATGTAATTTTGTATTCGGAAATCCATATAAAGCACCATTTGGAGGTGGCGGAATAACAGATACTATTACAGTTAATGGAAGGACAATAGAATTTGGTCATGGAGGTAGGCATTTGGAAGGAACAGATTTATCGCCAAATCAGGTTAATACAGTGTTAGCTAAAGATGTAATTAATAAAAATCTTGAACTAAATCGAAGTACAGAATTTACAACTCATGTAAACGGTGTTGAAATCAATTATAGGGCGTCACAATTACTAAATGGAAATATTAGAATTGGAACTTATTTTATGAGTAAAGGAGGAAAAAAATGAATTATAAGTTAGTGAAAGGAATACTAGAATTAATGGTAAACCAAAATTTCAAAGATATTGATATTATAAAAGAGCAAATAAAAAAATCAACATTTTTAAATTCAGAAATTTATGGTGATAACAAATATATAGTATTTCAGATAGATAAAGAGGATGAAAAAGTAAAAACAACAGAAACATTTCTTATTTCTATTATGTTTTTAGATAAGACTTATGATTTGCCAATTGACTGTATATTATTTTTTGATGAAAGTGGATACATTAAAAGTTTGGAAATATATAGTTGCAATGGTGAATCTTTTGAAGATATTGATTTAAATAATATAGAAATTAAGAAAGTTATGCAAGAATTTTAAATATTCTTTAATGATAAATTTTGAAGTATTAATTAGTAAACAGAGTATCATTAAGCCAATCATTTGATTGGCTTTCTTTCTATTCTGCACTCTAAAACTGTCCAAGTAAATGAATAAGTCAAAGTTAAATAACTGACTTAGTAATCAGCATAAAAAAACAAAAAGAAAAAAGCAAACTTGTAGAAAAAGACCCATTAGGAAATATAGAAACAAAGGAATATAATAGTAATAGAACGCTAAAGAAAAAAACAACCAAAAATGGTTCTGAAATTATTTATAGTTATGATATTCATGATAGATTGATAAAAGAAAATGAGAATGTCATTACTAGAACTTATGACAAATTAACTCGAGTAGTTTCTAAAACAGAAAATGGTTTCACAACAACCTTTACGTATTCTGATTATACAGAAACTAGTATTGATCCAAAAGGAAATGAAACAATTAAAAAGTTTGATAAAACGGGTAGATTAAAAGAAGTAGTAGGGAACGCTAATTATAGTTATCATTTAGATGGAACAGTAAGTAAAATAACTTATCAAAATGGTTCTATAGAAGAATATACTTACAAAGATGATAAGTCATTAGATACACTAGTAAATACATATGGAGATAACAAAGAAACTTATCAATATCAGTATGACAATAATAAAAACATTATTTCAAAATATGAAAATGGAAAAGAAACTAGTTATACTTATGATGCGTTAAATCGATTAAAAACGATTAGTGAAGTAATATATCAAGAAATTGGGAATGAAGAATTAGAAAGAGTAGAAACACTATTAACTACTTACATTTATGATAAAGCTGGAAATCGAACCAAAGAAGTTAGTGGAACTGTTACAAAGGAATATACTTATGATAGTAATAATAGATTAATAAAAATAATTGAAAAAGAAGATAACATAGTTACAAAAACAACAGATTATACTTATGACAAAAATGGAAATAGTATAACAGAAACAGTGAATAATGAGGTAAAAGTAACCAATACATATAATGAGAGAAATGAATTAATCAAAACTATTTCTGATAAAGAAATTAATTATATCTATAATCCAGAAGGAAAAAGAATTCAAAAACAAGTAAATAAAAAAGTAATAAAATATATTTATGAAGAATTAGATGTTATCTTAGAATTAGATGAAAATGATAACAAAATAGCTCAGAATATATATGGTCTATCTTTAATATCAAGAAATACAGATCAAAAAGGATATTATTTATATAATGGACATGGAGATACAGTAAAGATTATAGATAATGAAGAAAATTTACTAAATAGCTATACATATGATGAATGGGGAGTTATAATAGATAGTAATGGAGAGTTTGATAATCCATATAGATATGCAGGATATTATTATGATATAGAAACAGATAACTATTATTTAATAAGTAGATATTATAATCCAAAGATAGCTAGATTTATCAGTGAAGATTCATATAGAGGAGATTATAATGA
>JAAWCI010000092.1 GCA_022793145.1 Bacilli bacterium | reverse complement strand
TTTTTTTTCGAAAAAATTTATTTCTTTCTCATATTTTTTCTTTTACTCACTTAAAAAGAGTAAAATTTTATTTTTCACTCTTTATTGCTGTTTTTAAATATGTTTTTAAAACTTAATCAATAGATATATTATTCTTTTTGATAATCATTTCAGGTTTCCCCATTGTCAACTCTTTAGATACATTTATATCTAAAGAATTAATAAATGATTGAATTTGTTTTTTTATACTCTTAACATCAACATCTTCATTGGTACAATATTCTACTTCAAGAAAATATCCAAGTTCTTCCACAGTTTCAAAAGCAATTTCATAATCTTGATAATGATATATTTTTTTACTATTATGAATTGACAATAATTTTTTTAATCCTAATTTTTCTAATATATTCCTAATCATAAATATATCATCAATTTTTGTCTCATATTCATCTGAATATAACCATTTACCATTATCATCAAAATGATCTATCTTATATGTAATATAGTTATTATTGCTTTTTGTTCTTAATCTTAAGCATTCATTTATTTCTAACTTATCATTTGGTTTTAAATTAGCTCGTAACGGATCATAATAATATGTATCAATAGTTTCTTGTGTACCACTACATTCAAATTGTTCTAGTTTTTCAGTTACAGTTTCAGATGAAGAATATACTTCAACTAAAATTTCAATTTCCTTCATAATATACCTCCAAATTTTTAATAATAGTTTCTAATTCCTCTTTTGTGTTAAAAGTTATGCCCATATTCAATTTAAATTCTAGTTTATTACTATGTAATTCTATTATATTGCCAAATAAACATTTCAAAATATAATTTTTTTCTTTATTATTTTTGAATTTTAATGATGTTTTTATATTATTATTTAACCAAGTTAATTCACAATTTCTTGCACCAATCAATTTTTCATCAAAGTTTTTATTAGTATATCTTTTCCACAAAGAACTTACTTCATCATCCCATTTTTCGTTCCATCCAATTGTAACAAATACTCCTTTATCTAATAAATTTTTATAAACTGCTTTTAATTCTTCAAGAGTTGTAGTTTTATTATACAAACAACTCGGAAATCCAAATGAACTAATTACAAAGTTCGATTTTTGATTTTCTATTTCAAAGGATGATATAGAACTGTTTATTATTTTGATTTTATTGTTATTTTTATATTTTTTTTCTAAAAAATCTATCATTTTATTATTATTTTCTATAAACCAAACATATCCATTAAAATCTAATTTTGAAAATAATTGATCATATATTTTTCCTGTTCCTGCACCTAAATCAATCGGATTAATAATTTCTATCTTGTCTTTAAATATTTTTTCTTTAATATTTTTTATACATATTTCTTCTTTATCTTCAGAAAAAGAAAAAATATTATACACATCTTGGATTTATGTCAAGTTTTTAGACACGAAAAACTTTAGTAATTTAAAAT
>JAAWCI010000028.1 GCA_022793145.1 Bacilli bacterium | reverse complement strand
TGCACTTTTTCTTGCTTTTTCTATTATATTTAATATAATTGGAGTCGCTATTAAAGCTATCACAGCCAATATTACAATTACAGCTAGTAATTCTATCAATGTAAATCCTTTTTTTCTCATTTTTATTACCTCTCGCTATTATAATATCCATTATAGCAATTTCTTTTTTCCTATCTTCTATTTTGTAACCAAACTACTACACTTATTCAAAAAAATGATATAAAAATATACCATTTTCTTCTTATTATACACAAGGATGTGGGCAATCAATACAACCATGTAGCATTTTTTTCTGTAACACCTTAATTTTTCCTTTTTCATTTAAAAATACTGGTTTTCCTGATCCTTTTATCAGTTTTACAACACTTCCATCAAATCCCATTCTCATTAAATGACTTCTCACAATTTGAAATCCTTTTTCTGTCATTATATGAACTGGAATTTTTATTCCTACTTGGGCAATCGCGTTCGGTTCCACAAACTCTCTTACATTTTTTGAAGCACAAGTCCATATAACATCTGCATTTTCCCCCATAATTTTGGCAGTTTTAGAATCAATTCCTGTAGAACATAATCCAAATTTATAAATTGTAATTCCATCAGTTTCTAATCTTTTTAAAGCTTCATGAAGAACATTATCATTGGCAGCCACTGAAACAGCTATTTTTTTATATCCAAGATGGATTGCTTTTTTTACTCCTTCTAATTGATTGATTGTTGCAGTATAAGGATAAACTGGTATAATTCCTGCTTTTTTTGCTGTCTCTACAATTTCTTTAGAAGGACTCGTATAAAATAATCCAGTCATTCTCTTTACAGCACCTTGGGTATTAGAATCACTTGTTGTAATAATCGTTCCCAAATTATTAGAAACAATTACTGCTGCATCTATCATTCCATCTTGAAATGCCGATGACATTGTTTCTGATGCTCCAAATAAAACATTTGCCTCACAAGAATTAAGTGGTCTACTAGTATCAAAATATCTGCCTTTTATTACGATTTCATCAATTAAATGACACATCATTTTAGTTTGAATTTCCTGGTCTTCCGTTTGCAAAGTTGCTAATAATCTTTCTGCTACTTCACCTCCTACTTCCATTAATAACTTTTTCATTAATGGACAATATTGAATCGGTATCGGAGTCGCTTTTAATGCTTTTAATTTTCCTGCTTCTTTTCCTAATAAAATGTAACTTCCAAACATTCTAGTAATATGCATTTCATGTTCGTTATAATAATCTCGAACACACTCATTAATATAAGTAATCAAATTGGTATCAGGATATTGCATATAAACTTTCAATGATTCATCTTGTTTTACTCCATATATTCTAGTTTCTTCCTTTTCTTTTAACTTTCCTTTGATATATTCTAATAATCCTACATTTTGAATTTGATTCCAATTTTGATCTACAGAAAAATAGTTTTCCAAACGAAGATTTTTTAGCGGAAGTGTGTAACAATATATTTCTCCTATTTCAGAATAAAAGCTTCTTATCTCTCCCTCTTCTCGCCATTTCACTTCTCTATTTGGTATTTCATATAAATCAATTCCATCTACAGAATCAGATCTTGTTTGTTCTTTATAAAAATTTAATACTTTATCATGCATTGTTTTTTCATAATCTAAAAAATTCTGATAAAGATAAAGACTATACTTTTTAAAATCCTCTGCAGCGATCATACACGAAGTTTCATAATCATATCCTATCAATCGATATAACCTTTCTATTATTCCTAATCGTGAATCATAGGAAGGAACAACTGTGTGAAACTCTATATCTTTCTCTGATAGCACTTCGTTTTTATATCCTAAACGTTTGTATACATCATATGCAGAAGGGCCAAAACCAAATTGCATAAAATCGATTCTTTGAGCATCTTCCATCCTTTCAACAAATTCTCCCTTTTCATTTATAAATCCATATTTTGTTTTTAAAACATATACTAATCCAGCATGACTTGCCATTATAATTCCTCCTTCATTAAGAAATGCATCTCTCGTCACAATTGCATTATATCCCATTTTGTGATATAAATATAATATATATTTTTTATATTTAATATAAAGGAGACTTATATATGAATATTAACTATGAAAGCTATAAAATATTTTATACAGTTGCGATTAATGAGAGTATTTCTGCTGCCGCCAATGAATTATTAATTTCGCAACCAGCGGTTTCTTTTCAAATCAAATCATTAGAAGAACAATTAGGAATTACTCTATTTGTTAGAACCAAAAAAGGCGTAAAGTTAACAGAAGAAGGAAAAGTATTATTTGATTATGTAAAAAAAGGAATAGAAAGTTTCTCAAATGGAGAAAACACATTGACCAATTTAAAGAATTTAGATAGAGGAAATATTAGAATTGGAGCTAGTACAACAGTCAGTAGACATGTATTGATGCCCTATTTAGAAATATTTCATGAAAAATATCCAAATATTGATATTGAGATTGTAAATACATTAACAGAAACTTTATTAAAAGAGTTAAGAAATGGAAATTTAGATATTTTGATATTAAATTTGCCTATTGCTTCTGATTATAAAGATTTGAATGTTTTACCAGTTATGAAAGTACAAGACATTTTTGTAGGAAATAAAAGATATTATGATCTAACAAAAGGTAAAGTAAAATTAGAGGAACTTCAAAACTATCCACTCTTATTTCAAAAAAATCCATCTAATACAAGAAAATTTTTAGATAAATTTTTAAATACAAACCATGTTCTTTTGAGACCAAAAACAGAAATTGTTAGTTATAATCTAATTATGGATTTTGTAAAAAGTGGATTTGGAATTGGATACGCTACAAAAGAATTTATCAAAGAAGACTTAAATAAGACACTTTTTGAAATTAAAGTCATTCCTAATATACCAAAAAGAGATATTGGAATCGTAACATTAAACAATAGAGTTCCAAATTATAGTGTAAAGAAACTAATTGATTTAATAACAAATAAAGAGTCAAATTAATTGGCTCTTTTGATTATACTTTGCAAATAATGCATTACTCCATCATGGTCATTATCCAAAGAAGTAATATCTTTAGCAACTTTTTTTACTTCTGGAAGCGCATTCTCTAAAGCCACTCCATATCCACAATTTTCTATCATATCAATATCATTTCTTCCATCACCAAAAGTAATAATTTCTTCATTTTGGATTCCAAGGTGGTCAGCTAAATTCTTAATTGCACGATATTTAGAACAATCTTTTGCCATTATTTCAATCCATTTATTATCTTTAAAAGAATCTTGCATAATTAAAATTTCTAATTCAGGAAATTCTATTACTAATTTTTCGTACAAATTTAATACAGCTTCATTTGTATTCATTACAATAGAGACATGAGAAATTTCTAAGTTTTCTTTTAAAATATCACCTGGATTTGTTACTGTTTTTACAAAGTCACTATTTTCTACTTCTGTTTTAGAATATTTATAAATCATATTTTTATTGCAGACATCCATAAAACGAAACTCTTCGTTATAATACTCAAATAATTTTTCCACAATTTCTTTTCCAATTAAATTTTGAAAAATTGGCTCACCAGTTACTTGATAAATGCAAGCTCCTGTATCTGTAATAAGATAGTTTGCGAATATTGCTCCATCAGTTGCAGTAAGTGCTGAAGCGTAAATTCTTCCTGTTGCAATTACAATAATATAACCTTGTTCTTTTAAATTTTTCAAATATTGTTTTGTTTCTTCGGTTGGTTTTCTTGTCTTATTCAAAAGTGTTCCATCTAAATCGGTCACAATCATTTTCATCATACTACCATCTCCTAATCATATTGATTTCATCTGATTATAATAATCATCGATACAATTTTTAAGTTTATAAAAGTCTGTTTTATCGTTAAGATAGATTCGCTTATTAAATTCCAACATAATAGATGATAATCTTTTTTCTTTTTTATTAAAATATTTATTTGGAATCATTGTTCCAGAATATGGTTTATTAATATCTAATGAAAATCCATATTTTTCAAAATGCTTAATTGTAAAATCAAATAATTTCGTATCAGTGTATTCTTCATCTATACCAATACAAATATCAGGATTATCCTTAATACCAAATAATTTTTCTACCATTTCATCGGAAAAGCTATGGAAATCAATAATAATACACTTATTTTGTTTTCTTAATGCAGTTGTAATCAGTTTATCTAATTTATTATGATGCCTATCATAATAAGATTTTAGGATATTTGCTTTGTATTTTTTATTTGGAATCGTTATAATATCATCACAGTCTTTTGTATAAATTACGCCCATACCTTTCTCAGACATAAATTCTTTTGTATCATCTTTAAATTTTTCAACATCGCAAAAAAGTCTAGAATATTTAAAAATTAATCTATGACATTTATTTGGAAGTAATTTATCTGTTAAATAGTCACTTAAAAATATATTCGCATTTTGGATATACTTTTTATCCTTGATGCATATATTCCAAAATTGTTTTGGAATTTTTAAAGAAGAATGTGGGACATGGAATAAAATATAATTCATTCTGTTTCCTCCTACTTTTGTAATTCTATATCTATTTTATCATATTTTTTTATTATCAAAAAGGTTTCTAAATAAAGTTCAAATAGCAAAAAAATGATATCTTTGAAAAATACCACTTTTTAAAAATTAAAACCATACACTGAAATTTTTAGACCTCAAATTTTCTATACATATTCTCTGGTAATTTTCTTCCTATCATTTCAATATTTTTTAATTGTTCTGGGTCTTTGCTCATCATAATACTACCATGACCTTTTAAATTGATAACATAGAAATCTTTATGATAATCACTTATCAAATTCAAGATTTCTGATACTTCTTCAATTGCACCACATGGTAATGCTTCTTTTGTATATGGAGCTCCTTTTATATAACAATGAGAATGTATCATAAAATTGATATTAGGTAATTTCTCATACAATCTCATCTGAATTGGAGTATCAACAGATGGCTTAAATTCTCCGCAATAATAAATCTTATTATCTTCCATATATACAGGAATAAATTCTTCAATAGAAATAAATTCTTTATTTACATTTCTCTTACTTACAAAAATATATTTACCTGCTCTAAAAGATGGAAATCCTTTTGGACATCTAAAAGAGGCATTCCCCAGAAATCTTTTTGCATCTTTTGTTTCAAATGTTGCTTGCGCTAGTGTAATAGCATAATCTTTTACAATCTCTAGAAACTCTTTTTTTATTGGAGTTATTAAATTTTCGTCTGAATGATATATTTCTTCTTTGAATAAATTGAAAAACCATGCTAAAGCTCCAGTGTTCTCTTCTGATGAAATTGTTGATTCTCTTCTTATGCGTTTTATAAAATTTAGTCTCTCACACAATGCTTTAGAACATTCTTTAATAGAAGTTCCTTCATACCATAGATTCCCTAATGGATCAAATAATTTCATATAATATAAATCATTTTCTTTTGTAAATTCAATTGTCAAATTTGATTTTAAAGCAAAAGATCTTTGAAGTAAATCTTGAAATGTATATTCATGTTTCAAGTTTCTTTTAGACGAAACTAACATCGTTTTATAATTAATATCTTTCACATTTCTAATTTTTGGTAAATTATTTGGGACATTAGCCCACCAAATAACAATTTCATAATGAATAGAAGACTCTAATATTTCATTCAACTCATTATAATTTCCACCATTATAAACGGTTATATCATTTAATTCCTGAGCAAATTTTCTAACTAAAGAAGATTCTTTTCCACCATTTAAATCCCAATCTCCACCTACAAATAAAATCTTATCTTTCATATTTCATTCTCCTTACCAATTGCTTTGCTATCTCTTCTTTTCCACTAGCACTTATTACATAATCTTGTTTATCAATAATATAGCCAATATGTTCTCCATTTCTAATATTTGATAAATCATTTGCTACTACTAAATCACATTTATTTTTATCTCTTAGCCTTTTTGCTACGACCAATAATTCTTCTTTAGATACATGATCCAATAACTTAAATCCTACTAAATATGTAAGAGGACTAATGTCTTTTATCACAGAAATAACTTTGGGGGTTGGTTTTAATACAATTACCAAATTATTTTCAGAAGAAGAAATTTTAGAACCACCGATTACTTCTATATTAGCTAGTGCTTCATCAATATCATCTGTCCTCATAATACTTTCTTTTATCCTTTCAAGCGTTGTCACATAATCTGTCATATAATCAGATACAGCCATTGAATGAATAAAATAATCAATATGGTGTTCTATAAGCAATTTTTCTACTATATTTTTTAAATCCATAGTTCCATCTATTTCTATTATTTGAACTCTCTTATCTAATGGTCGAAGCGAACTTTTAGAACATACATAAAATATTTGCACATCTTCCATTTCTTCTAATAATTCATTTGCAATCACCATTCCTAACTTTCCACTAGAAGAATTGGTTATCTTTCTTACATTATCAATTTTCTCACTTGTACCACCTGCAGTAATCACAATTTTTTTCATTTTAACTTTCCTCCTTGATAAACACTTTTACACATTCTATAATATCTTCTCTTTTTGGCAATTTACCTTGCCCATCATAGCCGCATGCAAGATGTCCTATCGCTGGTTCTATAAATTTATAACCATAGCTTTTTAGTTTTTCCATATTACTTTGGACAATTCTATTTTTATACATGGCATCATTCATGGCAGGCACAAATATAACTGGAGCATTAGTTGCCATTATAGTAGTAGAAAGCATATCGTCAGCAATTCCGTTTGCAACTTTCCCTATGATATTTGCAGTAGCTGGAATTATCAAAAATAAATCTGCTTTTTTTGCTAAACTAATATGTTTTACTTCCCTATAATCAGGACTTTGAAACATATCTATAACAACTTTATTTCCTGATAACGTTTCTAAAGTTAATGGAGTAATAAATTCGCAAGCATTTTTTGTCATAATTACATCTACTTTTGCTCCTTCTTTTTTGAAAAAGTTCACAATTCCACAAGCTTTGTAAGCTGCGATTCCTCCTGTAATTCCGATTACAATATTAAATTCTTTAAACATCTAAATCTCTTCCTTTCTAACTTTATTTTATTCTGTACTTATTGATAAGTAAAATATATTTATGTTATGATGTTAATAAGGAGGACTTATCATGAATGTAGATTTAGAATTATATAGAATTTTTTATATAGTTGCGAAGCATAAGCACATGACAAGAGCTAGCGAAGAGTTACATATCTCACAGCCAGCAATTAGTCAATCAATAAAAAAATTAGAAGACCAATTAGGTGGTACATTATTTTTGAGAAGCAATAAAGGAATGGAATTAACAAGTGAAGGAAAAATGTTTTTTGATTATGTAAAGGGAGCTTTAGAACTGATTAACAATGCTGAAAATGAATTTACTTCTTTCAAAGATTTATCAAAAGGAGAAATAAAGATTGGAGCTTCTACTACATTAACAAAAATTGTATTAATGGATTCTATAAAAAAATTTCATAAAGATTATCCAAATATCAACATTAACATTACTAATGATTTAACAAGTAACCTTATCATTGATTTACAAAAGGGAAAATTAGATTTTGTAATTTTTAATGAAGGAGATGTTAAAGAAACAAACATTATCATAAGAAAAATAAGAGAATTAAAGCAAGGATTTGTTTATAATCCCAATTACTTTCATGATAGAATCAAGTCATTAATGGAATTAAACACTTATCCATTAATTTTGCAGAAGAAAGAATCCAATAGCAGAAAATTTTTAGATTATCATACTTTGCAGTATAATCTATTATTACAACCTAAAACGGAAGTTGTAAGTCAAGATTTAGTTTTAGAATTTACTGAAGCAGGATTTGGAATTGGTTTTTCTATCATTGATTTGGCACTTCATAATTACCCACATTTAAAAGAATTAAACATTAATAAAAGTATTCCTATTTCTAATGTTTTTTTGGCTCAAAACAAACATATTAATTTACCGTTTGCTAGTAAGAAGTTTTTAGAATATTTGTAGGAAACAAAAAAATCAATTCCAAAACAAAATTGATTTTTTTCTTTATTGTAATTTGAACCACACCAATTTAATCATAATTTAATTCTAGCTCATAAGATGATTTAAAGTCAAATATTTTTCTAGGCATACTATTTATTTTAAAACAAATGTCATCTAAATATATTTGAGGTTTTAGCTTCATTGAACTTCCTTTTGGTATAAATATTCTTACTATCATATTCATTCTTTCGTTTGTTCCTCTTTAAAATGAACAATATGGATCACATTTATATAATTTTACTCCCAGTTTTTTTGCTGTTATTCCCAATGCCATAAATTCTAATCCATTATCTGTTGTTATTGATTTTACCTTTATATCATTTCTTATAATAAATTCATATATTAGCTTATTTACATAATATTCATTTTTATAGTTCACCTTTATCAACTATAATCTTCTTGTACATCTACTATTGATATTATTGAGTCTTGTTCATTTCTTTTTCCTAATATTGAATCTATTTCCAAATAGGCCTGATCATGTCATATTTTCACGTATAAGCTCATATCAACATACCTCTACTAAATTTTTACACAAATCCAAAATATTTTAAAACTCGAAACACAAAAATTCGAGTTTAGTATCAATCTGGTGGAGATGAGGAGAATTGAACTCCTGTCCAAAATATTCTCACAGAAAAGTTCTACAAGTTTAGTTAGTTCAAATATGTCCTAATATTAGATAGGAACTAACAACCCTAATATTAGTAATCCTAATAAATTCGTCTTAGTTTTTAGGAGAAACTAAAATATATCCCACTCACTCGAGCCCTTTTAAATTCCCGTGGGAAAAG
Organism: Bacilli bacterium; assembly: GCA_022793145.1. Next base: position 12,578 of record JAAWCI010000028.1, on the reverse strand, counting down.
AATAAAAAAGAGCTGTATTTGCTTAAATCCTATTAAGCGAAAGTTGGAGCGAAAGCCCCACTAAATACATTGTTTGATTTTTTTCCGTTTAATTTACGTTTGTACGTAACGTGTACCTCCGACTTGCCCTTTAAAGCCTAAATATTCTGTCGAAACCTGGACATCCCCATGTACTAAATTATAGCATAATAAAGTAGAATATACAACTACTTATATTTCATAGCCTTATCAAGTTCTCGCTTCATATCACGCTCTTTCATTGCTTCTCTTTTATCGTACAATTTTTTACCTTTTCCTACTCCAAGCAATACCTTTGCATAATTTCCCTTTATATAAACTTTCAATGGGACTAGTGTAAACCCTTCCAAACGTACTTTATCATTTAATTTTAAAATTTCTTTTTTATGAAGCAATAACTTCCTAGATCTCGTTTCATTATGATTAAAGATATTCCCATGAACATATTCACTAATATGCATATTTACCAAAAAAACTTCTCCATTACGAACAATTGCATAACTATCTTTTAAGTTCGCTTTTCCTATTCTTAAAGACTTAATCTCTGTTCCAGTAAGTACAATTCCAGTTTCAATAGTTTCTATAATGTCATAATCAAATTTTGCTTTTCTATTTTGAATTTCTATCATAGTTTCACCTCTAATCTTTTTTTATCATATCACGTTCTCATTATTTTGTCTATGAAAAAGAATATCAAACTGATACTCTACTTCTTTCCCCATAACCACTTGTATAATCTGATGTCCTTGGTTGATATCCTAATCGTTCTCCAATAGAATTAAGTTCAATTTGAACTTGAGATAAAGCTGTCTGAATTGTTAATACTCTTGAATCTTTTCTAACAGCTTCTTTCAATGCTTTTTGATATTTCTCCAATTCCATCCTATTACGATTTTGTTTTTCTTTATACATTCCTATCATCATATTATATTTGGCATTTATTTGTGCTTCCTCTTGTTCAAGCTTCTGTTTCAACATTTCCCTCTTTCTTTGAGTAATAAACCGTTTACTAGCTTTAGAAACATAGCTTTGTTGAGCATTCACTAAATCTACATTCCGTTTTACCTCAAGCGATGCAATTTTTGAAGAAAGATTTCTAAAATCAATATTCAACTGAACTTCATTTGTTGGACCTTTTTTCATAAACTCAATCGTTGCATCTTGTTCTGCAGTTCTTAAATCTTTTTCTAATTTATCTCTTTTTGACTTCAATTTCCAATAATCTTGTTTTAACCTTTGATTTGTATCTGTTGTAAAACTTCCAGAAAAAGAATATCCACTTTTAAAAATGCTTTTCATTAATTCATCAAGTTGCTTCATTAATATTTGTTCCATAATTTTTTGAGCATCCGATTTTTCAACTGTTCTTTCCCCTTTTTCTTTATCCTCTGATTTATAATGGTTTTGAACATTATCTGAAGTAAAACCAGAAGCTTTAGAATATGAAGACTTATTATTAATAATGTTTGATGCTTCTCTTCGCTGCGCTAAATCTTTATCATAATCAGCACGCTTTCCTTTACTTAATTTTCCATATGCCTCATTATACTCTCTTACTAATTTTTCACATTTTTGCCTTTCTTCCTCTGTCAAATCTTTTAAAGATGTCGTATCACTATGAACATTTTTTATTAAAGTATGATATTGTCTTTTGATTTCTTCATCTGTCGCAGTTGGACTTACTCCTAATATTTCATACGCTGTCTTTTCCATTTACTTCCTCCTCTGTAATAATAAAATCTACAGTTTTTGCTTCTTTATTTGCAGCTAAAACGGTTACATTCACTGTATCTCCCAAACGGTACCCTCGTTTATCCTTTTCTCCATGAATAGAAAATGTCGCTTCATCAAAGAAATAAAGATCTCCTTTTATACTATCGACACGTACTAGACCTTCTACTAGATTTGGAAGCTCTACAAACATTCCAAAACTCATAACACTACTTACTATTCCAGTATATTTTTCTCCAATATGATCCATCATGTATTCAGCTTTCTTCATATCATCCACTTCACGTTCACATTCAATAGAAGTACGCTCCATTTCTGATGTATGTTCTCCTATAAAAGTTAATTTATTATCCCAATAATTGATGGTATCTCTATCCATTTTATTTTGAAACAAATAAAGTCGTAACAATCTATGAACTGTTGTATCAGGATAACGCCTAATCGGAGATGTAAAATGTGTATAATATTTACTAGCCAAACCGAAATGTCCAATATTGTTTTTATCATACACAGCTTTCTGCATGCTTCTAAGTAACATAGAAGACAAAATATGAAATTCTTTTTTATCCTTTAATTGTTCTAGAATATATTGCATAGTTTTAGGATGAATATCTTTTACTTTACCATGTATGGAATAACCTAAAATGCCAATAAAGTCTAAAAATTTTTGAATTTTCTCTTCACTTGGCTCTCCATGTATACGATACAAAAATGGAAGTTCCATAAAATAAATATGAGTTGCAACAGTCTCATTAGCTACAATCATAAAATCTTCTATCAATTTTTCTCCTGTTCCACGATTACGAAGTACCACATCGATTGCTTTGCCTGATTCATCTACAATAATTTTAGATTCATCTATTTCAAAATCAATATATCCTCTAGATTCTTTTTCTTTTCTTAAAATTTGTGCAAGTTCTTCCATTAACTTCAATTCTTCTACAAACTCTTCATAACCTTCTGGTATTTCGTTTTCTTCTAAGATTTTATTAACACATTTATAAGTCATTTGTTTTCTAGAACGAATTACACTTTCAAAAATCTCATAATCTAAAACTTTTCCTTTGGAATCAATTTCCATAACACAAGACATTGATAACCGATCTACATTAGGATTTAAAGAACAAATTCCATTTGAAAGCTTATGAGGAAGCATAGGAATAACACGATCAGCTAAATAAACACTAGTTCCTCTTTCATACGCTTCTTCATCCAAAGGAGTTCCAGCTTTCACATAATAACTAACATCTGCAATATGAACTCCTAATTCATAATTTCCATTTTCTAATTTTTTAATCGAAATTGCATCATCAATATCTTTTGTATCATCACCATCAATTGTAAAAATAGATTCTTCCCTTAAATCTCTTCTACCTACTATTTCTTCTGCTTTTACTGAATCTGGCAAGGCTTCTACTTGTTCCATTACTTCTTCTGGAAAAGTATCATGAATTCTGAGTTTTGCTACAATTGATAAAATATCTACTCCTGGATCATTTTTATGTCCTAGAATTTTAATGACTTCACCTTTATAATGATTGTCTTTTAATTTTCCAAGAACTTTTACTAAAACTTTATGTCCTGGCATCGCACTCATTGATTTGTCTTTATCAATTTCAATCTCTAACTTTACTTTTTCATCATCTAAATCAATATGACCTTTTCCATCTTTAAGATAAAATTCTCCTACCATCTCTTTGATTTCGCGATTGACAATTCGAACAATGCGTCCTTCTAAATCCATTCCTTTTTTACTTGTAATTTCTACAACTACTTTGTCCCCATGGATTGCATTATTCATATTACTAGGAGCAACAAAAACATCCTCGTTTCCTTCAATATCAACAAATCCAAATCCTTTTTTATTAGCAAGCAAAGTCCCCAATTTTAGATGACTATTATGAAACAATAAATAACTATCCTTTTTCGTGCGATAAATTTTTAAGTTATCTTCTAGTCTATTTAAACACTTTAACAATTCTTTTAATTCATCTACAGTTTTTAGTCCTAATGCATCATTTAATTCATACACTGTAAAAGCTCTATTATCTTGTTTTAAAATATCTAAAATTTGTTCTTCCATACCAATTCACCTCATAATTCTATTATAAATGAAATATTCATTCAAACTCAAGAAATTAACAATTTCCACATTACAAATTGTCACTTTATTGACTACTATTTTCGGAATAAAAAATAACTGCCAATGAAAAATAAAGTTTCAAACAAAAATGTTAAAAAGGCCAACATTAATACTTGTATTTTAGCAGAATCTCGTCTATCGCTCTCATACATTTTAGAAGCGATTCCAGAGACTGATTTCTGAAATGTTTTTGAAGCTCCTGGATAAGCAGAAGGAATATTATTATTTGAAGAAATCTCTTTTTTAGCTAATAATTCTCTTCTTAATTTTTTTAATTCTTGAAGCCATGCTTCTCTTCTTTTTGTATCATTCATATTTACACCCAAATTCTTTTTCATAATGATAGAAAAATAATTTCTTTCTTGTACTTTTTTCAAATCTGTAATAAATGGAAACCAAAATTGCTCCTAAACAAGCTACAATCATATCTTTCATAGTATCTGCTACTCCTGTTTCAATTACTTTTTGAGTATCCCCACCAGATATTTGATCCATAGTAAATTCAAAAAATTCCCAAAATGATGCTACCATCAAAGAAAATGCTATCATAAAAAAGATATTAAACGCAATTGATTGATGGTCATATTTTTGAAACCAAACTAGAACTGCTATTCCAAATAAAGCGGTTAAAATCCCAGAAACAAAATGGACAAAAGAATCAAACCAATAAATACTTGCATATAAGTTTACAATACTTCCTAAAAATTGAGCAAGAAATAAAAAGATAAGATAAACACATTCTACACGTTCTGGAATTTGTACTTTAAAAATAGAACGTACTACCTTTGGAATCCAGACTGTTAAATAAAGAGATAGTGTCACTAAAATTCTCCCATGATGTCCAGACAATATCATCTGTAATAAAAAGCCAGAATTAAGCAACAATATCAAACTAATAACTAACTGATTCCATTTCTTCATCTTCATCATATTCAATTTTCTCCATTTCTGCTTTGCTAATTGAATCAAACTTTGTTGTAATTTTATTTGTTGTTGTGTGAATATCTTTTACATCACGACTAACACTCTCAATACTTCTAGATAATTTGTCCCAACGTTCTTTATAACGTTTAAATTCAACTCCTAATATTTGTAATTCTTTCTGAATTTCCCTAGCATACTTATCACGATCCATATTTTTCATAATAATTTCTATTGTTGTTAGCGTGCTAATCAAAGTAGTAGGAGAAGTAATCCACACTCTTCTTTGATAAGCATAATCAATAATATCCTGATGATAAGCATTAATTTCTGCAAATATTGCTTCTGCTGGTAAAAATAAAATTGCTTGATCAGAGGTAACACCTGGAATGATATATTTATCTGCTATTGCATCTATATGCTTTTTCATATCCGCTTTAAACAGCTTTTCCGCATTTCCTCTTACTATCTCACTATTATTTTTATTTACCATCGCTTGATAATTTTCTAGTGGGAATTTAGAATCAATTGCAATATTTCCTAATGGTTCAGGAGCAAATAACATGCAATCAGCAATTGTACCATTTTCTAATTTATATTGTAACTCATAAATCCTTGTATTATTCTCTCCAAACACACTAACTAAAATATGTTTTAAGTTAACTTCTCCAAAAATACCTCTCGTTTTCTTATCTGTCAAAACACTTTGTAAAGAAACAATATCATTTGATAACAAATCTATTTTTTTCTGAGCCTCATCTATTTTTGAAAGACGCTCTAATACATTGACAAATGTTTTATTTGTTTTTTCGAAGTTTTCATCCAAACGTTCATTGACTTTTTCATTAATCAAAAAAAGACGATTTTCTAATTTACCATTTAATTCATTAAAATCTTTATTTAAATCTTGTGTCAGATTTTTATTAAATTCACTTAATTCTTTTACAACAGTAGTTTCCATTTTGCCTAATCGCTCTGTAATATTAGATTCATTAATATTTTTTGTAAGAGAAATAATTGACACAATTAAAATTATAACTAATAAAGCAATTATAACATATTCCATATTCTCACCTACTATTTATATTATATCATATAGAATAAAGGAATTCCTAATATTCAATACTGATTATTTGACAAAATGTAAAGAAAAAAGACAGCTTAAGCTGCTTTTCCATCAAAACCATATTTGCGGTTAAATTTTTCAACACGTCCTGTTTTTGCTGTTTGACCCTGTTTTCCAGTAAAGAATGGATGACATTTATCACAAACTTCTAAATGTAATTCTTCTTTATTTGATCTTACAGTAAATGTATTTCCACAAGCACATGTTACTTTAGTATCCATATATTCTGGATGAATTCCTTTTTTCATGTTTCTGCTCCTTCCGCCATGACACATTCATGTCATAGAAATATTACTGCTATAGTATAACAATATTTAAAGGAAAAATCAATAGATTAATCACGACTATTACCAAATAATTGAAGTAATCGTAAAAATAGGTTAATAAAGTCTAAATATAATTCTAAAGCTCCTATTATAGCAACTTTATGCTCATTTTCCATTGTAATTGCTAACATTTTAATTTTCTGCATATCATAAGCTGTATATCCTACAAAGACTAAAACGCCTATAATACATAAAACCAAATCTAAAGTGTCATTTCCAAGGAAAATATTAATTACTGAAACAAGAATAATTCCAAGTAAAGCCATCAATAAATAAGTCCCAAATTTCGTTAAATCCATCTTTGTAAAATAGCCAATACATGCGAATACAGCGAATAAAAGAGCTGTAATTGCAAATACCATCATAATAGAATCAAGTTCAAAAACTACAAAGATTGATGAAAAAGTAAGTCCTGTAAGTCCTGAATAAAGTAAAAATAAGACTGTAGCAGTTCCTTCTTTCATTTTATTTATTCTTGCACTAAGCCAAACAACTACAGCAATTTGAACAACAAAAATAAACCAATATAAATTTGTTTCAAAAATATTATATAGCATGTTTTCATTAGACATTACGAAAGCTCCAACCCCAAATGTCACAAGTAAACCTATAAACATCCACATAAATACTTTTGGAAATATTTTATTTCCTTCCATTTTATCACCTCTGAATTTATTATATCACGTTTCAAAATTTTTACAAATTAGTCATCAATTACTTGTTTATCTATGAATGGAATTAATTGCTCTACTATTTTTTCATTCCCTTTAGCTAAAAGTTCAGATCCATTAAAATCTTCATTTTTTAATTCTTTCAGTGAAACGTATGAGATATCATACTTTTTAGCAAGCGTTTCTAGTTTTTTATTTGCATATTCAATATAACGATCCATATCATTTGAAAAAGGATTCACATATCCTAAAATAAAAATATCTTCCTTGCAATATTCTTTTAAAACCACAAACAGATTTTCCATATCTATCATCATATCATCAATATAATTGAATAAATTATCTGGCTTCTCTGTTTTCATTTTATAAAATAATTCTTCATTACCAATAGAAAGTGTTACCAAATCAGCTTTTATTAAAGAGTTCTTAATAGTCTGATCTTTCTTATTAATAACAACCTTCTTATTATCTTTAATATCACGAATCAAATCAGTAATTCGCATATCGTCTATTACAAATTCATTATGATATTGCTCTAATAAATTTTTTTCTTCTAAATAATTTGCAATTTGTTTTGGATATTTTAAAGAAATAGAATCTCCAAGTGCTAAATAATAGATTTTTTTATCCATAGTCGCTAAATAAATAAGAAAAACGATTAGGAAAAGAACTGCAACTACAAATATTTTTTTTAGTTTCATAAAATCCCTCCAATGAAAAAAGTAGATTTCTCTACTTTCATTCTATTTCTTCTAATTCTATTTTAGCACCTACATTTTGTAATTTTTCTATAATCCCTTCATATCCTCTTAAAACATGTTCTACTTTTGTAATTACAGTTTCTCCTTCTGCACATAGAGCTGCTAAAATTAAAGACGCTCCTGCTCTTAAATCTGTTGCTTCTACTTCTTTTCCAATCAAAGCTGTTTTTCCGCTAATAAAAGCTACTTTCTCCGAAGCTGTAATGGATGCACCCATCTCATTCAAATAAGGAATGTGCATAAATCGATTTTCGAAAATATTTTCTTCCACCTTTGATAATCCTTGACATTGTGTTAAAAGAGTCATAAAAGGTTGTTGTAAATCAGTTGGAAATCCAGGATATACTGCAGTTTTAATAGAAACTGCCTTATAATTATTTCCCTTACTAATTGTAATATAATCCTTTCCAGCTTCTAAGATTACTCCTATTTCTTTCAGTTTTGAAAGCAAAGCTTCTAAATGATCTGGAATTGCATTTTCAATTTTTAAGTTTTCTCCACATAAAGCTCCAGCTATAAGATATGTTCCAGTTTCAATATAATCTGGTACAACTTCATGAAAGCATCCTGATAATTTTTCTACACCTTGTATTCTAATCTCACTGGTTCCTGCTCCTGTAATAGATGCACCCATTTGATTTAGAAATGTTGCAACATTAACAATATGTGGTTCCTTAGCTGCATTTCCAATAATTGTTATTCCTTTTGCAAAAACTGAAGCCAACATTAGATTGATTGTTGCTCCTACTGAAGCAATATCCAAATATATATTGGCTCCTTTTAATTCTTCTGCTTCTACAATATATTTATTTCCTTCTTCTGTTACCGTTGCACCCAAAGCTTCAAATCCTTTTAAATGCAAATTAATTGGTCGTTCTCCAATAGAACATCCACCTGGAAAATACATTTCTACTTTCTTATATTTTCCAAGTAAAGCCCCCATAAAATAATAAGAGGCTCTCAACTTTTTTGATATTTCTTCTGGAATCACTTTGTTTGTTACATTTGTGGAATCAATTTTCATACTTGTTCCATTTCGTTCTACTTTTGCCCCTAAATATTCTAATATTTCACTTAAAGCATCAATATCAGAAATATTTGGAACATTATCAATTTCTACAATTTCATCTGAAAGAAGAGAAGCTGGAACAAGTGCTACTGCACTATTTTTTGAACCACTAATAGTAATTGTACCTGATAATTTTTGTCCTCCAAGTACTCTTATTCTTTTCATATAAAACCTCCACTAATTACTATATTTATATGTATTTGTACTTATTTTGTTATGCTTTTCCAATACTTCCTAACAATTCTAGCTTCTTTTTTATAGCTTCCTTCATTACATTCTCTCCAGATTTTATTACTTTTCTTGGATCATATACTTGAACATCTTTAGCCAAAAATATTCTAACAGCATTGGTCCATGCAATTTGCAATTCAGTATTAATATTTAATTTACAAATTCCACAATGAATTGCCATTTTAATTTGCTCATCTGGAATTCCAGTTCCTCCATGAAGAACAAGCGGCAAATTAGTGATTTCACTAATTTGTTTCATCCTGTCAAAATTTAAGTTTGGCTCTCCTTTATATAAACCATGAACACTTCCTAATGCTGGAGCTAAAAAATCAATCCCCGTTTTAGACAAAATAACAGCATCCTCTACAGTTGCATATAATACCTCATTTGCTATGCCATCCTCTTCTCCACCAATAGCTCCAATCTCTGCTTCTACTGTAACATTTTTAGAATGAGCATAAGTAACAACTTCTTTTGTCATTGCTACATTTTCTTCCAACGAATATTTGGAACCATCTATCATAACAGAAGTAAATCCTGCATCTATTGCTTTTTTACAGGATGAGACTGAACTTCCATGATCTAAGTGTAATGCAACTGGTACTTTAATTTCCAATTCTTTTACAAGACTATATACAATAGAAGACACTACAGAATAGCCTCCCATATATTTAATAGCACCTTCACTAACCCCTAAAATAACAGGGCTTTGATTTTCTTCACAAGCTTCTAAAATAAACTTTGTCCATTCTAAATTATTGATATTAAAATGCGCTACTGCATAATTTTCTATTTTCGCTTTTGCTAGCATTTCCTTCATATTAACTAACATACCATCACCATATTCATTATATTATGAAATGGTTAAAAAGGCAAATAAAAAGAAAAAGTAATAATCTGCTTTCTTCTTTTTCTAATTTTCATCTTTCATTCATTGTCTATTTTTAGATAGAAATTCATAATTTCATTACAATACATATCACTCACTTCCAAAAAACAGTAACGTCATACAAAAAAATTGTTAGTTTATAACAATTTCATATTAAATAAACAAGCCCCAATATAACAAGCACTAATCCTCCAATAATAGTAGATATTTTCCCAAGCCTCTGATGGACTTTTTTTCCTAAATGCAATCCTAAGAAAGTAAATCCAAAGCTCGTTAAAGCAAATAAACCTGCACATAAGAAATGATGAGAAGTTAACAATCTTAAGCCAACTCCTACAGAGAAACTATCAATGCTAACCGCTAATCCAAAACACAACATTTCTAATATTGTCAGTTTTTTTATATCATCTTGTTCCTTTTTGCTCTCTATAAGCATTTGTATGCCAATAAAAGAAAGCACTATAAATACAATAATATCAGGATTTATCGGAAACCATTTCAAAATAATTGCTCCAATAAAGACTCCAAGTAATGGCATTATAAAATGATAAATTCCAACAATAATCGATAATATATCCATATCTTTTTCTTTAAGATCTAATGTTCCATATGCAAGGGATAAAGAAAAAGCATCCATACTAAGACTAACTCCAATTATAAAAATAATCCATATCGACATAGAGTTCCTCCTACATCAATATATTCCTTTGAAGCCCACTTATGATCTTAAATAAAACAAAGTGCTTTTTTATATTAACTCAATTATTAAAAATAAAGACTTCATTACTGATACCTCATTTTTCATTAGATTCCTAACTTTTTTTGACCAAATCTTTAAAGATTGGTATTTTTTTTAAAAATTGTTTTCCAAATACTGCATTGATTGTACCAGTTTTCCATGTTATGAAAAAGTATACAATACTTCCTATAATGCCATAAAGACAAACAATAAAAATAGAATATATTTTAGTGTTTCCTACTAAAGGTATCATATTTTCTAGTAATAATAATACAAATACCATCGCAATATTCGCAACTATACAATATCCTAAATGTTGAATTGTAACTTTATAGTTTACATTAAAATCTTTTTTCAATGTATATAAATTCATTATGATAGTAATTGTGTAACCAATAATTGTTGATGTAATAGCACCATAATATGCTGGAATGCCAACATAATTAAATAACAACATAAATGGAACATTCATAACAGCATTAAACAAAAGCCCTAAAATTAAGCTCGCATAAACCTTCTTTAAACGATCTAAAGATTGCATTGTAACATTAAAATTTAAAAACAAACTTGCAAAAATAGTTACAAAAATACTATAGGAAAATACTTTTGGACCAATATCACTTGCACCATAAAAGATATTCCAAACTGGAACAGATAATAAACTTAAACCAGTTGCCATTGGTATTGTACAATAAAAAATAATCTGTAACGTTTTATTAATTTTTCTTCTTACACCATCATAATTTCTTGATACATAATCCCTAGTCATATTTGGAAGTAAACTTACTACAATGCCATTTGCAATTGAAATAACAATTGTATTTAATTTAGATCCCCATGTTGTAAGTACGCTCATAACTGCTTCTGCTGTTGTTACATCCATGCCAACTTCATTAACAAGTGTTTTGACTACTGTAAACATATCTACTAAACTATATGACGATCCAACCACACTCATCAATATAAAAGGTAAAGTATAAGAAACTAATTTTTTTATGATTTGACTTGTAGTAATACTCTTTTCTTCCTCTGTCTCTACATAATCTTTTTGTTTTCTAATTCCAGAGCTTTTTATCTTCATATATAAATAAACCAGCGTTACCATTGCTCCTACAGTCGCACCAAATACAGCAATTCCTACTGCTTCTTTAACTGATTGATGTAAAATATAAATTGATACATAACTTCCCACTAAAATTACAGCAATTCGAATAATCTGTTCAATAACTTCACTAATAGAAGAAGGGGCAATATATCGATGCCCTTGCAAATAGCCTCTCATCACACTCAACATAGTCACAAAAAGAATTGCAGTTGAAGAAATACGAACCACATAAGTTATTTCTTCCCAAGTATGACCACCTGAAATATCTCCAATAATTAAATGAGATAAAAAGGGCGCAAAAATAAATAGCAACAAAAATGAAATAATAGACATAACAAAAACAATTTTATATGCGATTTTATATGCTCTTTCTTTTGTATGATGATATCCTAACGTATCATATTCACTAATCATTTTTGACATAGCAAGAGGTATCCCCACTGTTGAAAGAGTCAAAAAAAGTGTATATAAACTATAAGCATAGCCATATAATGCTCCTCCACGCTCTCCAATTATCGCATGAAATGGAATAACATATAAAACGCCTAGAACTTTACTTAAAATAATACAAATTGTTGCAATAAATGCACCTTTTAAAAATGATTCTTTTTTCATACCATCTTCCATTCTACCTTTTTATTATACCCTTTTTTTCCTTTTTTCTCAATATAACAATTATTATAAGAAAAAAATGTAGAATTTCTACATTTCAGACTGTTGACAAATATGTAGAACAGTCTTTTAATTTTATATGAAATGTATTATAATAGAAATGTAAGAACGACCTTATATTACCTAAAAACGGTCATTGAGTTCTTACTTTTTTAATGGCAAAATGTTATAATAAT
>JAAWCI010000091.1 GCA_022793145.1 Bacilli bacterium | reverse complement strand
ATCCATATACGATGATATACCAAACTACTCAACGTGGAGTCAAAACTATATAAGAAGATATAAGGATAGTAATGTATTTAATCAAATATTTGATACGATTTTAAATCAAGCAATAGAATATGGATTTGTGGATATGGAAACAGTATTTGGAGATGGGACCCATCAAAAGGCAAATGCAAACAAAAATAAGTACAAGGATGTAGAAGTAGAAATAGTAAAAAAAGTCTATGAAGATGCCATGTTAGAAGAAATTAATGAAGATAGGAGAAAACACGGGAAAAAGCCATTAAAGGATGTACAAAAAACAGAAATCATGTTTGATGAAAAAACAGGAGAAGTTATTGAAAATATAGAAATGAAACACATCAAAGAAAGCTTAACAGATCCAGAAAGTGGGTGTTTTCATAAAGGTGAAAAAGAGAAATGTTTTGCGTATACTCACCAAACATTTTGTGACAAAAATGGATTTGTGTTAGCTTCTATTACAAAACCAGGTAATGTTCATGATAGTGTAGCTTTTTTTGATGTATACAATATATTAAATGAAAAGTATAAAGAACAAATAAAAAATGTATGTTTAGATGCAGGATATGTGAATCCAGCAATATGTAGAGAGATAATATTATCAGGTCATATTCCATTAATGCCATATAAAAAGCAAATGACAGGAAAAGGTTTATTTAAAAAATATGAATATGCATATGATGAATACTATGATTGTTATATATGTCCAAACAATGAAATTTTAAGGTATACAACTACAGATAAGAAAGGATATAAACTGTATAAGTCAAATCCAGAAAAATGTAAGAAATGTCCATTAAGGGATAAATGTACGAAAAGTAAAAACAACCAAAAAGTAATAATTAGACATATATGGGAAGAATATAAAGAACAAGCAAATGAAAATAGATATACGAAAATATGGAAAGATAATTATCCACTTAGGAAAGAGACAATAGAAAGAACGTTTGGAGATTGTAAAGAACAGCATGGTCTTCGATTTAGCAGGGTACGTGGAGTATT
>JAAWCI010000027.1 GCA_022793145.1 Bacilli bacterium | reverse complement strand
GATTACTGGTTCTGCTTCTGGTATGAGTAAAGCAGCAACTGAATTATTGATAGAATTAGGAGCAAATGTGTATGCTATTGATATCAATCCTGTTTGTTTACCAGTTACAAAGTCATGGCAAGCAGATTTAAGTAAAAAAGAAGAAATTGATAGAGTTATTAATGAGCTTCCAGATAAGATTGATGCTTTATTTTTATGTCACGGAATTGCATTTTTTCCAGGAAAAGAATTGTTAGTACAAAAGGTAAATTTTTATAGTCAGAAATATATGACAGAAAAGCTATTAGGACGAATGAGTGACCATGGTTCTGTAACTTACATTTCATCAGTAGGAGGATTTGGATGGCAACAAGTGTATGAAAAATGTGTAGAGTTAATCAATTTACCTACATGGGAAGAAGCGATGAAATGGTATGAAGCACATCCAGAATTAATTGCAAGCGCATATGTATTTGCAAAACAATGTTTAGAATCTTATGTTACTTATAAATGTATGAGTAAAGAATTTATTGATAGAAAAATCCGATTGAATGCCATTAATCCTGGAGATACAACAACAGGGTTAACAGAAGACTTTAATCGTTCTACCAGTCCAAAAGGAGACTTAAAAGAAGGAGAAGAAATGATATCTAATATTTTTTTAAAAAGTTGGAATGGTTATGCAGCATCTCCAAAAGATATGGGATATCCGATGGTAGTTATTGGCAGTGATATTTGTTCTTATATGTCAGGACAATTAATTTATATTGATTATGGATTAACATCTTCTTGGACAAGTGGTGCTTTATTATCGGCACAAAGTAAAACGATTGAAGAATTGTCAGGTGAAGCAAACCACTAGAAAGGACTAGTATTCACTATCCTTTTTTTGTTATAATAAAGATGTAACATAGAGATGGAGGGTTATATGAGAAATGTTGGAACAGTTGTAAGAGGGATTCGTACCCCAATCATTAAGGAAGGAATGGATTTAGCGTCTGTTGTGGTTGATTCATTATTAGAAGCAAGTAAAACAGAAAATTTTGAATTTCGAAATCGCGATATTGTTGGAATTACAGAGGCAGTGGTGGCAATCAGTGATGGAAATTATGCAAATGTAGATGATGTAGCAACAGATATAAAAGGAAAATATCCAAGTGGGCATGTTGGAGTTGTATTTCCTATTTTAAGTAGAAATCGTTTTTCTTTGATTTTAAAAGGAATTGCAAGAGGAAGTAAAAAAGTAACAATACTTTTAAGTTATCCAGCAGATGAAGTTGGGAACCATTTGTTTGATGAGGAACTATTAGAAGGTTATGGGATTAATCCATATATAGATGTATTAGATGAAACATCTTATTTAGAGAAATTTGGTTCTATTGTTCATCCTTTTACTGGAATTAATTATGTAGATTTTTATAGAGAGTTAGTAGAAAAAGAAGGAGCGGAAGTAGATTTTGTTTTTTCAAATCATGCAGATGCTATTCTTGATTATACAAAAGATGTTCTAGCATGTGATATTCATACAAGAAAAACAACAAAACGTTTATTAGAAAAAAAAGGTGCAAATGTATATGGATTGGATGACATTTTAAAGGAATCGATTCAAGGGAGTGGATTTAATCCCAATTATGGACTTTTGGGTTCTAATAAATCAACAGAAGAAAGATTAAAATTATTTCCAAAAAGTGGACAAGAGTTGGTAGAAAAAATTCAAAAAGAATTGAAAGAAAAAACTGGAAAAGAAATAGAAGTTATGGTATATGGAGATGGAGCGTTTAAAGATCCTGTTGGAAAGATTTGGGAGCTTGCTGATCCAGTGGTATCTCCTGCTTATACAAAAGGTTTAGAAGGAACACCGAATGAAATTAAGCTAAAATATGTTTCAGATAATGTATATGCAGATTTAAAAGGTGATGAATTAAAAGCTTCTATTTGTAAAACAATTAAAGAAAAGGAAGCTAATTTAAAAGGAAAAATGGTAACACAAGGAACAACGCCAAGAAGATATACAGATTTGATAGGTTCCCTTTGTGATTTAACTTCTGGAAGTGGTGATAAGGGAACACCAGTAGTCTTTATTCAAGGATATTTTGATAGCTTAGCTGATGAATAAAAATGTAATGAGAAAATCTAAATTTTTAGATTTTTTTTGTCCAATTTGACAGAGCTTTTTTTGATGGATTATAATCAAGGTAGTAATGAGATATTTAGAATAATAATTACATAACTGGAATGTTTTTGAAAAGATAAATTTATGGAATATAACATTTGAATGTAATAACGATAGAGCAAAAGAATAGTTTAATGTTTTAACAAAAAAAGCCTTTTTAAAGGCTTTTAATTTTATAATGGTGTCCTCTTAGGGATTCGAACCCTAGACCCACTGATTAAGAGTCAGTTGCTCTACCAACTGAGCTAAGAAGACAAATCAATAACAAAATCATTATAGCATTTTTTGTTGTTAATTTCAACCTATTTTTTGATAAAAAAACACATATTACTATGTGCTTTCTATAATTCACCATAAAAGTGAATTGGGTACTTCCTTTGTCCGGGAAGGGAGTACAAGTCTCTTAATTGACTCTGTAGGGGAGTGGACTTGTGATTGCTTCCAGGACATATTCATTATAGCATATTCCAGACTAAGAAGTAAATAATTATTTTTGAATTCTTAAAAAATGTTTAGTTGTCAATGATGTGACACCTAAATAAGTCGCAAAGAATATTAATTCGGAAGTGGTGCATTTGTATAAGCTTCCTTTATTTTTTCTCGTTTTTCAATAGGAGAAATCCAACCT
>JAAWCI010000026.1 GCA_022793145.1 Bacilli bacterium | reverse complement strand
TAGATAAAGTCTATCTCGTAACTATATTATACTATAACATTTATAATTTTAAAAGACTGTTCACAAAAAATTATTTGTCAACAGTCTGAGGTAACATATAAAAATGTTACCTTTTTGTTATATAGATTATTAAAAATTATATTTTTCCAAAATCATACCAATAAAATATTATTTTATTTTTTTAATTTCATTTTCAATCTCTCTTTGTTTATCTTTTAATTTTTCTTCTTGCTTTCTAAGGCGTGCTAATTTCTTTGTTTTATCTTTCAACATTTTTGCTTGCTTTTTAATCATTTTTTTTATTTGTTTCATATTTAAAAAGGTTAAATTAGGAAATGCATTTAAAACTCTTTTAAAAGACCAATTTTTATTAGCTAAAGATTCTCTTACTTTATGAGACATCTCATCTGTATAGTCTTTTTTTAACGCACTAGCTGTTAGTTTAAGTTGCCTGATAATGTTACAAGATATTATAGTATCAATAATAAATAAAGAAAGTAATAAACCTGAAATAAAATATAAAATAGAATTTGGGATTCGATTTAAACAAGAGTGTAAAAAAGGATTGATATAATAAACTAAAATTGTGCCTAATATTCCAAAAAGAATAGAATTTTGTAAGCAGATTCTCCCATTTAAATTAAGTGGTATGTTTGAATAATCCCACCATTTTGCTTTAAATATCTTTTCCATTGCATAACCTGTGAAATATTCTACAATAGAACCAATAATAATAGAATTTAAAAATAGAAAGAGTGGATAATCAATATAGAAACCCAAAATAAAAGTCATGAGAGTTCCAGCAACACCATAGATAGGCAAATATGGCCCTAATAAAAATCCACGGTTTACGATTTTTCTTTCTGAAATTCCAACATAAATTGTTTCAATGATCCAACCACAAAATGAATATACCATAAATAGGGCAAAATAATAAATAAAATAATACATGTTTTACTCCTTACGTTTTATAAATTTAAATAACTCCATAATCACTAAAAGTGGAATTGTTAATAGAAAAACTAGAATAATATGATCAATACTTAATGGCGCTGTTTTTAAAACATTACTTAAAAAAGGTGTCTCTGTAACAATTAATTGTAAAATTAAAGTTGTAAATATTCCAAAAACAATAAGAGGATTATTTTTTATAGGAAGTTTAAAAGCAGAAGTAAGTTCTGATCTGCAATTAAATACATGAATGTTTTGCATAAATACCATAAGTAATAAAATATAGCTTCTAGCAACTAAAATTTCCATATGCATAACATGGATTAAATAGTACCAGAATGCAAATACAATACTACCTATAATGATACCAGATAATAGAACCTCCTCAACCATAATTTTATTGAAAATAGATTCAGATGTTTTTCTTGGCTTTTTAAACATTATATTTTTGTCACCTTTTTCGAAAGTAAGAGCGACATCTTGAATTCCATCAGTGACTAAATTTAACCATAACAATTGAATCGCGAGTAAAGGAATTGGAAGTCCTAACATTAAAGAAAAAACGAAAAATAAAACTTCAGAAATTCCACAAGATAGTAACATATAAATTACTTTTCTGATATTGTCATAAGCATATCTTCCTTCTTCAATTCCAGAAACAATAGAGCTAAAATTGTCATCTGTAATGATTAAAGATCCTGTTTCCTTTGCAACATCTGTACCACTTCCCATTGCAATCCCTATATGGGCAGCTTTCATAGCGGGTGCATCATTGACTCCATCTCCAGTAACAGCAACAAATTCTCCCCTTCTTTTAAGAGATTCTACAATTGCCAGTTTCTGATTGGGCGTAACTCTAGAAAAAATGCTGATATCTTTAATGAACTTATCGCTACTGGAATTTCCTTGATCTAAATATTTTTGCAATTCCTCACCTGTTGTAATAGAAGAATGAAGCCCTAATTCTTTTCCAATAGCAGCAGCAGTTAATGGATGATCACCTGTTACCATGATTACTTTTACGCCAGCATTCTGACACGCTTTAATTGCATCTGGAACTTCTGACCGAATTGGGTCGATAAAGCCAATCAATCCTAAAAAAGTAAGTTTTGGAATATCATTTTCATCATAATTTTCTTTTTCTTGAAAATTATTTTTTATTCCTTCTGCAAAAGCAATAACTCGGTAACCAGAAGATGCTAATTCTTCATTTTGTTTGATAATTTTTTTAGAATCTAATTTTTCTATTTTTCCATTTACAATCATATTGTTACAAAAAGGTAAAATTGTTTCCAAAGAGCCTTTTATAGTAATATGAGCATCCCTGTTATTTTGATAAAACACCGCAGAATACTTTTTTTCAGATTCATAAGGAATTTCTCCTATAATAGGTAGTTGATCTTTTAAGTTGATACCTGCTTTATATCCTAATGATAAAAGTGCAACATCAATAGAATCTCCTCTATATTTCCATTCTTGCTCTTCTAAATAGAGACTTGCTTCGTTATTTAAAATTCCCATGGTGATGACATTTTTAACTTCATTGTTAATATCTGTTATAGAACCATTTCCATTATATCCGATTCCAGAGACAGTATGTCTTTTTCCACTTGGAAGTACAATCATTTTAGCGGTTTGTTCATTCAATGTTAAAGTTCCAGTTTTATCTGTAGCAATTACAGTGCAACTTCCTAAGCCCTCCACAGCATTTAATCTTCTCACAATCACATTTTTCTTTGCCATACGGTTAGAAGCAACTGAAAGAGCAATTGTGAGAGATACAGGGAGTCCTTCAGGAATCGCAGAAATAGAAAGTGCAACAACTGTGAAAAAGATTTCTTTTGGTGCCATTCCTTTCATATATAAAATGAAAGTAATGATAATTGCAATCATCATGATTAAAATACTAATTTGTTTTGTGAATTTTTCCATTCTAATTACTAAGGGAGATTTAGAAGCATTGCTATTATTTACATTATGAGCAATTTTTCCTAATTCTGTATTTTTCCCAGTTGCAACAACAATTCCTGTTCCTCTTCCACTTAGAACAGTAGCTCCAGCAAAACCCATATTTTTTTGTTCTGTGATGGGAACTTCCTTTTTTATTGCTTCTGAATACTTTGCAGTAGCAGTGGATTCTCCAGTTAAAAAGGCTTCATCAATCATTAAATTTGCAGTATGGGTAAATCTAATATCGGCTCCAATTTTGTCTCCAGATTCTAAATGTACAAAATCGCCAATGACAAGGTCCTCAGAAGGAATAGAAATCATTTTACTATTTCTAATCACTTTTGATTCAATTTTGATCATATTTTGTAACGCAGTAGCACTTTTCTCGGCTTTCCATTCTTCTATTGTACCTAAAATGGCATCTGTTAAAATGACGAATAGAATAAATACAGCATCCATATATTCATGTCCTAAGACAGAAATGATCCCTGTTATAATTAAAATACATACAAGTGGATTTAGTAATTGGCTAAAAAATATTGTTATAATATTTTTTTGTTTTGCTTTTGGTAATTCATTTTTTCCATATTTCTCTAATCTAGAAAAAGCATCTTCATTTGATAAACCTTCTTTATTTGTATGTAACTCAGCTTCTACTTCAAAAATTGTTTTTTGACACCAATGTTTCATAGTCGCCTTGTATGATATATATAGTCAGTTACAAGAGAGATTTTGTATTTAATACTGACTAGTATATTATCATTACTCCTTTCGTATTTCTCTCTAATTTTATATAATATACTTAAGATAACTGTGGATTGTATATTATGTTGC
>JAAWCI010000090.1 GCA_022793145.1 Bacilli bacterium | reverse complement strand
GGTAGATATTTGTCTATAATGTTATTTAATGTACTAACTTGATATTTATATTTCTTTTATTTTCTTCTTTCATTTCTTGTCTTTTAATGAACCACCTTTATTATTTACTTAATTATATCTTAAATGATGATTGCGAAAAATTTTCACTCCTTAGAGCTGTGATTATTCCTTTTTTCTTTGAATTTTAGTTTGGTTATGTTAATATAGTAAGCATTAGAAAGGGGGCAAATATGAATTATACAATAATAGAAAAGTCAGAATGGAAACAGTTGCAGCCAACATTGTTAGGTGGAACAGATGGAGAATTATATTTGTCTCTAAATAAAGATAGAATTTTAAAGCTTCTTTTTAATTATGCTCTTTATCATGGAATAGAAGAAAAGAAAATATTATTAAAATATTTAATGACTCAAAATGAATTAAATAAAATAGCCGCTATACCAGAAGAATTGGTTTTTGTTCCTCATAAAAATAAAATTGGATTTTGGATGGCATATTTAGAAAATGGTGTCAGACTAGATGAATGGACAAAACAAAATGAAAGTCATCCTAGATTAGTATTAAAAGTTTATCAAAGGATTAGTGAAACATTAAAAGAACTGCATGAGCGCTATGGAATTGTAGTATCCGATTTTTATTATACTAATATTATAATTGTCGATAATGAATTTCCAATATTTGTTGATGTAGATAGCTGGAAAATAGATGGGATAGAGAGTTATACAATATCTAACATTTTACAAATTTATAGTAGAAGACAACTTTGGAATCGTTATCATCAAGCTACTTATTTAAGAAGTTCAAAAGAAACAGATAAAGTAGCTTTATGGCTTATGTATTTTGAATCAGTATTAGGTATGCCAATACGTAAATTCTTATTTGCTAAAAAAGCAGAAAAAAGGTCAGATATAGATCCGATTATTAAAGAAATTATTGCAATGATTAGTAAACCTGAATTAGAAGCAATTCCTTATTTACACGAAACACCTCATCAATATAAATTATATAAATAGTTTATTTGACAATTTATTTTAACTATACTATAATTAACTGTGTACATTTAACACAAAGGGGTGATAAAATGGACTTTAACCCTGGAAAATATTATAATATATTAGAAAGTTTAGTAAGTATTTTTACAATAGATCAAGGTCAAGTAAAAGTATTGCTACTTCGAAAAAAAAGTGAACCATATAGAGGATACTGGATTTTGCCAGGCGGTATTGTATCAAATGATGAAACAATAGAAATGAATATTATAGATTCTATTGAAGTCAAATTAGGGCTGAAAGATGTTTATTTAGAACAATGCCATATTTTTAGCAATTTAGATAGAGACCCAGATGATCGCATTATCGCTATTTCTTATATAGGTTTAATTGATAATGTTTCGGCTCTTTTTAAAAGAGAAGATAGAGATGATATACAGACTGCTTGGTTTAAAATTAACGATGTACCAAAAATGGCTTATGACCATGCTCGAATTTTAAAGAAAAATATTGAATTTTTAAGAAGAAAGATCGTGAATAGTAATGTTTTAAAAAGTTTATTCCCCAGTGATTTTACACTTCCAGAGTTACAAAAAGCATATGAACAAATCTTAAATGTTACTATGGATAGAAGAAATTTTAGAAAAAAATTTATTACACTAGGTTTAATTGAAGATACTGGAGATAAAAATGTGGGTGGAAATGGAAGACCCGCTAAATTATATAGTTTTAAAGAAGAGATTAAAGAAAGAAATTTATTTTAGGTGATGCTTATGAAATTAGATAATAAAGGTTGGGGATTACAAGAACTATTAGTTGGAATAGGAATATTATTATTTTGCTT
>JAAWCI010000089.1 GCA_022793145.1 Bacilli bacterium | reverse complement strand
TTAGAGTAACTGATGCCATTAAGGCTAATATTAAGAATAGTATAAAACTCATAAACACCACCTCACTTTCTGATAGCAAGCTATCTAAGTCAAAGTGGCAACACAACTACTTATCTCATTTCTATCTTTAAATACTATACTACATATTTTACAATAATACAAGCGAACAAAACAAAAATTCAGGGAAATTTAATCATATTTTAGAAATATTACAAAGACCAAGAGCAGTATTTAGAAATAGTACTAATTTTTTACATATAATTTTAATGTAATAAGCGTTTTATTTTAATATATAAAACTTATTTTTTAATACTAAATTTTAAAAATAAAAATTAATGTAAAGTTAATGTAACTATGAAAAGTTATATTTAAGAAAATTATAAAAGTATATTGATTTTTTGAGTAGTGCTTGATATAATAAAACAAATGTTTTAAGTGATAGGAGATGATATTTTTGGACAAATTAACTAAAGGAGATTTAATTATATATGAAGATGAAAATGATAAAATAGAAATAGAGGCATTTTTATATGATGAAACTCTTTGGCTACCTCTTAATAAAATTGCTGAATTATTTGAAAAGGATAAATCTACAATAAGTGAACATATAAAAAATATATTTGATGAACAGGAATTATCTAAAGATTCAACTGTTGGGAATTTCCCAACAGTTCAAATCGAAGGTAATCGTAAGGTTAATAGAAATATTGATTATTATAATTTAGACATGATAATAGCTGTTCGGATATAGGACTAATTCAAAAAAGGCAACAAAATTTAGGCAATGGGCAACAGAAGTTTTAAAGTCATATATTATCAAAGGATATAGTATAAACAAAGAGAAACTAAAAAATCCTACTAAATATGGAAAAGACTATTTTGATGAATTACTTGAAATTATAAAAGAAATTAGGACAAGTGAAAGAAGATTTTATCAAAAAGTAACTGATATTTTTGCAGAATGTAGTATTGATTATAATAAAAACTCTGAAATTGCAAATGATTTTTATGCAACCATTCAAAATAAATTTCATTATGCCATTACAAATGAAACAGCAGCAGAAATAATTTATCATCGTGCAGACAGTAATAAGGAACATATGGGATTGACTTCTTGGAAACATTCTCCTAATGGAAAAGTTCTTAAAAGCGATGTTAGTATTGCAAAAAATTACTTAACAAATAAGGAACTGGAATTTTTACAAGATATTGTTAATATGTATTTAGATATAGCTGAAAACCGTGCCAAAAGACAAATACCTATGAAAATGAAAGACTGGGTAGAAGAATTAGATACAATGTTAAAAACAAATAGATATGAAGTTTTACGAAATAGAGGTAATGTATCAGCTGAACAAGCAAAACAATTTGCTGAAAGTGAATTTGAAAAATTTAGAGTAGAGCAAGACAAAAAATACATTTCAGATTTTGATAAAATAATTGATGACTGTAAAAAGCATAAATAAAATTTTGTCACATTTTTATACATATGCATTAGTTTTTTTGTTACATTTTTGTCACATATAAAATCATTTTTTACTTTTTCAATCTATGAAAGTAGTGAAAACACTGAATTATTATTTTAGGATTAAAAAAGCATAAAAAATGAGAAAACATTGATATTTCAACGTTCTCTCGCTTTTTTCATTGGAGGCGTAAACCAAATCAGAATAACCTACAAAGTCAGTAAAATAGCTATATTCAAGACTTGGTATTCTTTAATGTACAGCTATTGTACAGCATATTTTAAAAATTATTGTTTAATATTGTCTTAGAATAATAATTAAGGTTCTATTATGGAGTATATTTAACATAAACTCATTTAGAATAAATACTAGATGTAGAAACTCCACCATCTACTGCATAAATTCCTCCTGTTACATATGAGGCGTCCTCACTGCATAAAAAGGCAACTACATTTGCTACTTCATTTGGCGTCCCAAT
>JAAWCI010000084.1 GCA_022793145.1 Bacilli bacterium | reverse complement strand
TATCGAAATTTTGAAAGTAAAGAAGATGTTTTAATAAAGTATGATACGAAATTAATCAAGCAATGGGGAAAAGAATATGAAAATGATAAAAATTCTACTCCTGAAAGTTTAATTCCATCCCTTCTTATTCACTATAAAAAATACAAAGATTTTTATTTAATGATGTATAGAAATGGCTTATCTGATATCGTTTTAAAAACAATATTAAAAGCCTGCGAACTAGAGAAAAAGAAAACCAATATGGAAGCCTATGTTACTTCATTTATTGGTTATGGTATATTTGGAATTGTGAATGAATGGGTTAAACGTGGAATGCAAGAAACTATTGAAGAGATTTTATCCCTCATATCCCAAAATAAAGGTATCTAAGAAATTAGAATATGTGAAACTTGGATTTTTTGTAATTTTAAATAAACTTAATAGTTTTTAATTCATAATAACAAAAAGTGGGGCCTTTCGGCTCCTTCAGGGGGCGAAATTTTTTCGTACCCTTTTGAATTAAAATGCTGTTTTTTCCTTTATTTCTCATTTAGTTATGTTTATTTTAGATTAAAATTTACCATTATATTTTAGCAAAGTTTATAGATTTTAGCACCTAAATAACACCTAAATTTATAAGTTATTTTTCCAATAATCTAATACAAATGTATTAAACGTTTTTGCGTCATTTTCCTTCCAAGTAACTCCTTTATGTAATCCTTCATTAAATTCTCTTATATTTGGGATTATTTTTTCTCTAAAATGCATTCTCTCTTTATATTTTTTATCATACTTTCTTGGAAACCAATCTAAAGCATTTTGGGGTATTGCTCTTGCTTTTAATGGTAATTGAGCAAATGTAAAATTATGTTGTAATAAAATATAATTTGATTGCATCATTATTATTTTTTCATTTGGTGGTCCTATAACACTTGGTGTATTTTTGTTATATTTTAAATATTTTTTAATTTTATTATTGTTAAGACTTGTTATTAATTCTTTAGTCATTTCACTATCTTTATAAAAAATCAGTCCATTAGAATTAAGAATTTGATAGTAATTTAAATATTTTACTTCATACTCATTATTACTAATAATCAATTTTTTATTATCGTTACCTGTATACATTTTAGAATCATATATTACTATTAGTATTTCACTACTTATTGGAAAAAATATGATAATTCCGGCATTATCATATCCTGTTGATCTAAAATAAAAATTATTGTAGTTAATAATAGGATTATCTGATGAAATTAATTTTTTCTTTGTATTGTACTTTATAATACATAGTTCTAAATCATTTATATGTTTACAAGCTGATCTCGACATCTCTAGTGATTCTTGAATTACATTTTGCATTTTATCCTTCAAAAAATCATCCTTTAACTTTTCGAATTCTAACTCATCAAAGTACTTATTTTTAGAATTGAATTCAAGTTCTACACCAACTTTTAGATTTGTCCAAATTAAACTCTTTAATTCCTCTGAATGATATTTAGTTCTATTTTTCTGAAACATTGCAAATTCTTTTAAAATAATCTTTTCATCTTCACTAGGATAATAATCCTCGCAAATTATTTTATTTATTAAAGTTGACCACTTAACTTCCAAAATTCCTAATTCATTTTCCCATTTATTATCTTTATCATAAAAATAATTCTCATAGCACTGATTCATATATGGGACATTGTTATAACATTTCTTTTTAAAAATATCAATGACATTGAATTGTTTATTATCATTTGCAAAATTTTTCATATAGAATCTTGGAACATAATGTTGTTTTTTTGTACTTCCTATTTTCATAGATTTACTCTGTAATATCAATATGTAAATTTAGTTCTTCTTCTGTAGGTAAAGATTCTAATATATCTTTTGGTAAAAATTTAGATATTTCATAAGAACTAACTCCAATAGGTTTATTTATATCTTTTAGAGCATATTCAACTGAAAATTTATCCTTTTCTCTACAAAGGATTATTCCAATGCTAGGATTGTCTTGTTCATCCTTAACTAAATCATCCACTGCTGACAAATAAAAATTTACTTTACCTGCATATTCTGGTTTAAATTCAGTGTTTTTTAATTCAACAACTATGTAGCAATGTAATTTAGTATGATAAAACAATAAATCTATAAAATAGTCTTTATTCCCAACTTCCAATTTATATTGATTTCCAACAAAACTAAATCCATTACCTAGTTCTAGTAATACTGTTTTAATTTTTTCAACCATTGCTTGTTCTAATTCTGTTTCAATATAATTTTGTTTTAATCCTGTTAAATTTAAAATATAAGGATCCTTCATCATATCCTTTGCTAGTTCACTTTGAGGACTAGACAATGATTCATTAAAGTTATTTGGTTTATCTCCTAAAACCTGTCTTTCATATAACTCGCTTTTTATTTGAAATGCCAAAACATCATAACTCCAACCATTAATTGCTGTCTGTTCCATATACCAAATTCTTTTAGTATCATCTTGAATTTTATCTAAAATTAACATATTGTGGGACCATGGAATTTGTGCAGACGACATCTGCACTTTTTCATTTTTACTACATTCAATATAATACTTCTTCATACTCTTTAAATTTCTAACAGAAAAACCTTTTATATTTGGAAATGTAATCTTTAATTCTGTTGCTAATTCATCAATAAATTTGTTTCCCCAACTAGAATTTTCATTAATTGTTTTACCAATATTATAATAAAGTTTTAGCAAATTCATATTTGCATTTTTAAATATTTCATATTGAGTAGAACTAATTTGTTGTTTAATTTCTTCCACTATGTTTTTAAATTCCTTTTCTATCATAACTAAAGTGCTCCTTTCTTAATCAATATTAATTATTTTATCCTTATTTCTTATAAATTTGTTCATTATCATTGGGATTTAGTGTTTTAAAATAAATGCTTTCTACTTTCCCCAGTTCATCAAATTGTTCCTGAGGGGCATTTCTATTTATCATATTTCTTTTAATATTATTCATCCTTATATCATAATTAAGAGAAACTTTCCCATTACTTTCTTCTCTAAATTTTTGTAATAAATCTAAAGCATCATCTCTAACAGAAACAATTTTAAATTGACTGTAACAGGAAGTATATAATTTACTTTTACACCAAGAGATAAACATCCTGAGATGAAATCTGGTAATAAGTTATAACATTTATTATGGGCTTCTATATTTGATAATTTGGCATTCTTACTTTCAAGAATTTCCTTTTCATATCTTTCTCTCGTTGCAAGTAGACTTGCTAAATTTCCTGCTACAATTACATTTATAACTACATCATAGTTATGAGGCAACGTTTTTAATAATTCTAATAGACTATAATCAGTTGGTGCTTTTTCTCTTAAAACTGAATACCCATTTTGTATTGCATAAGAAAACAATTCATCTCCCCATAAATGAGCATCAAAATTTGTAAGTTTAGCATAAGAAGTTGGATATTTATCTAATATTTCTTTGGAATATTTGTTAAATGAGCGATAATCATCAGAATTTATAATTATATACCTAGATAAATCAGTACTATTTATAAATGTTGTTTTACCACAACCTGGTTGTCCAATGACAAACATAACTGATGGGTTTTCAGTAATAGTATTATTTGCAAATAAATCTTTTTTTAGCGATTCTAAAACTTTATTATGTTCTTCTTTAGATAATTTATATTTTTCAATTAATTCATTTAAACTATAATTTTCCATTTTTTCCTCCAATATATTATTGAGCTATTTCTTTCGCAATACCTTCTAATATTTCAACATTTGGTAATTTTAAAAAAATGCTTGTTGGAAGTGATATTTTAGAATTAACTAATCCCCCGCCAATTATGATATTAGTTTGTTCTTTAATTAATGGATCAACTAATATCTTCCAGTCACTAGGTAATCCAATTGGTGTAATACTACCATATTCCATATTTGTTTTTTCTAAAACAAAGTCTAAAGGTGCAACCGATACAACTCTAGAATTCATATGTTTTCTTACTACACTTCCCATATTATATTTATAACCAATAGGAACAATTAAAGCACAATATTTAATAATGTCATTTCTTTTACATTCAACTATTAAACAGTTAAATCCTATTTTTCTATCTATTTTATATTTAGCACATAGTTTTTCACCATCCGCATATTCTGAGTCAATTTTTGCAACGAGAAAACTATTTTTAAATTCTTCATTCCGTGTACCTACAAAATTGTAAATACAAGTAGGAACTAAATCTTTATTTTCAATTATCGGCTTAAATTCTAAATCACCAATCTTCATAATATTCCTTACCTTTCTATAAAATTTTTGTGAATCCAATCATAGATTAGGTTTCCAATTTCGAGTTCTTTATTTCTGTAAGTATGACCTGTACCTTCTATAATTTTATATTTAAAGTTACTACAATTTAATGCTTTTTCTTTTAGTAAATCTAGATGTAAATAATAATCTGCTTCATTAGAACCTGAAAAAGTAAGAATTGGTACATCTATGGTTTCAAATTGTTCCCAATGCTTTGGATTAGAAATAACAGGTAAATTGTTAAGCATTGAATTTTTATTAAACCAATTATAATAAGTCTGTGAACTCATATACATGTAATCTTCTATCATTTTATGAAGTAATTTTGTAGGTTCGTTATTATCTATATTTTCCTTTGCTTCTTGAAGTAATTCTTTATATTCATTAGATTGTGCAGATAAGTGTGATCCAATCATATCTGGTGCACTTGCAAGTATTATTCCTAAAATATTTGGATGCTTTTTATAGCAATAGTAAATTACTTTATTACATCCATAGCTGTGTCCTAATAAAATAATTTTGTTATATCCTTTTATTTTTGCAGTTTCTATTGCTAAATCAATATCATAAATAGAATCTTCAAATATTTCATACATACAACCACATCTTTTAAAAGATTCATCCTTCATCACAATATCATTTTCAATCGAATGTCCCCTATTATGTTCATAGATAAATCCAATATTTTTTTCTGCTAAAAATTTACCCCATACTGTAGCAAAATAGTTATCTATAATTGTCCTGCACATACCATGAATACAAATAACACAAATATCTTTTTCATTACTTTCAAAATGAACCATAGGTAACTTTAGTCCATCCGTTGTATAAGCATCACTAATAAATTCAATATTTTTCATACTATTTTTCCTTTCTTTCAATTAGTCAGTTGCGACTGTCCAATTCATAAATGACACTTGTGACACTTATTTTTGGGTGGGATACACCTGATTTTTCGTGTCATTCCTGTCATTTTAATCTACAATATCACTAACTTTGATATTGTAATATTCTGCTAGTTTCTTTACTACATCATTATTTATTTTTCTTTTACCATTTTCATATTTATTATAAGTAGATTTATCCACTTCTAAATATTTTGCTATATCATCTTGTGTTTTGTTATTTTCTAGTCTTAAACTTTTGATTCTTAATCTTACTTTACTTTGTATCTTATGTTCTTGTTTTTCTAAATAATCTTTCATAGCATTTGGATTATTCAGATCTACTGCAATATATTTTTGTTTATCATTTGCTACTGCATTTGAATAAGTAAATAATTGTTTTTGTTCTTTTAAAGTTAATTCAGGCATATCTTCAAAAAAATAGTTTGTTGATACTTTATAAAATTTTGCTAAATCTCTTAACATTTGTAATGGAACAGTCCTATTACCTATCTCATAATCTTTATAAGTATTCCTATTTACTCCAATAACTCCACATATTTCTTTTTGAGATAAATTAAACTGACCTCTTAATTCAGCCATATGTTTTCCTATAACTACATTAATAGTATCTTTATCATTTTTCCCCATAAGAATGCCTCCTCTTCGTTTATAATTATAACATATGTTGGTGCATTTTGTCTATTTTATATTAAATTTTGTTAAAAATAATTATTTTTTAATTTTTATGTTGACATTTTACACCGAAAGTATTATATTGTAATCATTAGGTGCATATTGGCACTTTTAAAATAATATCGAAATTGACAATTTGCACCTATTTGTTCTTTGAAAACTATATAGAGTTGGACATCGCCGATATTCTGCCGACTCGTTAAATAAATGCAAGGCAAAATAACCTCTATTGGCACGAGAGTTGTAGATTAACTAAAATCTTCGTTACATATATGGCTAATCACTATATATACATCCTTAAAGGGAGTTGTTGGTAACACTAAAACCATCAAATGAAAGAAAGTGAGGTGAATAAATGAATGCAAAAGAAACTTTAACCTTAATATCAAAGCAATGGTGTGATTTAAACGATTTAAGAAAACTTACAGGTTTAGGGAAAAATAATGCTATTAAATTAAAAAATGAAATAAAAATTGATTTAGAAAATAAAGGTTATCAATTACCTACTAGTAAATTACTTCCAATGAATGAAGTTGTAAGTTATCTAAAAATAAATATCAGTTATCTTCAAAAAATGTCTAAAGAAGTTATTAACTAGAAAGGAGTTTTAAATGAAAACAATAAGTGAAATGAGAAAAGAAGTAACAAAAAAAGACTTCATAGTTGATAACCTAATGAAATCTAAAGGATTATATTGTCTTGTTGCAAGACCAAAGGTTGGCAAGTCGCTACTCGCACTTCAACTTGCTAACTCTATCGCAACAGGGACAACATTTCTAGGATTTAGGACAAGTCCATCTCCTGTCTTATATATTAGCACAGAAATGAATTCTACACAAATAATTGATAGAATTGATAAGATGAACTTAAGCTTTAATGATGACAATTTCGTAATGATAGAACAAAATCCAAGTGAAAGAAAATTAAATTTAATGGATTTACAACTACAATTTCAAACATTTTCTAATGAATATAATGGTAAATTTGTAATCATAGATATGTTTAGTGGGATTGATTTAAACAATGGTTATGACCTAAATAATTATCAAGATATGGGACAAGTTGTGATTCCAAAATTTAGAGAATTATGTAAAAAATATGACTTCACTATTCTTCTAGTTCATCACTTAAATAAGAATAATACTTCCTTAGGTAGCACTGCTATTGATGGATCAGTTGATGGAAAAATTACTTTAAAACAAGATTCCAACCTAAAGAATAAAATCATTTTAAATTATGAAAGTAGAGATTATGAAGGATTAGATTTAGTTCTAAAACGAAATGATAATTTATTATTTGAACTATCAGAAGTCGAATGTGATGACTTAAATTATAATATACTAACTTTTCTAAATTATGCGATTAAACAAAAAGATTTTTCATTCTCTGCATCGGATATAACAAGTAAATTAAATTTACAAATTACTCCGTCAGCATTTGGAAAATTATTAAATAACAATATAGCGAATTTAGAAAAAGAGGGACTTCATATTGAGCAAAAAAGAACCGCTACTGAAAGAGTTTACATCGCAAAATATGAAGAACCAACTTATGAAAATGAATAATTTTCATAATAGTTTTTGTAACTTTTTTGTAAAAAGTTATATGTAAAAAATGAACGAGGCACGTTTTGTTGCAAAGCAATGAAAGTGGCGATAGTGAATATTTTTACAATTATGAAAGGTACTACCCTTTCATAATTTATTAAATAATAAGTGCCTAGCAGGTGATTATTATTTAATCTTGTTTATAAGCATTTGCCTTTACGTTAGTTTAGGCATTTGCGAGTTAAACAAGCATGGGGTTATTAGGGAACTCCCTAATCTCACATGGGCTATGCCCTAGTGAGATAGGTCTAAAAGACCTCAAATACCAAAGAAATACAAGCAAAGGAGGAATTAAATGTATGATGGCAAACAAGTTGTACGAATAGAAAATCAGTATAAAAAAGCTGACCTTTATAATATTGGTATTGAAATGACTAATAGAAAAGGCACAGGAAATTATGATAAAGAAAGAACACAATTTAATGTAGAATATGTATCACTTACTCAAAATAATTTATATCAAGAAGTAAAACATAATTTAAAAAATCGAAATATAGAATATTTAAATAAACCAAGCACTAACTTACTAAATGGTGTAACATTCACAAGTGGACCTAAATTTTTTCAAGCACTTGGAATGGAATTTATAGATAGCGGTAGAACTTATCGCACAGGAGATAAAAAGGGTCAGACAGTAATGATACCAAATATAAAATCTAAAGAAGATATACCAAATACTGTATCATTTTTCTTTGATTGTTGTATGGAATTTCTAAAAGATTATGTTGGAGAAGAAAATATAATACTCTCCCAAATTCATTATGATGAGGATACACCGCATCTTCAAGCATACTTTGTTCCTGTTGTTGATAAAGTAAAAAGAAAATGCTATGTCAAAGATAAAAATGGAAAAGTAGTAAAAGAAGAAATAATCAAAAAAGATGGTACTACTTCTATTGTTCCTAAACTACTTCGTGATGACAAAGGCAAAATTATTTATGAAGAGATTAAAGGAAAATTTCTAAACTGCGACCAGTTTTGGAAAGATAGAGGTGGCAAATTATCTTTTCATCAGATGCAAAATGATTTTAATAAATTTATAACTGAAAAAGGTTTTAATCTCTATCGAGGAGACATTGGAGCAAACAAACAAAATCAATCTAAATTAGAGTACGATATAGCCGAAAAAAAGGCTGAATTAGAAGAATTAAATCAAGAAAAGGAAAATACCTTACAAATAATCGAAAACTCCAAAAATGGACTTAAAAAC
>JAAWCI010000025.1 GCA_022793145.1 Bacilli bacterium | reverse complement strand
AGCATTGAAATTGTTAATACAATCAAATGTTAATTTTACTGATGAGCAAAAAGAAGTTTTGAAATATATAGTTGATGAACTATATAAAGAATATAAAAAAATAAAATAGTTACACATTGACTATCGCCAGGTGCTGAATTTATGTAATTACCACTTTGATTTTACACTTCCTAAACTCATTTTTTCTATCTATCAATTTACATCTTTTTTTATAAATGTTATACTACTAATAGTAGGATAGGGTGATATCATATGGTAGAAATGATTACAGAAAGCATGGAAGCTTGTTTAAAAGACTTTGATGATTTAAATAATCAGGATCAATATATTTCTAAAAAACGATATGATAAATTTATAGATAAGTATCAAGATTATTTTCAAAACTTTTCAAAATATGTTGAAGAAAACTCAGAAATTTATCAAAGAATGAAGGAACTAAGTCAAAATGGTTACCAAATGATAGATGGCCATAATGAAAAATTTGTTCAAAGAAAGTTAGAGGAATATAAAGATTATTTTGACCATATGTTTGATGAAGTAGATTCAAATATTAAATTAGATGAAGAACAACGAAAAGCAATTTTAATAGATGAAGATTATTCTTTAGTAATTGCTGGAGCTGGGAGTGGAAAAACAACAACGATTGCTGCTAAAGTAAAATTTTTAGTAGAAAAGAGAAAAGTAGATCCAAAGCAAATCATTCTTTTAGCATTTACCAATAAAGCGGCTGATGAATTAGATGAGAGAATCAATGAAGATTTTAAGCTTGGAGTATCTGTATTAACATTTCACAAATTAGGTGCCGATTTCATAAGAAAAATAAAAAAAGAAAAAGTCTCTATTATAGGAAATGCAGGTCAATATCAATTATTGGCAAGTTATGTAAAAAATATTGTATTTCCAGATAAACAATTATTAAAATCATTGATGGAGGCCTTCCCAAAAGAAATTCATTTTGATGAAAAATGTTTAGAGTATGAAAACTTTGAAGATTATTGGAATTATTATACTGAACTAAAATATGAAGAATGTAAAAACGATTTAGCAAAAGAAGTAGTAAAAAGAACAAGAAGTAGAATGAAATATAATAAAACTATTAATGGAGAATATGTAAAATCAGAAGGTGAAGTTAAAATTGCTAACTATTTATACAAAAATAATATTAATTATTCTTATGAAGAATTATATCCAGAAAAATTAAACTATAATAGAACCTATAAACCAGATTTTACAGTTCATGATGGAGGAGATTCTATTTATATTGAATATTATGGACTTGCTAAACTGGGAAAAGACAATCAAATTAATTGTTATGATAATGATTATCGAATTGGTATTTTTAGAAAAAGAGCAGTTCATAATGAGTATCAGACAGATTTTATAGAATTATTTGGTCAGTATGAGGAAAAGACAAGTTATCTTCCAGAATTATCTAAAGCATTAGATGAAAAATATGTTCATAAACATAAGCGTACTGATAAAGAGTTGTTTTATCGCTTAATGGAGACTTCAGAAGATTCTTTATTTTTTAACTTTCTACATTTGGTTATGAAATTTATTACTTTGTTTAAAGAACAAAACTATCAAAAAGAAGATTTAGAAAGAATGATTAAGGAGATAGAAGATGAAAAATTAAGAAAGCAGCTTCAAGTTATGAGAGCTTTCTATTTGCAGTATGAATTAGACATTCGTGAAAAAAATCAAATTGACTTTTCAGATATGATTAATTTTGCATATCATAATATGGAAACATTGAAAGAACAATATAAAGATTTAAATTATCAATACGTAATTATTGACGAATATCAAGATATTTCTGAGCAACGTTACCATTTTGCAAAGCGTTTATCAGATTTATTTAATGCAAAAATTGTAGCAGTAGGAGATGATTGGCAAGCAATATTTTCATTTTCAGGATCTGATGTAGAATTATTTACGAAATTTTATGAATCAATGGGATATGCAGAAATTGTAAAGATCACAAAAACGTATCGAAATAGTCAAGAATTGATTGATTTAGCAGGAGAATTTGTTGGACAAAATATTGAACAGTTTCAAAAAGAGTTATCGTCAGATAAACATTTAGAAAAACCAGTAGAATTAGTAGAATATGATGAAGATTTAGAAAATGAGGTAAACAATCTTCCAGAACAATTACGAGAAGCCTTATTAAAAATTTATGAAGAAAATCCAGAACATCAAGTTTTACTTTTAGGGCGATACAAAAAAGATATTGATAATATATTAAATTCTAAATATTTTAAAAAAGGATCTTATGACTCTATTATTTTAAAAGAAAAGCCAGATATGAAATTAGAATTTTTAACTGTTCATAGTGCAAAGGGGCTTGGATATGATCAAGTTGTATTATTAAATGTATTAGATGATACTTATGGATTTCCAAGTAAAATAGAAGATCATAATATTATAAAATTTATTCGAAATAAAGAAGAGAAAAGTTTTGTGAATTATCCAGAAGAAAGAAGACTTTTCTATGTGGCACTTACAAGAACAAAGAATAAAGTTTATATTATGTGTCCAAAACAAATCAATTATCAATCAGATTTTATAAGAGAAATTATTTGGCATGATAGTGTAAAAATAGGATAAATAAGAGCAAGTAGAATTTTCTGCTTGCTTCAGACTGTTGACAAAGTGGTATATTCAAAAAGAATATGCTACTTTTTTTGTCTTGATTCTTATAATTTTTTCTATTTTTGCTAAAATAAGTGAAATAATGCCATTATTTGAAGACTTTTTCCATCTCCAATTAGCCATT